>JALERM010000107.1 GCA_022764165.1 Eubacterium sp. | reverse complement strand
TCGCATGGCTGATACTGAAAGATTTTAATTGCCGGGATGGTTGTTGCGATAATCACCAACAGCACACCGATTGCAAGGCAAATCGGCAAAGTGAATTGGATATGTGCTATCAGCAGAATATCACGGAATATGTCTTTTCCCATCAGAAATTCCATCAATTTCGTCAGCCACGCAATTACCATTGAGCAAAAAATGATCATTGAAATTTCGGTTGCAATACACGAAACTACTTCCTTTAAAGTCAGTTCGTTTGCAATGAAAATTCCGTACTGCCTGCGTTTCAACAAAGCATTCGTTGTGAACACAGCAATAATGGAACTGATTGCCATTGCAGACAAGAACACGGCAAGACTGATATGCCGTCTTGTAAATACCGCTGTTTCGTCACTGTATTCTTTGTATTCCTCTTTCAGTGTAACGGCAGATGCTTCAAATCCGTGCTGTAAAGAATAGTCGTGTATTTGTTGTTTCAGAAACTCAACATCTGCATCATTTTTAATTAGTACATAAGTATTGTGCAGGGTGGAAAGTTGTGTCGTAAGATCTTTTTCTCTGTCTTACCGAACAGAAGCGCAATATCTCTAAAGGATAATTCTCCAAAGGTGCGCATCCAAAAGACTTCCTTATACGGTTCTTCCAAATGGTGAAGCAGCTTATGTATTTGAAATGCATCCTCTTTGTCACATATGGATTTCTCGATTGATTCATCAGCTGCGATCTGTTCTAACGGGTAATCCGCATGTCGTTGTTGGCGCTTAGACTCAGTGTATAATGTGTTCTTGGCAATCTGGCATAACCAAACTCTTAGCTTACATTCACCACGGAAGGTGCCGATGCTTTTTAGTGCCTTAAAGAAAGCCTCCTGGGTGATTTCTTCTGCCCATGCTTCATCTTTGCACAGAGATAGTACATACTGAAATACGACATCGTAGTATTCCGAATATATCTTTTCAAAATCCTTCACCCGAACACCTCGCTTTCTTTTTGAATTTTGATACCACTATGCGATTATTACACAAAAGAAACTGCGATTCAAGAAATAATTGATAAAATATAAATGTATATGAGATCATTTGAGAGAGGATTTTTTGTTGACATTGTCAAAATTATTATGTAATGTATTTGTTAATCAGAAAGGTTGAATGAGATCCTTGACATTAACGAGTGATATGTAAACAGAAATTGTGGATTGGAGATAAAACATATGTTTGAAATTTCAAAAGCAGATTGGAAACTATTCCGTGAGCGTGTATCTGATTGGCAGGAACATTATATGGAACAACTTGTAAAAGAATATGTAGAATTGCTGACTTCACCTGGAAATGCTTCTGATCATTTCTGGGAACTTGAGGAGAGAATCAAGAAGGATAAGAAACATCCGGGAGTTTTGATTGAGCTTCGTAAGTCTACTGCGATTTGGGACATTGTTTACTTTGTTAGAGATAAGGTTATAACGATGGACGAGCTTGAAGGATTCAGTAAGGATTTGATTGAGGCGGTTAAGTTGATACTAAGCAGGTGACAGATAATGCAGTTTAAGAATAAAGTAGTGGTAATCACGGGTGGTGCTCATGGAATCGGGAAGACTACGAAAGAAGCCTTTGAAGCAGAAGGGGCTTTGGTTGAAGTTATCGATATTGCAGAGGGTACCCATTTTGTGGGAGATATCAGCAAGAAGGAAGTATTGGAAGCATTTGCATCTTATGTGCTGGAACGGCATGGTCATGTAGACTATTTGATTAACAATGCTCTTCCTGTTATGAAGGGAATTGATGAATGTTCTTATGAAGAATTTGAATATGCCATGGCTGCGGGTGTGACGGCACCGTTTTATCTTGCGAAGCTATTTCAGGATTATTTTGCAGAAGGTGCATGCATCATCAATATGTCGTCTTCCAGAGACAGGATGAGTCAGCCGCAGACAGAGAGCTATACGGCAGCCAAGGGCGGTATCGCTTCACTTACCCATGCACTGGCGGTGAGTCTGGCGGGTAAGGTGCGCGTAAATTCTATTTCCCCTGGATGGATTGAAACGGGTGATGAGATCTATGAAGGGCCGGATGCGATTCAGCAGCCTGTGGGCAGAGTGGGAAATACCATGGATATTGCAAATATGATTTTATTTCTTTGTTCAGATAAAGCAGGATTTATTACCGGAGAAAATATTTGCATCGATGGAGGTATGACAAAACAAATGATTTACCATGGTGAGCATGGATGGAAGAAGGAGTGATTGATATGGAATTTTTATGTTATGCAAAGTGCAGTACGTGTCAGAAGGCGAAAAAATGGCTGGATGCAAATGGTATAGATTATCATGAGAGACCAATTAAAGAAAAAAATCCAACGATGGAGGAACTGAAAGAATGGCATCAGAGAAGTGGACTGCCGCTTAAGAAATTTTTCAATACAAGCGGACTTCTTTATAAAGAAATGAAGCTTAAGGACAGGCTTCCTGAGATGAGTGAAGAGGAGCAGTATGCACTTCTTGCCACTGATGGGATGCTGGTAAAGAGACCGATGGCCATTGGGGAGGATTTCGTTCTGGTTGGATTCAAGGAGGCAGATTGGGAAATGAAGCTTAAGTAAGGGGTAATCATTGTAAAGGGATTGCTGTAATTGATTATTACAGCAATCCCTTTACAACTGGTTTAAAAATTATTTTTTTCCACTCAGAACTTTTACACGTTTCCCTGAAAATGCAATCCCATATGTCAGTATGCTCTGCCCCAGCATCAGACTGTTCAGGCGTTCCATAAGTTCTTCATCTGCATTTGTCATAAGGTCGCTTAATATCTCATTGCTTCCTGTTGAAATCCAGAATGTTTACGGACTGCATCCGTTATCAAAGTAACTGATGACAGACCATGGATTGAAGATTTCCTGATCTCCAAGCAGGTATCCGTCATACCATTCACAGTAAAGTGAATAAGAACAGTCTGACTGGTTATCAGCAGAAAAATCAGTGGAAATGATATCTGAACGAACGGATTAGAGGTCTGGGGAAATAAATTTTCTTCGGGCTTCTTTTGGTTCGCAAAAAGTAGTATTTGCTGTATGATATTTTTCCCATCTGTGTTATACTGAAGACAGTTTATAACGATATTCTGATTGAAGACTATTCCTGCAGGTGGTATATTTGAAACAAATGGTTTAATGGGAATGTCTATTCGTATAGGATGGGCTGAAGGTGTATGTTTAAAATCATATCATATGCCTATTAATAGTGAAACTAAGCTGAATCAGGTAATTAAAGATTATAATTATGCAAAAGAAAGGGCACTGAAATTACAAGAAATGCTTAGACTATTGTGATTTTAATAATATGGCATGTTGAAAAAGAAAATGGAGTTTTTTAAAAGGGTTCTTATTGTGGCATTGGTTGAATTTGACGGTCAGGTTTATCTCTGATGCCGTTAATTACTTTGTTCAATATTATGCTCAACGTTTATTGTTGGGGTTGTTTATAATGATTTGAACCGATAAGCTTAACTAAGTGACATTGGTACTGAACCGTTACGATTTATGAGGGATTAACGAATGGCAACAGGATATGATTTGAAAGAAGCGACATATGTATCCCGATCATTCTCGGATGACGAGATGTGGTCTGCTTTTACATATCTGTTTTCCAGTAAATCGTATAACGACACCAGTTACAAATTTGGTTTTTTGGACTTTATGCTCCCGGAGCTCAATATGTTCAAACTGTCCCCACAGATAATTTCTAATCGGTGGGGACTATAAAGTTTATGTTACCATTGTATCAATGGGACGTAGTACTCTCCCACGATGTTTTAGGTGAAGAAAGGAGTAAGTATATGCCATGCCGTTAGGAGATAAATACTTGAGGCTTACGCATTATCTTAATAAACTGGAAAAAGAGTCTATCAAAATGACTTTTGCTGAAATAGAAAACGAGTTGGGCGAAGCACTTCCTGCATCTGCATATGTACACCAGGCATTTTGGTCTAATAGTACATCACATGCGATAGCTTATGGTTGGTTAAACGCCGGATTTCGTTCCGAACAAATCAATATACAAGAGCAGACTATTGTGTTTCGAAAGAAACCCAAAATGTGCGAGAAAAAAGAAAAAACTGATTATTCTAAGAAGGAAATATTAAAAAAACAACTGGATCCTCAGACAGCAGTGAAATATATAAGGGATTATTTTTATGAAACGGTGAAGGATGAACATGGAAGATACAAATCTTGGGAACATTGCTACAAAGCATTTGGTGAGCATCGTGGAAAAAATGATAATGCTACAATAGATTACCTCTCGTTGCATTTGTCGTTTTATCTGGCAAGTTGGGGAATGTATCGCGGTTCCTCCTTTCTCTTGCAAAAAGATTACAAGATTCATGGTGCTGTAGTCAGCACAATACTGGAAGGAAAATATGATGTTCTGAGGAATATTTCCGCAGAGAATCTTATGAAAGCAGAAAATCTGGATTTACTTATGGAATTGAGTGACCGGATTAAACAACTATATGCAAATGAACGACCTTCGTTTGAAGGAAATACAAATAATGTGACAGATACCCTGACGACAAAGATTCTGTTGGGAACTCTTGGCTGTGTCCCTGCATATGACAGATACTATGTACAGACAGTAAGGCAATATCATATTTCCTCTGGACAATATAATGCATGTTCTGTGCGTAATGTAGCTGAGTATTATGTTAGGAACAAAGATGTGTTTGAAGTTGTGAAAAATGAAATAAGCCAGCACAGAGTGGAATATCCAGCAATGAAACTCATGGATATGTGTATGTGGCAGGCTGCTTTTGTAGAAGAGAATAGCAAAGAAGAGAAGATGTGATTCGCACAATAAACGAATATATTAGCGACAATCTTATTAGGTTTTGTGACAATGGAGGTGATTAAAGTTGTCCAGAAAAAATCACAAGATGGTTGATGGTCGCCTGCTTCAGACGGATAAGAAGTACTCGAATCTGAAAATGGATCAAAAAGAGAAAATCAATAGATGGATTAATGAAGAGATTTGCAGGTACTACAAGGAAACCGGAATTCTTCCACGAAAGGATAAAGAATTCCAGACGGTTCTGAACCGACTCTATGAACGAATAGAAAATGCAGGTATCTGGATTCCATATGGGGAAATATATAAACGTTTCTTTGGAAGCCGCAATGGGAGAATCGATAAGGTATACGGTCAGATACAGAAAGAAGAGCGAAGCTTAAAGAAAGCACAGATTCATATAGAACCGTTGACATACTGCTTTTCCGTATGCAAGGTTGAAGATTATTCAATGGTGGACTTGTCATCTGCATTTTGTTTTCCGCAGAAGACGGATGAAGAAAATTCGCTCGTTTGCCTGACGGAACAGGTTCCGGAAAATGTAACATATCGGGAAGACAAATGGAAAGCATTTCGAATAAAAGGGCAGATGGAATTTTCTCTGATTGGAATCAATACCGATTACATATTGGTAAAGCAGGATGATTTTGAGAAGGCAATCGATGCACTGGATCATGCAGGTTATACGATTGAAAGAAATATATGACAAATTAATCCCTTTTCAGTAGATGATTATGGAGGACAAGATGAGAGAATGAAAAGAGAAAAAATCGCATGCAATTGTAAAAATGTAACTTATGGCATGGTTGAAGATGCTATAAAAAATGGTGCAAAATCGTATGAAGATGTGGAAAAGCAGCTCCGTTTTGGAACTGGATGTGGAAAGTGCAAGGAATTTCTACGATTTCTGATAAGAGATTTACTGGCAGAAGCATGATATAATTCACGAAGAATTATCAGGCGAAACGTCTTTTGAAGATATATACCTGGGCGCAGAGAAACGGTTACGATGAAATCTGGAAGCCCAAATAATGAATGGTGGTGTAGAAAATGAGTGTAAAGGAATATCATAAGCTTGTCCGGGATAAGATTCCGGAAATTATAGAGGCATCTGGAAAAGCGTGTAAGACAGAAATTCTTTCGGATGAAGACTATCTGAAGATGCTGGATGCGAAACTTGATGAAGAATTAGCGGAGTATTATCAGGATCAGAGTCTGGAAGAACTGGCAGATCTTTTGGAAGTTCTTTTTACGGCAGCAGTCGCCAGAGGATATACGATTACAGAATTAGAAAGAACCCGTGCTAAGAAAGCCGAAGAACGTGGTGGATTTGGTAAAAAGATATTGCTAAAGGAAGTGTCAGATCCCATTGATCCGAGCCGTCCGACGGTGAAGTTATCACTTGTTATGGAAGCAATTGAAATGGCTGATGATAACAGTACTGCATATTATGATCTGGAAAAGCAGGAATTGATCTGGTACACGGAAGATTTTGGATATCAACAGGATGAAGATGATGAAGTATTAGAAGAGATGATTGAGGAAGGATGGAGAACCAGATTTTTCAAACTTCCGGACAAGTTTGATATCAATGAATATCGTTTTATGGAGGATTTCATTTATGACGAAATTCCAGCAGGTGCTATACGTGACCAGTTTGAATCTGCAATCAGAGGTCGAGGCACTTTCCGTAGATTCCGTAATTTGGCAGAGCGTCTGGGGGTTATTGATGAATGGTATGATTATAAAGAAAAGGCACAGAAAAAACTTGCAATTGAATGGTGTGAAGAGAATGGATTCAACTATGAGTGATTCCAATAGTTTGGTGAATGAGACCGAAAATGCCGATAAAGTGCCGATTAATGGTTTGTCGGCACAGTAAAAGATGATTTTTTAAGATAGGATGTTGAAGAAGTTGAAAGAAAATAAGAGTTTATGCTCCCTGAGCTTCAATGACTATCGGATGACGGGGGTATAAAGGATAATAATCTGTGGAACACTTCATTTAGTTCAAAGTGAATTGAATATTGTTTGAAGTGACTTTGAAGTTGACTTTGAAGTGATATTGAAGTAAAATTGAAGCAATTCATAAAAGAGGTGATTCCATGTATTTGGAGGAAATTATTAATGATGTGCAGCTTGAGAGTGATAGATTCGAATGCAAAAGCATTCTAAACCGAAATGATGTTGTGGGGTGGCTAAAAAGTATTGCAGGTTTTGCAAATGCATACGGAGGAGACTTCTACATTGGTGTAGAAGATAAAACAAACAAATTAGTTGGGTTCGACAGGAAAGCGGCAGATAATGAACGAAACTATTTTAATAATCAGGTCAATGAACATTTGACTCCGAGACCCCAAATGAAGATTTCATTTGTTCGATATGAGATAAAGAATAGTGAGCGTTTCATTATTAGGGTTAGCATTCCTGAGTCTTCTTTTAAACCGGTAATTTTGAAATACAAAAATATTCCTTCTATCTTTATGAGAAGAGATGGATTTACTAACGGTGCTACTTATGAAGAGATTATAGAAATGAGTATAAAAAGTAAAAAAACTCAGTATGATATTTTGGTTTCAGATGTTAAGTATGATCCAAAGAAGATTTCAATGTTGCGTGCATTTTACTCAGAACATAATGAGGGGAAAGAACTTAAAGAGAAAGCCTTGCAATCAATGGGATTCTATAATGAAGAAGGCTATTTGTTAAATGGTGCAGTTCTGTTTTTGGATGATTACAGTGAAAAAAAGACAGAGGTTCAATGTTCAGTATTCTCAGGTTTTAACAAGGGTAGTGAACGAATTGTAACAATTAATCGATTCAACGGAAATATCACGTCTACGATAAATTACATGATGGATTTTGTAAATCAGAGAATGAATCATTCTATAATTAAGTTAGATGATGCCAGAAAAAATATTGACGCATATCCTCAACGCGCTTTGTTTGAGGGTGTGATCAATGCGGTTGCACATAGAGATTATTATTTGGATGGAACACAAATTCAGGTGGATATGTTTAAGGACCGATTGGAAATATCTTCGCCAGGAGGATTTTACAGAGGAGAAAAATTTGGTAAGACTTATGACTTGTCTGGAATAATATCTAAAAGAAGAAATGAACTTATTGCGGGAGTGCTTGTAAGATGCAATGTAATGGAAGCAGCAGGCACCGGCTTTGATAAGATTGTAGAAGAATATAAAGAGGCGAATGAGACTCATAGGCCATATATTTATTCTTCATCAGATCATTTCACTTTGGTGCTTCCGGATCTGACATATGCTAATGGTGTTGAGGACAGCAATGTTCCGGTACTTACATTTGTTCCAGTTCTGGGTGGTACAGAACTTGATGAGAAGGTTTTGTCATTCTGTTATTATCAGGCACACAAGGTTTCAGAGATTGCAGAATATCTGGGGATTACTGATTCAACGTATCTGAGAAAACAGGTGTTGGGTAATCTCGAAGCCAATGGATATCTGGAGAAAAGTAAGGTTTCAAGAGCTATGTTTTATAAGACAAATCCAGATATGGTAACACTTAGATAATGGAATTTATCAAATTTAGGTACAGGTTCCGCGACTCTTTATCTGATTAGGGGGAGTCACGGAACCTGTACCTGTAATTGCGAATAAAACATTGTATTTGTTCCGAATAATAGGTACAATATAAATTCTCGGTGTCTATAAAGAAAATAAACAGTGGATGATTCCGGAAAATGCCATCAAACCGGCAGATAAACGTCTGAAAGCAGGGAATATTCCAGAGGGTGTAATTCCTTTGAGTTCTAAAGAGAAAACAGGAAAGAAATTGCCTCTTCCCATAGGCATTTCTGATTATCGTAAGGCATCTACAGAATATTATTATGTTGATAAGACTCTGTTGATTCGGGATTTTATTGATGAGCGCCCTCAGGTCTCTTTGTTTACTCGCCCCCGCCGTTTTGGAAAAACATTGAACATGGATATGCTGAGAGTCTTCTTCGAAAAAAAAGACGAAGATACATCAATTTATTTTCGGGATAAGAAAATCTGGACCTGTGGTCAGGAATATCAGGCATATCAGGGAAAATATCCGGTTATTTATGTTACATTTAAAGATGTAAAATGTGAAAATTGGGAAGTGACATATGATCTTATCTATAAGATATTGAGAAATGAATTTGAGCGACATAGCGAACTGTTGGGCAGTGATAAAATCAGTCTCTATGAAAAGAAGTACCTGACTGGGATTCTCGGGGGAGAGGCCGATGAAAATGATGTTGCCATGGCGTTTTTGAACCTTTCCAGAATGCTTCATATGCATTATGGAGTAGCCCCTGTCATTATCATTGATGAATATGATACGCCGATTCAACAAGCTCATATTCGTGGTTACTATGATAAGGTAATTGATTTTATGCGAGTACTGTTTTCTGGTGGACTGAAAGACAATCCGCATCTTTCCTATGGCTTTCTGACGGGGATTCTTCGTGTGGCGAAGGAGAGTATCTTTAGTGGACTCAACAATTTAAAGATAAATTCCGTTCTTGATAATCGATATAGTGAGTATTTTGGTTTTACACCTGTAGAAGTGAGGGAAATGGCAGATTATTATGGTACACCGGATAAGTATGGGGAGATCTGTGAATGGTATGATGGGTATCGTTTTGGTACCACAGAGATTTTTAATCCCTGGTCTGTGATTGGGTATTTCAATAATGAGTGTATTCCACGAGCTTTCTGGCAGTCTACCGGCAGTAATGATATCATTAGCGAAGTACTGGCTGCGGCATCAAATGATACTTTTGAACGATTGGAATCACTCATGCAGGGAAAATCCTTTGTTACACATATCGATATCGGAGTCATCTATCCACAGATTCACAACAATCCTTCAACGATTTACAGCTTTCTGCTGGTAACTGGTTACCTCAAGGCGATCATGACCGACCAATCATTTGGAGGCGATTATATTTGCGAGGTTGCATTGCCCAACAAAGAAATTTCTTACGTGTACAGTAAGGAAATTCTTTCCCAGTTTGAAAATGTGATTCCACCTTCTGTGGCTGTTTCTATTCAGGAAGCAATTTATACGATGGATATTTCTGCACTGCAAAAGCGGGTGGAAGCTTTCCTGCTTCAGACAATCAGTTATCACGATGCAGCGAATGAAACATTTTTTCACGGGCTGATACTGGGACTCTGTGCGATGCTGGATAATCGGTATCATATTACCTCAAACCGGGAGGCAGGCAATGGACGTTTTGATATTCAGATGCTGCCGCTTAATAAAAAACTACCTGGAATACTAATTGAAGTGAAAGCAGGAAAAGACTGTAATGATGAACAACTGACGGAGCTTGCCCAAACTGCTCTTGATCAGATGAATGATCGTCAATATCATTTGGAAATGACCGGCCAGGGTGTGACAGAAATATTGAAATATGGTATAGCTTTTTCGGGTAAAAAGGTTTGTATTAAAGCCGAGAGAAGCCGAACCTGAACATTCCTCAGGAAGTTCAGGAGGTATATCAGAAGGTGATAAATGGATAAGTATTGATACGTGGAATTAATTGTTCTTGTGTTGTAAAGGAAAGGTGGCGAAGGTTATTGGCATATAACGAACTAATTAAATCATTTGCAAAAATCAGGGGCTATATGCGGGAATTTTATGTCTATGGTTTTCGCCACAGGCTGGATATTGATGCAAAAAGCGCCCGTAGTTACGACAATGAACGTCGCCGTGTAGAAAGCTGGCTGGGAGAATATATGCATTTTGGCCAGGACGAGGAGGGGAAGAGGACATATCTTTCTGTGGATAGCAGAGCTATACCACACAATCCTTTATATAAGGCATTTAAAACGAAGAGCTTTACTGACAATGATGTCATGCTTCATTTTTATTTGATGGATCTGCTTTCTGAAGAAGAAGGTCTGACGATGAATGAGATTATTGACGAGCTTGAAGAGGAGTATTTCTGTGATTTTGACGTCAATGTCCTGGATGAGTCTACTATCCGGAAGAAATTAAAGGAATACGAACAGTTGGGGCTCGTAGAAAAGAAAAGGCAAGGAAGAGAAAGCATTTACCGGAAGGTGCCGGATGGGGTTAACCTGGATTCCTGGAGGGATGCGGTCAGCTTTTACTCGGAAGCAGCACCTCTTGGTGTGATTGGTTCCTATCTTCTGGATAAATATGAGAACTCTTCGGAATTCTTCCGATTTAAACATCATCATCTTATGACGGCTTTGGACAGTGAAATACTGTATACTCTTATGGATGCGATCATGCGGCATGCAGAACTCAAGCTGACGATGCTGAAAGCTAAGAAAAGCATTCCGGTCATTCCATTCCGGATCTATGTCAGTACCCAGTATGGAAGGCAGTATCTTCTTGCCTGGAATATGAATGTAAAGCAGTTCAGGTTCTATCGCATGGACTGCATTCTGTATGTCTCCACAGGTGGTGAAAATAAAAACTGGAATGATCTGTATGACCAGATGCAGGAACTGGCTTCTCATATATGGGGAGCTGCACTTAGTGAAGAAAAAAGGGACCATATTGAGTTTACGCTTCGTATAGAACCATATGCAGGCTATGTGGCACAGCGCCTTGAACGTGAAAAACGGTGCGGGATAGTTGAGCAGATTAATGAGGATACGTGGAAGTTTTCAGCAGATGTTTGTGATGCACTTGAAATGCTGCCGTGGATCCGTACATTTACAGGAAGAATCAGAAGTCTTTCCTGCAGTAACCCGGAAGTCGAGACGCGTTTATGGAAGGATATGGAGGCAATGTATGCTCTTTACGGTATAGACGGAGCAGATTGTGGCAAGTCGGGCGATGCAGATGTGGGGGAGTCTGAGACGGCAGATGAGAAAGGAGAAATCGGCGATGTTATTTCATGAGATATACGGTAGTTATTACAATGTTATAGCAGCGGTCCTTTCTGAAGCTGTAAATGGAACACTGGGCGATAGGAAAATCCGTAAGATAATACAGGAGAAGGCTTTTGATGAAAGTATCCTGAACATTCCGGATAAGCTGATCGGCGGAAGCTGGAATCTGCTTACAGAGGATTATGAAACACCGCTCATTAGTGAACCGAAAATACATCTTACTATGCTCCAGAAACGATGGCTGAAAGCACTTCTTTTGGATCCGAGGATCAGGCTGTTTCAGCCGGATGACGATGGGCTTACGGGTATAGAACCTCTTTTTACTCCGGACATGATTGTTTATTATGATCAGAATAAGGATGGAGATCCATATACGGAACCGATATATGTGGAAAATTTCAGAAATGTTTTGGAAGCCATTCATAGTGGTCAGTGGATAGATATTTCATATGAAACTGCAAAAGGAAAAAAGAATCACTACATATGTCATCCAAAATCTATAGAGTATTCTCAAAAGGATGACAAATTCAGAGTGATGATCAGCCTGGATCCTGATAGACCTGAGACTGACAGAGTGCTGAATATATCCAGAATCATTGCATGTAACGTAATCATGGATGACAGAGATATGGAGAACTACCGGGATAAGTCAAATCAAGGGTGGCTATCGGCAGGAATTCAAAAGAGAAGCATTACTTTGGAAGTGACAGATGAAAGAAATGCTTTGGAGAGGATACTCCTTCATTTTTCCCATCTGGAAAAAGAAACGAAAAAGCTGGATTCACAGCATTATCGCTTAAAACTTGTATATGACGCATCAGATGAAACGGAAATGCTGATTAGAATTCTGTCTTTTGGACCAAAGATTAAAGTGATTGAACCGGAAGACTTTATGGGTAAAATAAGGGAACGTCTGCTGAAACAGCAGACAACATTGACTGCAAGATAAGAAACGCAACTTTTTATCCGGGATATATTGCATTTCAAGTGATAAGATTTAGGCATATACGAAAACCGGATTCCGGTGGAAAGGAAGTGACAGATTATGAAGTATATTCATGGAAAGTATACAAATGCAATTGTATATACAGATGTTGTTGAGCAGGAAGCTCTGAATCAAGTTCAGATGATCTGTGACCAGGCATTTACTGCAGGTTCACAAATCCGCCTTATGCCGGATGTTCATGCAGGAACAGGCTGCACGATTGGAACCACCATGACGATTGGTGACAAAATTGTCCCAAATCTTGTTGGTGGAGATATCGGATGCGGAATGCTGACTGTTTGTATTGGTCATCAGGAAATTCCGTTAGAACAGCTGGATCAGTTGATTTATCAGAGCATTCCGGCAGGGCAGGCCATCCGGGTTACTCCGCATCCGGTCAATGAAGAAATAGATTTGCAGGATCTTCGATGTGTTTCGGGGGTACGTCTCGACCGGGCACAGCTGAGCCTCGGAAGCCTCGGAGGCGGAAATCATTTTATTGAGGCGGATATTGACGAGAATGGAAACAGATATCTTGTTGTCCATACAGGAAGCCGTTATCTGGGGCAAGCTGTTGCAAAGTTTTATCAGGCGGCAGGGTATGAGCAGATGCAGATGGAAGGTGTACGTACATCTCAGGATGTAATTGCAGAACTGAAGGCACAGGGTCGGGAGAGAGAAATCGAGACTGTATTGGCAGACTTCAGGATTCAGAAGAATGAAATTGATGTCCCACCGTATCTTGCCTATGTTTCCGGACAGCTATTTGAGGACTATATCCATGATATGAAGATCGTTCAGCGGTATTCATGCCTGAATCGCAAGGCTATCATGGACACCATTCTTAATGGCCTGCATCTGGATGAAACTGAACGGTTTGACACCATCCATAACTATATTGATACTGACAGTATGATCCTTCGCAAAGGGGCTGTTTCAGCTAAGAAGGGTGAGCGGTTACTGATTCCGATTAACATGCGTGATGGAAGTCTGTTATGCACAGGAAAGGGAAATCCGGAATGGAATTATTCAGCGCCTCACGGCGCCGGACGTCTTTACAGCAGAAAGGCAGCAAAGGCAAAGTTTGAACTGGAGGAGTTTACAAAGCAGATGAAGGGTATCTATACTACTTCTGTATGTACTGCAACAATTGATGAGGCTCCAATGTGTTATAAGAACATGGATGATATTGTTGATAATATCGGCCCTACTGCAGAGATTAACGCAGTGATCCGACCAATTTACAATTTTAAAGCTGGTAATTAAAACGGCAGGAAAACAGACAAATCCCGTATCAGGAACTTGTAAGAAATGGTTCTGGTACGGGATTTTATCTTGAAAGTATGACATTTATATTGGTCGCACCTTTTTTTCCGGGATTAAATGTATGGAATGAGTTATCATATAGCCATCAGATGAAGGAAATAATACCCAATTTGAGAGATCTTTAAAAGCACTTACAGCATATAAAATGTCCACGGTGCAATCGCAGGTTCGATTCCTGCAGCTGTCTTTATAAGGCAGCTTGGTCAAGCGGTAAGACGGCACCCCAATAAAAAGTGCTTTGTGTTTTGCAAAAAAAATGAAGGGAGGATGATTTCATGCAAAACCGTATTTTTCCGATGCTTCAGGCATTGAAGAGAGAATCAAATGTAACCAGAACTGAAAACGGCGCAAAGACTTTGCGAAGCACGGGTGCAGCAACACTGGATTTGTTTGCCACCATTGGTGCGTTAAGAACTGCGGAAGATGCTGATATCATCCGACGTTTTGAGAGAGCATGGGCAGAGGACCATGATGTAGCAATGAAGATGTTGTTTTATGCACGCGATATTCGTGGGGGTCTGGGAGAACGACGTGTGTTCCGTACCATTCTTCGCTGGATGGCAGTGGGTGAGCAGGACAGCGTCATGAAGAACATTCCGTTTATTGGAGAGTATGGACGCTATGATGACCTGCTCGCACTGCTTGATACTCCGTGTGAGGGCGCAGTAATCGAATATATCAGCCGACAGCTTAATGCTGATATGGCATCCATGGATGCGGGGCAGCCAGTATCACTTTTAGCAAAGTGGCTTCCGTCAGTCAATGCGTCCAATACTGGAACTGTACGTCAGGCAAAGCTGATCGCAAAGGCTTTAGGCATGAGTGATGCACAGTACCGTAAAATGCTTTCAGCACTCAGGTCACGAATTCGGATTCTGGAGAACAACCTTCGGGAGAAAGATTACACCTTTGATTACGCATCGCAGCCTTCAAAGGCAATGTTTAAGTACCGCCGTGCTTTTATACGAAATGATGGTGAGCGTTATATTTCTTATATCACTCAAGTTAGCAAGGGTGAGGCAGTCCTGCATACCGGTACCCTGATGCCTTATGACTTGATCCGTCAGGCAATCAGCTTCAGTGGTTCACAGGCAGAGCGCCGGAGCCTGGATGTTACCTGGAACGCACTGGAAGATTATACCGATGGACGCAATGCACTGGTGGTTGTAGACGGTTCCGGTTCCATGTATTGGGGCGGTAATCCAAGACCGGGAGATGTAGCACTTTCATTAGGTATCTATTTTGCAGAGCATAACACAGGTGCTTTTCATAACCATTTCATCACCTTTTCAATGAACCCGCGGCTCATTGAAATTAAGGGGGATGATCTGGTAGACAAGGTTCGGTACTGCCGCTCTTACAATGAGTGCGCGAACACCAATGTTCAGAAAGTATTCGAACTGATCCTTGAAGCGGCACTGAAGAACCATCTGCCACAAAGTGAGCTTCCGGAAACTCTTTATTTTATTTCCGATATGGAATTTGACTGCTGTTCACGAGATGCTTCACTCACTCACTTTGAGTATGCTAAGACACTTTATGGGTCACATGGTTACAAGCTGCCGAAGATCGTTTTCTGGAATGTACAGAGTCGCAGCGAGCAGCAGCCTGTAAAGCTGAACGAGCAGGGAGTTATGCTAGTAAGCGGTGCGTCACCAAGAGTATTTTCAATGGTCATGGAGGATGAACTTGATCCATATGACTACATGATGCAGGTGCTTGGTGCAGAGCGGTACGCGCAAATCACTGCATAGAGGATGCCGTAAAAACAGCATTGCATAATAAATACAATCCCATAGTGATGCCATTTGAAACTAAGCGTTCAAATGGCATCACTATGGGACGATTTTATCAAAATAAACGCAGAATACCCCTTCCTCTGCAGGTAGGGGATGAATGCGAAAAAACTTGACAAAAGAACGTATGTTCTGGTAAAATAGATACATATAGTAAACAACTTAAGCTTTCAATCTTCGAAGAAAGGAGGAAGTACAGCATGTATCTGACTATAAAACAGCAGGTAAAAC
>JALERM010000100.1 GCA_022764165.1 Eubacterium sp. | reverse complement strand
AGAAAAGAATGCGATACACAATCTTGGTTTGATCCGAAGATTTGTCATGTTCATAATAAAACTGTTGAAATCCTACTACCACAGAAGTATGAGACGAATCCGAAGTACGATAGGAAGAAGATTGGAAAAAGAAATACCGGTAATCCTAGCGGTTCTGAAAGTATTATACGATAATGAGATGTTAGATGCAATTGATGAACTAGCCAAATAATGAGAGGGAAAGCTCCCTCTCTCTGTTCATGCGTTTATTCTGGTTTTAAACGCCATGCATATTGACTTTGACATCCTGTTTTGGTATACTAAAAGTGGTCATTAATTGGCATATGAGGTTTTCTGCGAGGCCTAGAAAATATGTCAATGCTCCCCGATTTCAAATACTTATCTAATGCTGTAAATCCATTTGGGGAATGAGACTAATTCTTTCAAGCAGAAAAAACCAACTATGTTGAGAAAGGGGCGAAGTGGGATGGAGTACAAGAAGCCGGTTGTAATCAATACTGAGAAGGTAAATGCTGCAAAGTGTGGCGATGGTCCTTGCGGAAGACCTTGTGATAAGAGAGCATAATAGAAAAGACATTGAAACCAAGGACGCAGAGTAGTTTCTTCTGCGTCCTTTTTGTATATAAAGGAAATCACTATGTACTATAAGTTGAGACAAGATATATTGTTTAGACAATATGAGGAATATGGATACATTACCGATAATTCGGAATATGGATACCGAATGTTGGATGATACAAGGCCTAAAAGGAATGAAAAGTTTGTATCCCAAAGCGGCGCAGTAATGTTGTCAACATTAGAAAGAATTCCCAAGCATATTGATATAATAGTTGAAGAATTGTCCCGCATTTATATTGGGGTAGATTTTGAAACTCTAAAGAGTGATACGATTGAATTCTTTCAGTATTTTGTTGAAGAAGGTTATTTGTCAGTCGGAGAATCAGCTGCTTACTGTCAGGATATTGATATTAGTAACAACTCAGATATTACAGAAATAACGCAGACTGCCAGTACAACTAATTCAGATGAGTGTGGCCATAGCATGTTTAAAACAAACGAATTTCTTCGAAGCTTACATATCGAGATTGCAAATGCCTGCAATGAACGTTGTGTGCACTGCTATATCCCCCACAAGTATAAGAACGATGTTATGGATCCAGAACTCTTCTATCGAATTATTGAAGATGGAAGAAAAATGAATATCATGCATGTTACGCTGTCAGGTGGTGAGCCACTGCTGAATAAAGCTATCATTCAATTTTTGCAAAAATGCAGAGAATCAGATTTGTCAGTCAATCTTTTATCCAATTTAATTGCTTTGTCTGACGAAGTAATTGAAGAAATGAAAAGGAACCCCTTTCTTTCGGTTCAAACATCAATTTATGCCATGAACCCGGAAATTCATGATTCAATCACAAAAGTTTCAGGAAGTTTGGAAAAGACGTTGGCCGGAATAGAACAGATTTTAGCAGCTGGAATACCTGTACAAATTTCATGTCCAGTTATAAAACAGAACAAGGATGCGTTCGAGGCAGTTATTAGATGGGGATTTGAACACAAGATTGCTGTTGCTGTCGAACCTGTTATTTTTGCTTCTTACGATCATACTGGGGACAATCTCCCTAATAGATTGTCTGTTGAGGAGATAGGCAAAGCAGTTGAGGTAGAACTTGCAGAAGGATACGGAGATTCAATTTGCTCCGCTGCAAAAGAAAAGGAAGCTTTTAAAGCGAATGATCCGATCTGTTCTATTTGCAGATATAGCTTTTGTATTGCAGTAAACGGAGACGTATATCCGTGCGTCGGCTGGCAAACGAACGTTTTGGGCAATGTACACAATCAAAGTATTATAGAGATATGGAATACATCTGAAAAAATCAAGCAATTACGTCAGGTCAAACGCAAAGATTTTCCCAAGTGCGTTGATTGTAAAGACAGAGGATTTTGCACGGTGTGTATGATGAGCAATTCTAATGAAAACAATGATGGAAATGCTTTTAGAATCAATGATTTCCAATGTTCGGTTGCTGCATTGACGCATCAGAAAGTCGATGACTATATGAACAGAAAGTCTGACAGATAAAGGCGACTATTGAGTAAAAGAAAGGAGGAACGCTGATTATTATGGAAAAAATAATAATTAAAGATGCGCATGAGAACAATCTCAAGCATTTGAATATTGATATACCTTTAGATGCTTTTACTTGTGTGACTGGTTGTTCCGGTTGCGGTAAGTCATCATTGGTATTCGATACAATTTATGCAGAAAGTCAGCGTGGATTTCTCGAAGGAATGAGCGGTAGTATTTATAGTCAAAAGCTCATGAACAAGCCCAAAGTAGGTGCTATTGAGAATCTTCGTCCGGCACTTAATATTTCACAGAATTACTATAATGTAAATCCACGCTCAACGGTAGGAACCATTACAGAGATTTCGTATTATTTGCGAACACTGTTTTCTCTGATGAATAGTAATTCTCAAAATGATATTTCCGAGAACACTTTCTCCTCTAATAATCCAAAGACTTTTTGTCCTAATTGTAATGGTCTTGGTGTTGAAATGATTGTGTCTCCAAATCTTATGGTTCCCGATCCAGATAAAACTTTGCGTGAAGGAGCAATCTTGTTTTATAAAGGACCGACAGACAGCAAGGAACAAAAGAGTCTTGAGGCTTTATGCGAATATCATGGAATAGATATTGACAAGAAGTACTCACAGTTGAGCAAGAGCGAGATTGACAAGCTGTTATATTCTGAGGAAGTATATCGTGTAAAAATCGCCTATAAAGAAGGAAAACGCAAAAAGCAGCATTTTGTTTCTTTGCAAGGTGTTATCCCTATGTTAAAGGATCAAATTGCAAGTGTGGATTCTATGACACAGGCATCAGCATATGCTAAATATGCGGAAACCGTTCCATGCCATGTTTGTAATGGAGCAAAGTTGAGTAAAACAGCTTTGGAATATACCGTTGGTGGCCTTAATTATTATGAAGTTGAGGCGATGGAGGTTTCTTCGCTTTACTCATGGATTGTAAATCTTAAGGACAGTAGAATTACTGCTGAGAAGAAAATCCTAGTAGAACAATTACAGCATAGTATTCTCGATAAAATAGATGCTCTTCTTGCATTGAATGTTGGATATTTGTGCCTAAACAGATCGGTGCCATCGCTCTCAGGCGGAGAACGTCAGCGTGTGAGAATAGCAACCCAACTTACATGCTCCCTGAAAGGCTTGATTTATATTCTTGATGAACCATGTAAAGGCCTGCATTATCGAGATATCACTAGAATTATTAATGCAACGAAAGATCTGATTAAAAGGGGAAATACTGTAATTGCGATTGAGCATAATAAACAGTATATTTCCGCTGCGGATTATAGAATTGAGTTAGGACCAGAGGGAGGTCCAAAAGGTGGATATTTAATAAGCCAGGGAAAAGTTGTGAAGGAGCCCCGAAAAGGTCTTTGCTTTAAGCCTGTAAATGTGTATAAGAGTTATCTTGAACTCAATAACATTAGTTTGCGTAATATTTCAAAACAGAATGCGAGATTTCCGATTGGTGGAATAACCTGTATTACGGGAGTTTCCGGTTCTGGTAAATCCACATTAGCACTGGCTGTTTCTGAGAGTCTAAACAAGAGTACTGCTAAAACATACGGAGTTCTTCGCGGTCAACAATATATAAAGAGAATTATTCGGGTTAATCAGGCTCCGATTGGTAAAACTCCAAGATCAACAGTTGTATCCTATTTAGAAATCTTTGATGAAATCAGGTCCTTGTTTTCAAAGACCGAAACAGCAAAGAAATTAAAACTCTCGGCATCTATGTTTAGCATGAATGTCAAGGGTGGAAGATGTGAGTGCTGTCAAGGAACTGGTATGCAGAAGATTGACCTAAACTATCTTCCTAGTGCATTTATCACCTGTCCAGAATGCCAAGGACGACGTTTCAACGATAACATTCTGTCTGTTACTTATAAAGAAAAGACTATTCTTGATGTATTGGATAGTCCCGTGGCAGATATCATTGAGACATTCAAGGATAACAAAAAAGTGTTCTCGGTATTAAGTAGCATGATTGAATTGGGATTGGGCTATTTGACTCTGGGGCATATGTCTATGAACTTATCTGGTGGAGAGGCTCAGCGAATTAAACTGGCCAAAGCTTTAGGTGTTTTATCCGGTGGGCAAAACCTGTATATTCTTGATGAGCCAACCTCTGGTCTGAATGAAACTGATATAGAGAAATTCAGAAGGGTACTGTTCTCGTTGCAAGAAAAAGGTGAAACGATTTTGCTCATCGAGCATAATATAGAGTTTATTGCGAGTGTTGCTGACTATATTATTGATTTCGGTGTTCACGGTGGAAACGCTGGTGGAAAAATTGTTGCGCAAGGAAATCCAATAGATGTATTTTCACAGGAAACATCTTCACTGTATCGGTTGGGATAAAGAGGAATAATGATGAAAGAAAATGAAGTAATAAAACAATGCTCAGTTGTCTTAACAAGAAATTGCAACTTGCGATGCAATTTTTGCTATGTGCAAGACGCAGGTTATTGTCCTGACAATATGTTGAGTTATGAAAATTTCAAAAAGATAGTGGATTTCTGCTGTGATGCAAAAGTCAAGTTCCTTTTTTTTACAGGTGGGGAGCCTTTACTATATCCTCATCTGCTGAATGCTTTGCAATATATAAAACAGAAGGAGCATAGAATTATTCCGGCGATCGCAACGAACGGAATATGTCTTAAAGATTCTCAGTTTTGCGAGAAGCTAATTGATTGCGGTGTGGAATATATTGATATATCCATGAAAGGAATGAATCCTCAAGAATGGATCACTACTACTGGATATGATGGTTATTTAATACAGCAGCAAGCAATAAGAAATTTATCTGAATTATCTATGGACTTTACCTGTTCAATGGTAATCACATCTGAGAATGTGCTCTCTCTTTGTGATTCGGTAAAAACAGCTTTGGAGTGTGGAGCGAAACAGTTCTCCTTTACCTTTGTTATCGATAATAATAACAATGGGGAGAAGAATCTTGCTTATCTGGAAAAACATAATCCGGTGATATTGATTGATAGTTTTATTTCTCAGATGGAGCGCTTGAATAGCATTACAGATGATTGGTGGATCGAGTATAGTTTCCCGTTATGTGTATATTCAGAGTATCAACTCGATCTATTAAAAGGAAGATTAGCCTCTCCTTGCCAGATTCACAAGCATAACGCGGTAACATTCGATACCAAACTGAACCTATTGCCTTGTGACATGTATTTTGTCAATAAAATCGGTAAACTTGGCACTGACTTTAATACGGCTGAAGAATTTGTTGCGTGGCGAGAAAAGCAGCCATATAAAAAAGTGATTGAGGAAATTGATCAGTTACCGTCAGATAAATGCAAGCAATGCCAGTATTATGAGCGTTGCTATGGAGGATGCCCTGTTCTTTGGAAGAATTACTCCTTCGAGGATTTGGAGAACTTCAAAAAGAAATATCAATAAGTCCCTTACATACCCCTCCCTTCCTCACTGGAACGGATGGGTTATTCTAAATGAGTACACGGTGTCAGATGACCTTACGAAAATCGTACAGAGTTGAAGAGAAGTGTTAACTCTGCTGAGATTAACCAAAATGATGCTAATATCGGATTTGAATATGGCGATGTGAAGTATGTATTCAGTGACGGAAATATTTTAGCCGTTAAAGGTGGGGCAATTGTTGAGAAGAAATCGATTGCCGATGTTGCAAGAAGGCCTTCTGATACATATAGACGATTACAGGCAGCTGTAGAATATCAGAAGAATATATGAAAAAGGAATAACCTTTCATGATCTATATAGTAAAAAGAATCGATGAAGACCTGGACTTTGGATGCGAAGAACGAGCTGAGGGAGCACCTGTCATGGCTGTAGTCACACTTATGAATTCTTCAGGTGAAGAGTTAATAGTAAAGTCAGAAGATGCCATGCTCTATGAGCGTAATATCAACGAAGGTGACAAGGTCTACTTTGACGAAGAGAATAACTTAGAAAAAATACAAGAGAGGACTGACCTGGATGGCTTCAGTGAGGATAGTTATCACTGAGCGAAAGGAAGTATGAAAATGGATCCTACGATTGATTACTATAACCTCAATGCAGAAAATTTCATACAGAGTACGCAGAATGTTGATATGCATCTGTTGCAGGATAAATTTCTTCATTTGCTGAATGAGGGTGCCGCAATCCTTGATTTCGGCTGCGGTTCCGGCCGAGATACCAGATATTTCCTGGATAAAGGCTATCAGGTTACAGCAACCGATGGATCAGCTGAACTTTGTAGACGGGCCAGTGCTTTTACAGGTATCGAAGTAAAAGAAAGGCTGTTCGGGGAATTGGATGAGATTGATACATATGATGGAATCTGGGCATGCTCCTCTATTTTGCATTTGCCGAAGAATGAGCTGCTTCCGGTAATTAAAAAAATGTGTGATGCACTTAAAAGTACCGGTGTAATCTACACTTCCTTCAAATACAGTGATTTTGAAGGTGTGCGTAATGGTCGGTATTTTACAGATTTTACTGAGGATTCCTTTAAGGAATTCATAGCAGAGATTCCGGAACTTACGATAAAACAATATTGGATCACCGGTGATGTCAGACCAGGAAGGGGTGATGAGAGGTGGCTGAATTTGATACTCCGCAAATAGGATATTCCTTACATATTAATGGAGAGTACCACAACACTCTGGATATCGAAGGCTTCTCTCAGATGATGAAGGATCCGTCCTATTGTTATAAGTTCTATTGGCTGGAAGCCATTGTAGATATCATTTCGGAGGGTATTCAGGATACTACGTTCGATGCAATCATTGATGAGATGATCTGCAATGCATGGTATTCCGTAAGAGAATTTCACATTCATCTTAGCGGCATCCAGGCGGACGGCCTTGTGAGAGATGGTCTGGAGCGTGCTGTTCTGAAACTGACTGAACTTAGTGACCTTCCGGCAAATGCTTCTAAAGTAGAGATTAAGAATGCCATTAGAGAGCATAATGCGGAGCTAAAACTTTCCAAAGAGCAGCTGACAAATATGGTTCCGGGACGTGCACTGGCGGGATTCTTCTCCAAAAGTGCAGAGGAAGTGCCGTGGGGAAGTGTCCGCAGACTGACTGAATATATCCGAAGAATCGACAGCACTATGATTCGACTGCCGTATACCTTTGGAGACAGCAGTAAACTGAAAAAAGAAGTCCATTTCAACTCAGACTGGATGAAGATGATCCAGGATAATACCGTAAATATTCTTGGATGGATTCAGTATGAAAAGGTGAAATGGCTGCAGAATAATAATCCTGAAGTCCCGGGTCTCATTTACAAACTGGCACCGATGGATGAAAAGATGCGGAAGCTGAATAATGTGCGTAAGCTATGGGAAGGTATTTTGAATGTGCGGGAAGTCAGGGATGTTTTTACTGGCAGGCCAATCGTTACAAAGCAGTATGATGTGGATCATTTTATTCCATGGTCTTTTGTGATGAATGATGAACTTTGGAACCTGATGCCGATGGATTCTTCTTTGAATTCGTCGAAGAGTAACAAGCTTCCCAAATGGGATCCTTTCTTCGCAGTATTCGCAGAAAATCAGTACGGAATGTACGATCTGATCCACGAGCGAGCAGGTCTTCATAAGTTATTTGAAGCCTGTTATCGGGATAATCTGCACTCTATTTGGGCAGGACAGGAATTGTACAGACCGGGAAATTCAAAGGAAGAATTCTACAATATCCTGCAGAAAAATATGCAGCCGGTCTATGATTCGGCCAGACGGCAGGGATATGAAATCTGGAACTATTGAGAATACACGGTGATTAGATATTTAAAGGCAGGTGAGACAGAATGATTAAGCTTCGCTGTGTCGTAGAACGTATAACCTATCAAAGCCCTGAAACAGGCTATTCTGTCTTGAAGTGTGCCGTGAAGAACTATAATGACCTGGTTACGGTCGTAGGTAATCTTGTGGATGCCAATGTTGGCTCTGTGCTTTTGATTGATGGCAACTGGAAGGTGGATGCGAAGTACGGCAGACAGTTCCTGGCAGAACGCTGGGAAGAGACCATGCCTGCCACGGTTTTTGGTATTGAGAAGTATCTTGGCTCCGGCCTGATCAAGGGTGTGGGACCGAAGTTTGCTAAGAAGATTGTGCAGCAGTTCGGTACGGATACGCTGGAGATCATCGAGACGGATGTGCAGCGGCTCCTGGAGGTTCCCGGTATCGGAAAGAAGCGTGTCGATAAGATTGCTGAGAGCTGGGAACGACAGAAGGAGATCAAGAATGTTATGCTTTTTCTGCAGGACCATGGTGTGAGCACTGCTTTTGCTGCGAAGATTTATCGTCAGTATGGAAATGAGAGTATTCCGAAGGTTAAGGAGAATCCATTCCGCCTGGCGGATGATATCTGGGGAATTGGTTTTAAGACGGCTGACAGCATTGCCATGAAGCTTGGTATTGGTAAGGAGGCATTTATCCGCCTGCGCAGCGGTATCATGTATACTTTAAGTGAGCTGGCAGATGAAGGCCATGTTTATGCAGAGCGTGACCAGCTGATCAGGAAAGCATCAGTGCTTCTGGAGGCGGAGGATACCAGCATCATTATGACCATGGATCAGATGTTGAAGGATGAAGAACTGATCCGTGAGAAGATTATGGTTCCGCAGTTTGCACCGGATGAGGTCATTCCGGAAGATGCTGCCAAAGAGATTGAAAAAGAATGTATCTACCTGCCGCCGTTTTATTTTGCGGAGGTTGGTGTTGCCAATAAATTGAAAAAGCTGGCTGCAGAACCTGCAGCAGACAGACTATGGGTTTCTCTTATGAAAGCCAGACAGGATACCGGTAATCCGGAGTTGTCTGTGGATGTGGATAAGCTTCAGCATACTGTAAATATGAAATATGATGAGGTGCAGGTGGAAGCCATCCGCCGGGCAGCGACTGCAAAGGTCCTGGTGCTTACCGGTGGTCCGGGTACAGGAAAAACCACCACAACCCAGGGAATCATCGCAGCCTATCGCACTTTTGGACTGAATATATTGCTGGCAGCCCCTACAGGACGTGCTGCCAAGAGGATGACGGAAGCTACCGGTCTGGAAGCCAAAACCATCCATCGTCTTTTGGAATTCAAGCCACCGGAAGGCTATCAGAAAAATGAGGAAACACCTCTTGAAGGGGATGTCCTGATCGTGGATGAGTGTTCCATGATCGATATTGTTTTGATGAATGCGCTGATGAAAGCCATTCCGCCTCACATGCGTTTGATCCTGGTGGGCGATATTGATCAGCTTCCATCGGTTGGCGCAGGAAATGTGCTCCGTGATGTGATCGACAGTGAAGTATTTCCGGTGGTTCGTCTGACCAGAATTTTCCGTCAGGCCCAGACCAGCCGAATTGTCATGAATGCACATAAGATCAATGCCGGTCAGATGCCGGATACATCCAATGGAAAGAATACGGATTTCTTCTTTATGACTCAGGAGGATCCGGAGGAAACAGCGAAGAAGATTGTGGAACTGGTACATAAGAAGCTTCCGGGATATTATCGGACACCGGCCAGTCAGATTCAGGTGCTGACACCGATGCAAAGAGGCGTAGTCGGTGCTACCAATCTGAACATGGCACTGCAGGAAGCCCTGAACCCTCAGGGAGAAGGCCTTCGAAGGAGTGGATTTGTCTATCGGACAAATGATAAGGTCATGCAGATCAAAAACAATTACGATAAGGAAGTCTTCAATGGAGATATCGGAATCATTGAATCTGTAGACATGCAGGATCGCACCCTTCTGGTGAATTTTGATGGCCGGAGCATTGAGTATGATGCCACCGAGCTGGATGAACTGGTGCATGCCTATGCAACAACCATTCATAAAGCCCAGGGATCCGAGTATCCGATTGTTGTTATGCCGGTGCTGATGAATCATTATGTGATGTTGCAGAGGAATCTGATCTATACCGGTATTACCCGGGCCAGGAAGATTCTGGTGATGGTCGGCACGAAGAAGGCTCTTTCTTACGCAGTGAGAAATGTGACAGTCACCAGGAGAAATACTCTTCTGAAGGAGCGACTGGCCGGTGAGATCCAGGCAAGAAAATCTGCCAAAGTTTATTATCCGGACTTTGGCAATCAGGCTGCCGGTGTGCAGATGGTGGCAGAGGAGAAAGCTCCTTATGAAGCGTATTGGAGATGATGTTTTCATTTATCAAAATAAACGCAGAATACCCCTTTCTCTGTAGATAGGGGATGAATGCGAAAAAACTTGACAAAAGAACGTATGTTCTGGTAAAATAGATACATATAGTAAACAACTTAAGCTTTCAATCTTCGAAGAAAGGAGGAAGTACAGCATGTATCTGACTATAAAACAGCAGGTAAAAC
>JALERM010000077.1 GCA_022764165.1 Eubacterium sp. | reverse complement strand
CAGGGGACAGGTACATAGTCACAATTGTGACTATGTACCTGTCCCCTGGTCACTCCTGTCCCCTGGTCTCTCCCCCCTGGTCACCCCCTGGTCTCTCCTTCGGAATCTTATTTAATGATAGAATTCTGCATATTTCCCTGCTGTCTTCCGCTCTGGCTGTTGGCTGTACTCTGTGCATGATCCAGTGTGATTGTCAGTATTTTTTCCACATACTGTCCGTTATCTGCAACTTTTACTGTAATTTCAACAGTCTCTCCTGCTGCATAATATGTCAGCTGGGTTTTCAGTTCATCGATAGTTTTCACACTGGTTCCATCAAATTTGGTGATGACACTGCCTGCCTGTATTCCTGCTTTTTCTGCGGCACTTCCTTCATTAACTTCTCCTACATAGACACCTTCCGGAATTCCATAGGTCTGTGCAATGGTACTGTCTACGGTCTGACCGGATATTCCAAGAGAAGATGCCTGATCTTCACTGACTTTTGCTCTGGTGACACGGTTCATCAGATCTTCAATAATCGGTGAAGCATAGCTGATCGGGATTGCATAACCCATACCTTCCACTTTTGTAGAAGCCAGTTTCGCAGAGTTGATACCAATGACTTCTCCGTTCATATTTAAAAGTGCACCGCCGCTGTTGCCGGGGTTGATAGCAGCATCTGTCTGAATGAATCCATTTTCAGAATCAGAGCTTCCTACCTGACGATCCACAGCACTGACAATACCTGTTGTAACAGACTGACCGTATCCAAGGGCATTACCGATGGCCACCACCTGTTCACCAACTTTCAGTGCATCGGAATCTCCCATCTGAGCCACTTTAATCTGTGACATGGTATCTTCGGAAATATCTGAAAGCTTAACAGCTATCACTGCCAGGTCATTGTCCGCATCTGTTCCTTTTACTGAGGCTTCATACGCCTGGTTATCAATGAAGCAGACAGACAATGTCTCAGCACCTTCCACCACATGATTATTGGTGACAATCAGAAGCTCCTCGTCATTTTGTCCGATGATGATTCCGGAACCCTGGCTTTCTACTTCCTGTTCCTGCACCATACCTCGTCCGAACATGCTGAAATAATTCTGTACTTCCTGTACGGACTTGTTGGTTATAGCCACAACTGACGGCATAACCGCATCAGCTATGTCTGATACATCCAGAGTCTGACTCTTTACAGTGCTGCCGGCAGAAGCAGAGGTGGTCTGCAGCGTAGTTGTCTTATTCTCAGTTTTCTCTGCTGCCGGTTCCGCTTCCTCCTGCTGTGCTTTCAGCGGCACACCTGCTGCATAGGTAATTCCTGTAAATACGCCGCCTGCAATACCTCCGAACAAAACTGCACTAAGCGCAATGGCTCCAACTTTTTTTGCAAATTTCTTCATATTATTTTTCTTCTTGTGATTGTTGTTGTCCTGTGGCTGTAAGCCATTTTCATTCCATTGATAACGTCCATAATCTTCCATAACTGATACCTCCTGTTTCATCTATTGTAAAATATTTACCTCTCTTTTGTTTACAAGTACAGTATATCGGTGCATTGTGGTAAAAATGTTATGAAAATATGTTTATTCTGTGAAATGCTTCAAAAATATGGTATACTGATTTCAAATACTAGACAGGAGGCATTATTATGCAGAAAATTACCAGTTTTACTATAGACCATCTGAAACTTCAGCCGGGTGTTTATGTTTCCCGGAAGGATCCTGTGGGGAATTCTCTGATCACCACATTTGATATCCGGATGACTTCCCCCAATGAAGAACCGGTGATGAACACAGCAGAAATGCATGCCATTGAGCATCTGGGTGCTACTTTTTTGAGAAACCATCCGGCTTATGGTTCCCGTATCATCTATTTCGGACCTATGGGATGCCGGACAGGTTTTTACCTTCTTCTCGCCGGAGACTACGAGTCAGCTGATATCGTACCTCTGCTGAAAGAAATGTTTATTTTTATCCGGGATTTTCATGATGAGGTTCCCGGAGCCTCTGCCAAAGACTGCGGCAATTATCTGGATATGAACCTTCCGATGGCAAATTATCTTGCTGATCGTTTTCTCCGGGAAGTGCTGATTGATATCAGGCCGGAACGGCTGGTTTATCCGGAATAATTGAATCTTGGGTATTGGTGTTCATACAAACAGCCAGCGATTCTCCGCTGGCTGTTATATTTGCATTCTTTACCCATTATTTCATATTCTCTGCAAATATCCTGCTGAACCGTCCCGCTGCCTCCTCATACATATGTCCATCATAGTCAGCGAATTCTTCCAGATCCTGTGGTATATCACTCTCCTGTGTGTTCAGATAACAGTAATATGGCACCTGCAATTTTTCCAGATAATCCGTAAAGTATTGTTCGGCAGCCTCATAATGAGATTTGTATTTTTCATAAGTAGCTTTCGGTATGGGCGTTGTCACTACAATCAGCTGGATTCCTTCTTTTTTGCAGAAACGAACCATTTTTTCAAATCCTTCAACCGAATCTTTCTCCGGTTCAGAAAACTGCCACAGATGCGGCACGTCCTCCTGCTGCCTGTCAGAAGGCAGGGGATGGCGTGCGATAAATCCATCTTCCCGGTAAGTCTGCACTTCAGAAGCAAATGGCTCGATCCCGTAGTTTTTATACACATCACTCTGCTTCTGGTGAACAAATTCCGGGATTCTTTTTATCTGATTTCTATAGAAGTACCAGGGAAACAATACAGTCCGAAAATCTGCTTTCATCATCTTATCTGCAAAATAAGATAACTTCACCGTTGACCATGGCATTTCCTGATAGAATGTAACGTAGTCAGCCGACTGGTTAGGTTCTGTCACCCAGTACCCCGGATCCAGTTCATAAATCACTCTTTTGATCTTCTGATGCCGTGCTGCCTCCATCACCAGATGGCAGGAATCCACCGGATACTGTCCTCCCTGACACACATTCAGTGTTTTTCTTCCGGTTACCTCTGCCATAGCCTGAGGATCAAGACCACATTTTCCGTGTGACGATCCCACCAGAAGGTCATCGTATTCCTCCGTTATGATATGATGCATATCTGCCCGGGTATACGTGTATGGATACAAAAGGTACATCAGCCCCTCATTCAGGCCAATCATCAGACCGACTACAAGAAGAACTGCCAGTATTCTTTTAAAATTGCGCATAGATAAAACCTCCTGTATCCGACGGCAGCTGACCCAGTGTGGGAAGTGCAAGAAATACCATAAGATAGACAGCAATTCTCACCCAACCGGGACATCCCCGCAGTATTTCCATCGGGTTTTTACCATTCTCCTCAAGCAGACTGTAAACAAACAGAACACAGACACCCATCAGTAGAATGATAAGTGCAGATAAAGTGTATGAGGTTCCTCCTGCAAGTCCCACAGGTACCTGCAGAATCTGCGCCGGAGTCCAGTGGGTCACACTGTTTTTCATCATGGTCAAGGCCTGAGGGATCGTGTCTGCCCGGTCAAAAAACCAGCTGATATTAACCAGGATAAATGTCCGTACAATCTGAAATAACTGCCAGCCGGATGATTTCTCCACAATCCCCAGTTTTTTCTTCCATGTTCGATAATGAGGAGCCATCAGGCCGCTGAAAGCAATGATTCCTCCGTTGTACAGACCATAGACAATAAATTTCCAGGCAGCTCCGTGCCATACTCCAACCACAAAAAATACGATCAGGTTGGCAAGACAGATGGGAAGTGCTCTTCCGGTGGTTTTCCCGAAGATTTTCTTCGCCGTTTTTCCGAACTGACTCATCCAGCGGGAAAGTGATACAGGATAAAATACATAATCCTTCATCCAGGTTCCCAGCGTAATATGCCACCGATGCCAGAAGTCCGTGATGGACCTGGCAAAAAAGGGGCGTTTGAAGTTCTCGTCCAGTGTAATTCCAAAAATCCTGCTGATGCCGATCACGATATCGATGCCGCCTGAGAAATCTCCATACAGCTGTGCAGAATAAGCCAGCACTGCAAAAATGGCCAGGCCAGGATAGGTCTGATACTCATCAAATAACGCTGCCACAAAAGGGGCTGCCGTGTCTGCGATGATCATTTTCTTGAAAAATCCCCAGAGAATCCTCTGCAGTCCCTCTTCTGCCCGTCTTCCATCCCACCGGTGCTCCTCGAAAAGCTGTCCTGCCAGCCGGGAATATCTCCCGATGGGACCCTGCAGAATCTGCGGGAAAAAAGATACAAAAAGAGCAAACCTGAACAGATTTTTCTCTGCCTTCTGACGTTTCCAGTACACATCCAGCAGATATCCCATCGACTGGAAGATATAAAAGGAAATCCCCACGGGAAGAGCCAGATCAAGAAACGTCAGTCTGCCGTCAAACATCCGGTTCAGGTTCAAAATCAGGAAATTCAGGTACTTCAGTATTCCCAGCATCCCGAAGTTCAGAACCAGTGTCACGATCAGGATTGTTTTTCTATAATTTTTACTTTCCTTTACTTTCTCATGTTCCAGCAGACCGGCACCCAGCCAGGTGGTCACTGTGGTAAAAAGAAGATATCCCACTAAGCCTGTACCGTAAGACAAATAGTACAGATAGCTGAATCCCAGCAGCCAGACCCATTGAAATCGGCGGGGAATCCAGTAGTATCCCACCGCCGCAATGATTACAAATACTAAAAATGCAAATGAATTGAATGCCATACTTAATTCTCTTCCTGAAGACGCTGAACCATTTCCCACAAAGCCTGTGCGGAATTAAAATTCTCGGGAATAATTTCCGCAGGAGTAACCTGGACACCAAAAGCATCCTCCAGTTCCGATACGATTGACAAGATTGCAAAAGAATCCAGAATTCCATCGTCAATCAGTGTATCACAGGTTTCATAATCAGCATCCGGCTGAATTTCTTCCAAAATATTCAATAATTCTTCCATTTTTCTATCTCCTTTTCTCTACTTCTCCATTCCACCAGTGACTGCAGATACCTTCTCTCACCAGCTGCAGACCCTCCTGCTCAGACCAGAACAGAATCTGCGGCAGGTCCCTGCTTAAAAACAGATAGATACCTTCTGTCACTGAATATGCACCGGTTCTTTCAAATACCAGCACATCCTGCAGCTGCGGCTCAGTCAGCGGCAGATTTTTCACCAGAACATCACTGACCGTACAAAGTGACCCGCACACAGTCACAGGAATTTGCTCCCCCTCCCGGGGTTCCAGCGTCTTTCCGGACAGATGATGATACCAGGGCACTTTCATGGCCATGGTCTGTCCGTAATAATTCAAATGGTTGATTCCGCCGTCCACAATCGCATAGTTCTGCCCATTATTCTGCTTCAAATCTACCAGACGGGTCACATAAACACCGCACATGGCAGCCAGATATCGTCCCATTTCCAGAATGATATTTCCTCTGAAAGCCATGGAGGCCAACATCGTATTTAACTCTCCGATGGTTTCTTCCAGAGATTGTTCTTCCTCTTTTTGAAAATACGGAACATACAATCCAGGACCATATTCCAGTTCTTTTGCCTGATAACCCCAGCGTTCCCTCAATTCTGCCAGCAGCTGATCCAGACGAGCCAGTTCACCTTCCACCACATTTTTTTTCTTTTTCTGTGTTCCCGAATAAAACTGCAGTCCTCGAATCATGATCTGTGGATACTGATTTCTGTTCTTTATCAATTCGTGAATCTGTTCTTCATCCATGCCAAACTGATTACCACTGGTAAGCCGAAGCAAAACCGAAATCCGCAGCCCCATTTCTTCTGCTTCTTCCGCCAGAAGCCGGAACTGCTGCAAAGATTCTACGGTATAGACACCTTTTCCTCCATACTGAGAAAATATCCGGTGAATCTCTTTCTTTTCTTTATATACACCGGACAATACTATTTTTTCCATGGGTATCTCCAGCCGCTCACAGATGGCAAATTCACCTGGGGAACATACTTCCAGCCGCCTCAGACAGGAGGCAGCCGTTCTTGCCAGAAAAGGATTGGCCTTAATGGCATAACACAGTTTGACACGATTGTCCATAAGTGCTGTAATCGTGCTGATTCTTTTCTGAAAGCAATCCAGATCAAACAGGTAAAACGGCGTTTCATATCGTTTGACCGCATGGCGGATGATTTCTATCGTATCCATATTACTTCCGTCCTTTCATCAATTCCTTTCTGTCAATCTTTCCATTTTTCGTCAGAGGCATACGCTCCACCGGATAAAATCCATTGGGCAGCATAAATGCGGGAAGGCGGATTCCCATTTTCTGCTTCAGTTCCCGCTTTTCAATATTACCCTGATAAAATGCCAGGATTTTCTTTTTCTCTTCGTCAAAAATACAACAGGCTCTCTCGATTTCTTCCACCTGCTCCATCGCAGCTTCAATCTCTCCCAGCTCAATCCTGTGGCCCATATGCTTAATCTGAAAATCCCGGCGTGATGCGAAATACAGATTCCCGTCCTCACCGTAATATCCCAGATCACCGGTGCGGTACATCCTCTCCGGCCATGCAGTATTCAGTGGATTCTGCACAAACGCCCGACTGGTCTGCTCCTCGTTCCGATAATACCCGAGAGCAAGGGCTGTTCCTGTCACACAGATTTCGCCCTTCTGACCGGGTTCTCTCACTTCCCTGTTCTCCTCATCCAGCAAAAATACCGTTTCATTGGGAAATGCTTTCCCGATCGGCAGGGCTTCTCCCGGTTCATAAGCACGGTCAACCACATAATACGTACAATTACAGGTGATTTCTGTAGGACCGTACAAATTCACATAAACCGCGTCCGGAAGATACGTTTTCCACAGATTCAGATGTTTGATCGGCATCGTTTCCCCTGAAAAGAGAACTTTCCGGATTTTGTCAGGCACTTTGTAAGAAAATCCCCGCAGAGTGGTAATGATACACAAAGCTGAAACAGCCCAGATCAGCGTGGTCACCTGCCGCTCACAGAGAAAATCCAACAATTGTGCAGGAAAGGAAAACATCCGTTTAGGAACAATCTCCACTCTCGCCCCTGTCTTCAGAGCAGAGTAAATATCCTTCACAGACACATCAAAATCCCAGGGAGCCTGGTTTCCGATCACATCCTCCTGCGTAATATGAAAGATATACGTAAACTGGTCGATAAAATCAATCACCGAACGATGGGATACCACCACACCTTTCGGGGTTCCCGTGGAACCGGACGTAAAAATACCGTATAGAGGATCGGTGTCTTTTGCCTGTCTGCGAATCCCTTCCAGTATCCTTATCTCCGGTTCTGTCTGTAGAAGTTCCTCTGCCAGGAGAACTTTTCCTTTATAACCCAGCTGTTCCAGTTCCTTTTCATACATCCTGGAGGTTATCAGACAGTCTGCCTGCAAAATATCAAGAATACTCTGCAAACGCAGTGAGGGCTGATGAATATCCAGCATTACATAAAAGCCTCCTGCCCTCACAATCCCCATGAGAACCTGTATGGTCTGTACACTTTTCTCCATAAAAACCGGAACCGGTGTGTTTCGTGAGATAAGCCTGCACAGTCCAGTTCCGATTCGTTCAGAATTCTTCTTTAGCTCTTGATACGTACAGGCAGTATGTTCATCTGCAAAGGCAATCCGATCCGGATACTTTGCAGCTGTTTGTTCCAGATAGTCAAGAATATGATTCGTCACTGTATCCCTCCTTATCAGTCACATTGTTACTTTCCTATCTTATCTCGAAATCACCCGGTCTGCAATCCCCTTCCCTCAGCTTTAAGAAAACGTTAAGGTTTATCAGGCATCTTCACCGTTCCAGTTTTATTGCTTCATCCTTTTTGTACTTGGGATACTGTGCCCAGAACACATCTTTACACGCTGCGACCAGCGGTGCAAATTCCGCCCCCTGCTCCAGTGTCTGCGGCACTTCCACGGAAATTTTCCACAATTCATTCCCAATCTTTTCCACCAGACGTTCCGGTTTTAATTTCACGATACCAAGCAGCTGGGTATTATACTTACTGTCTCTCCGGCAAAGCTCCATGTAAAAACCCACTCCATGACACAGTTCCTGATACAATACTTCTTCTCCTGCTGTTCCATACTCTTTTGCCAGTTCAAAGCCAAAATCTTTTTTTACAATTTCCAGACTCTTAAGATGCTGCTGTTTCAGCCATGAGGAACCCAGCTTTTTTGAAATAAAGAACATTTCCATCCAGGACCTGATAAAATAATCAACACCCTCCGGCATTTTTTCTCTTTGCCCATAGCGCAGCTCCCAGAACTTCATCCGAATCTGATCTTTTTCATCTGCTTCTTCCGACTTCAGACGTTCTCTGAGCATCTCAAGCCGTTCCTCTCGTTCTGTTGTTTCATAATATTCCTGTGGCCATTTACTCCAGTCTCTCATACCATTCTCCCTTTATCTTTCATAATCAATAGTAAACCTGTTCCAGGCACAATCCCTGTGCCGGAGCCGTCACCCCCGCCAATTTCCTTTCCTTCTGTTCCAGCAGCCAGGGCATGCTGTCTTCCTTCCTCTGATGAAGCCCCACCTCAATCAGCGTTCCGGTCAATATTCTGACCATATATTGCAGGAACCCATTACCAGTATACGTTATTTTTACTTCATGTTCCAGCTCTTCAATCAAAATATCTTCAATTGTCCGCACTGTTGACTTTTTCATCCGTGGATTTCCACAAAAGGAACGAAAATCATGTGTACCCAGCAGATCAGACGCAGCCCGTCTCATAGCCACCACATCCAGTTTCTTTCCAAGGGGATATCTGTATTTGCGGTCAAAGACAGATTTGCAGCTGTCTATTCCGATCCGATAGGAATAACACTTTCCTGTTGCCCAGAGTCTGGCATGAAAACGCTCCGGCACACGTTCCACAGACACAATACCGATATCATCCGGAAGATATTCATTCAAATATTCCAGAATTTCCTCATCACTCCCATAAAATCCCAGATGCACATTTGCCGTCTGCCCTCTGGCATGAACGCCTGCATCCGTTCTTCCGGCACCGTCAATCTCTATATCTTTTCCTGTCATCCGCGACAAAACCCGTTCAATCTTCCCCTGAATGGTCTGTTCCGTGGTACTCTGCCTCTGCCACCCATCATAACGGGTACCGTCATACTCAATCGTCAATTTATAATTCATAACAACCCTTTCGTTTCTTTCTTAAGTATAATAGGAAAGTCTTTCGACTTTCCTATTATATAACAAAGAGTCCCGCAAGCGGAACTCTTTTCTTTATTTTTATTCTTAGTTCTCTTTCCAGTTTTTTACAGAATCAAACTCTGCCAGAATCTCTTTGGAAGGTTCCTTTGTGCAGAGACTGAAGATTACGATACACAATACACTGACTGCAAATCCCACTGCCAGAGAATATAAGCCAGTGGCAGTTCCCAGTGTCTGCCCTCCCACAAGAGGTATGTAATCCCAGATAATAACGGTAAGTCCACCGGACACGATACCAGCCACAGCTCCGGCAAAATTAGTTCTTCTCCAGAACAGTGACATCAATACGATCGGACCGAAAGCGGAGCCCAGTCCTGCCCATGCATTGGATACCAGTCCCATAATACTGTTATTAGGATTCCATGCAATCGCAAATGCCAACACAGATACCACGATAACGGTAATACGGCTTACTTTCAAAACTTTCTTTTCATCTGAGCCGGGTTTAAGGATACCTTTATAAATATCCTTAGACACTGATGAAGCGGTTACCAGAAGCTGCGAATCCGCTGTGGACATAATAGCCGCCAGGATACCACAGAGGAAGATTCCACCGATAAACGGCAGTTTCATATCACTGGTAAACATTTTCGTAATCGTCTCGATAAATACACTTTCTGAAGACGCTGTTCCTTCTGTTCCCAGAATCACCGGATACAGATATGCTCTTCCGATGATACCGATGCACACAGCAGCTCCCAGAGAAAGTACTACCCAGACAATCGCAATCACTCTGGATTTCTTTAATTCTTTCTGGTTCTTGACAGCCATAAATCGGGTCAGAATATGCGGCATACCACAGTATCCAAGTCCCCAGGCAAGCTGCGAAATAATCTCAACCGCTGTATATGGCCGTTCTCCATTCATAAACAGACTCAGATAAGAAGATGCTCCGCCTTCCACACCTGTCTGTTCCAGAATCTGTGTCATACTGCCGGGACCCACCAGCACATAGGCAATGATCGGAACAATCAAAAGTCCTACCAGCATCAGCGTTCCCTGTATAAAGTCTGTCACACAGACTGCCATGAATCCACCCATGAACGTGTAGGCAAGAATAACCACTGCACCGATGGCAAGAGCTACATGATAATCCACACCAAACACAGCGTTAAACAGCTTTCCTCCTGCTGAAAGAGCAGATGCAGTATAGACCAGGAAAAAGATAACGATAACAACAGAGGAAACCATCAGCAGCACTCGTTTTTTATCCCGGAACCGGTTCTCAAAATATGCCGGCAATGTCATGGAATTGTTGGCACGGATGGTATACCGGCGAAGCCGGGAAGAAATACACACCCAGTTAAATACAGTTCCCAGAAACAAACCGATGGCGATCCATGCCTGTCCGGTACCCATGGCATAAACAGCACCCGGAAGTCCCATCAGCAGCCATCCACTCATATCGGATGCCTGTGCAGACAAGGCTGCCACCCAGCCGCTCAGTCCTCTTCCGCCAAGGAAATAATCTTCCGAACTGCTGGTATTCTTCATATAGATTGCACCGATAATTATCATCAACAGCAGATAAAACACAAACGCAATTAAAATTGCAATAATATCTCCACCACTCATACGTATTTCCCTTTTCTATTTATTTTGCAGCAATAGCTTCGATTTCAATCAGACCACCTTTAGGCAGACGGGCAACTTCCACACAGGAACGTGCGGGAGCTTCTCCCTTAAAATATTCTGCATAAATCTGATTGACCGCTGCAAAATCATCCATATTATCCAGAAATACCATGGTACGTACCACATCCTGATATCCCAGACCTGCTGCTTCCAGGACAGCTCCCAGATTCTTCAGGGCCTGATGAGTCTGTGCTTCTATTCCCTCCGGCAAAATACCTGTTTCCGGATCAAGGCCCAGCTGACCGGAAGTGAATACCAGATTTTCTGTGCCGACAGCATGTACATAAGGTCCAACAGCTGCAGGTGCTTTTTCTGCAAATATCGTTTTTTTCATTGAAATCATCCTCCTTTAATTCTCTATCACTTTATCACAGCATATGTCTAAAAGCGATAACTATTCTTTATTATAATGAATTCACTATATGATTTCAACCATTACTTTTTCTGATCAGCAATTATCTTTCTTCCAGTTCCGTAAATTCTATGTGTTTTCCCACATATTTATATGCCGGACGAATAATTTTTCCTGCATTTACCAGTTCTTCCAGACGATGTGCACTCCATCCAGACATACGTGCAATGGCAAAAAGCGGGGTAAACAATTCCTGCGGGATTCCCAGCATACTGTAAACAAATCCACTGTAAAAGTCCACATTGGCACATACATTTTTAAATAACTTTCTATGCTCCATAATCTGCTGTCCGGCAAGCCGCTCAACCAGGTCATACAGTGCAAATTCTTCCATCAGTCCTTTTTCTTCTGCCAGATCTTTTGCAAACTTTTTCAGGATCACTTCCCTCGGGTCAGAAAGTGTGTAAACCGCATGACCCATACCATAAATCAGACCTGTCCGGTCAAAAGCCTGTTTGTTCAGAATCTTATCAAGATAAGCGGATACTTCTTCTTCGTTTGTCCAGTCATTGATATGAGCTTTGATATCATCAAACATATTCTGTACTTTCAGGTTGGCACCACCGTGACGTGGTCCTTTCAATGACCCAATGGATGCGGCAATAGCAGAATAAGTATCTGTTCCGGAAGAAGTCACTACATGGTTGGTAAATGTAGAGTTATTTCCGCCGCCGTGCTCTGCATGAAGAATCAGTGCAATATCGAGCACTTTTGCCTCCAGCTCTGTATACTGACCGCTTGGCCTGAGCATCAGCAACATATTCTCTGCGAGAGAGCGTCCCTTCTCCGGATTGCGGATAAACAGCATCTCATCTTTTCTGAAATGACGATAAGCATGATAGGAATATACAGCTATCAGCGGCAGCTTCGCAATCAGGCCCAGTGCCTGCCTCAATACATTGCCGGCAGAAATATCTTCAGGGTTGCTGTCATACGTGTAAAGTGTCAGCACACACCGCTGCATGGCATTCATAATATTTGCATTGGAGGCTTTCATAACAACATCGCGCACAAAACGACCACTGAGGCACTGCAGTTCAAACAACGTATTTACAAAATTGTCCATCTGTGTTTTATTGGGAAGTTTTCCAAATAACAAAAGATATATGGTCTCTTCAAAACCGAACTTTCTTCCCTCAAGACCATTCACAATATCGTATATATTGATTCCCTGATAATACAGACTTCCTTCTGCCGGAATCTGACGTCCATTAATCAAATTATAGGCACACACATCGGATATCTCTGTCAAACCGGTCAGGACACCTTTACCGGCTGAGTCACGCAGACCTCTTTTAACATCATACTCCAAATAGAGATTCGGATCGATCCGATGACTCTTCATCAGTTCCTCCTCCCATTTTTTCATATCCACTTTCAATGCACCCATCTCATCCAGGTTCATCATTTCATCATCTGACATAATATCTCCTCCTATAAAGTAAAAAACACCCATTGCGATACATCGTCGTAATCGGTGCTGTTTCACTAACTAACGTTGTAAAGTATCATACACGAAAAGTGATAAAAGTGCAAGACTTTTTTGCATTTTTTTGATTTTTGACTTTGGACTTGACCGTTTTCTGATTTTCCGTTACACTTACCAGTAACGATAACCTAATAACAAGAGTATACTCGAATTGAAATCAGGTGTAAGTATGAGTCAAAATCAGAATTTAACCGATCTGGAATCCATGATCGAACTTTGTGACGTTTGTCACCATCATCATCCCCATCTTCCAACGGAAGCACCGGCTGATGAGGTGCTTTACAAACTTGCAGATTTATACAAGGTTTTTGGCGATCCTACCCGGATCCGCATTCTTTATGCACTTTCCGGCGGAGAATTGTGTGTCTGCGATATCGCAGAGCTGCTCGGAATGACACAAAGTGCCATCTCCCATCAGCTTCGTGTGCTGAAGCAGTCCTCTCTGGTCAAATTCCGTCGGGACGGAAAAACGGTTTATTATTCTCTTGCTGATGCCCATGTGGCTACCATTCTCGCACAGGGACTGGATCATGTACAGGAATAAAAAAGTATGGAAAAAGAAAGCAGATGCCTGGACTTTAAAATGTCCTGATATCTGCTCTTTTTATTATTAATAGAAAACTCCGATGGATTGCTTTTATTTCTGTCTGTATCCATCCAGGAATTCGCCCAGTTTTCTTGTTGCTTTCTCCAGATCCGCTACCCGCGGCAGGTATACCACGCGGAAATGATCCGGTGTATGCCAGTTAAATCCACCTCCATGTACAATCAGGATTCTCTTCTCCCTCAGCAAGTCAAGTGCAAACTGCTCATCGTCATGAATATTGAACTTCTCGATATCCAGTTTAGGGAAGATATAAAAGGCTGCTTTTGGTTTCTTGGCAGTCACGCCCGGAATATCATTCAGCAGCTTATAGATACATTCTCTCTGTTCATAGATTCTGCCGCCCGGTACCAGATATTCTTCTACGCTCTGATAACCGCCCAGTGCAGTCTGTATGATGGACTGGGCCGGAACATTAGAGCACAGACGCATGTTGGAGAGCATTTTCAGTCCCTCAATATATCCGGCTGCCTGTTCTTTATTGCCGCTGAGTACCATCCAGCCCACGCGGAATCCGGCGATCATGTGGGACTTGGAAAGTCCGCTGAATGTGACACAGAACACATCTTTCGGAGCAATCGATGCAATGGAGATATGCTGCAGACCATCCATCACCAGACGGTCATAAATTTCATCAGAAAAGATGATCAGCCCAAATTCCTGTGCCAGCTTTACGATCTCCTCAAGTATCTCCCGGGGATATAAAGCCCCTGTGGGGTTATTGGGATTGATGATAACGATTGCCTTGGTTTTATCTGTAATCTTACTTCTCATATCTTCAATATCCGGATACCAGTCGGATTCTTCATCACAGATATAATGAACGGCTTTCCCACCTGCCAGTGTAGCTGTTGCAGTCCACAAAGGATAATCTGGAGCCGGAATCAGAATCTCATCTCCATCATTCAGTAATGCCTGCATACACAGATTGATCAATTCACTGACTCCGTTTCCTGTATAGATATCATCCATCGTAACTCCAGGTATTTTTTTCAGCTGACAATACTGCATAATTGCTTTTCTGGCTGAAAACAGACCTTTTGAATCTGAATATCCCTGGCAATCCCAGAGAGACTGACGCATATCCAGAATAACCTCTTCCGGTGCATTGAACCCAAAAGGAGCCGGATTACCGATATTCAGCTTGAGAATATTCAGTCCACTGGCTTCCATTCTGGCCGCTTCTTCAACGACAGGCCCCCTTACATCGTATAAGACATTATCCAGTTTGGAAGATTTTTCAAATGTTCTCATAATAATTGCCTCCTTGACCATGTTAGGTAAAGTTTACCACCTTACACTGTGAAAATCAATCTTTTATTAATTTCCAAGCATCATACGGTCATTGGCAAATTCTTCTCCGCTGGCCTGTTCAAATTTTTCAAGAAGCTGATGTACTTTCAGATTTTTCTTTTCTTCCCCGGACACATCATAGATGATCCGTCCTTCGTGCATCATAATCAGACGATTTCCCAGACGAATCGCATCCTTCATATTATGTGTGATCATCAGAGCTGTCAGTTTCTGCTCTTCGATAATCTTTTCTGTCAGTGCCAGCACCTTAGCCGCTGTCTTCGGATCCAATGCAGCCGTGTGTTCATCCAGAAGCAGCAGTTCCGGCTTTCTCAAAGATGCCATTAAAAGTGTCAGCGCCTGTCTCTGACCTCCGGAAAGAAGCCCCACTTTGCTGGTCATACGCTCTTCCAGACCCAGTCCCAACTGTTTCAGCGCCTCTTTATACTTTACCTTTTCCTCTTTTGTTATGGCCCATTTCATTCCACGCTTCATACCGCGGCGATATGCCAAAGCAAGATTCTCCTGAATTTCCATATCTGCAGCAGTTCCCATCATGGGATCCTGAAATACACGTCCCAGAAACTTTGCACGTTTATGCTCCGGCCACTGAGAAATATTTTCGCCATTCAAAATGATTTTGCCTTTATCGATCGGATATACGCCGGCGATCATATTCAGCATGGTCGATTTTCCGGCACCGTTTCCTCCGATGACTGTAACAAAATCACCATCTTTTAATTCCAGATTTACACCGTTCAAAGCCTTTTTTTCATTGATTGTGCCTTTGTTAAAGGTCTTTTCCACATTACTAATAATCAGCATCAGCGGTTACCTCCTTCTGTATAAGCACGTTTTGTGTTCCATTTTTCCATCATAACCGGAATTGCAAGGAATATTGCCACTACAATAGCAGAAAGCAGTTTCAGGTCGTTAGAATTCAGTCCCAGCCAGAGAACGATCTGCAGAACTACATAGTAAATAATAGCACCCAGGGCGACTGAAAACAGACGGATTCCAAAATTCGATGATATTTTACCGAAAACAACTTCACCGATAATAACTGCAGCCAGACCAATCACAATCGCACCGCGACCCGCATTGACATCAGCAAATCCCTGATACTGTGCGTAAAGACCGCTGGCAAATGCAACAATACCATTCGAGATCATCAGACCCAGAATTTTGCAGAAATTCGTATTGATTCCCTGGGCGCAGGCCATTTTTTCATTGGAACCGGTAGAGCGGATGGCACATCCCAGTTCTGTACCGAAAAACCAGTACAGAATCCCAATCAGAACAACAATCACAATCGCCACAATAAATAATGTGTTCTTATAAAATGGTACCCCTTTGATGAACCGAAGGGAAACCATCAAATCATACTTATCCACACTGATTGCCTGATTGGATTTATTATCCATGATTCTCAGGTTAATGGAATACAGACCCAGCTGAGTCAGAATTCCTGCCAGAATTGCCGGAATTCCCATCATGGTATGTAAAACACCGGTGACAAGTCCTGCCAGCATACCAGCAATAAAGGCACAAATCAATGCTGCACCAACAGGATAGCCTTTCAGCATCATGACGATACACACAGCACCACCGGTACACATGGTTCCGTCAACTGTCAAATCTGCCAAATCAAGTATTTTGTAGGTAATATATACTCCAATTGCCATGATTCCCCAAATGAGGCCCTGTGCACAGGCCCCCGGCAGAGCATTTAAAAGTTTAATAATCTCCACAATCTCTCCTCCTATCTACATATACTAGGAAAGGCGGCAAAGGATTATCCTCTGCCGCCTGCTCCGTTCAGCTTTTTCCATCCTTATTTTGCGATAGCTTCATAACCTTCCGGAATTTCAATATTCAGTTCTTTGCATCTGTCTGCATCATATTTTTTCGTTACATTTTCTGCAGTTTCAACTGCCATTGTACTTACATCTGCACCATTTGCCAGGATTTCATATGCCATTTCACCTGCTTTGTATCCGATATCATAGTAGCTGATAGACAGGGTGGCAACACCACATCCTGCACAAATGCCTTCTTCACCGGCAATAATCGGAACACCTGCCGGCAGACATACGTTATTGATAACTTCTGTGTTGGAAGCTGCTGTATTATCTGTAGGTACATAAATAACATCACACTCTGCTGCTGCATTAGTTGCTACAGAAGCAATGTCGTTAGAATCCGCAAATGTGTAATCTGTACAGGTGTAACCCATGTCTTCCAGGGAAGTACGGATGGTATTTGCCTGATATGCGGAGTTTGCTTCTGCGGAGCAGTACAGCAGACCTACATTCTTAGCATCCGGGAACAGTTCGTTCAGCATAGCTGCCTGCTCAGCAAGCGGAGCCAGATCACAGGTTCCGGAAATATTCATTCCTGTTGTTCCTTCCCAGTTATCGATTTCCAGTGCGGTTGCATAATCTGTTACAGATGTACCGAGAATCGGAATATCAGCAGTTCCTGCGTGTGCAGCCTGCAGCGCCGGTGTGGCATTGGCAAGGATCAGATCCACATCAGAAGATACGAACTGGTTAATAATGGTTGCACATGTGGCGGAATCACCGGAAGCATTCTGCTCGTCAAATTCCACATTCCCTTCACCCAATTTTTCAACCAGAGCATCTTTAAATCCCTGAGTAGCCGCATCCAGGGCTTCATGCTGAACCAGCTGGCAGATACCGATCTGATATACTTCACCGGAAGCTTCTTCTTCCGATGTTTCTGCTTCATTCTCTTCCTCTGCTGCACCGCTTTCTGCCGGTGCTTCTTTTGCAGTATCCTCCGTGGAAGCTGCATCAGCAGAACTGTCTGCCTTTCCTGAACCACATGCTGCCATAGAAGCGGTAAGCATCATAGCAGTAACCATTGCAATAATCTTTTTCATTGTTCTCTCTCCTATCCTTCCGTATGAGCCGGTCTGGTGATTCTTCAACTCAGACTTTCATACATTTTTTAATCACAGCATAACTTTAAAGCTTTAAATTGCCATGTAATGTACAAATTGTATCTCATTCATACGAATTTGTCAAATCCTAAAGACGCTATTTCATCATTTTTTTCAATTCATCCATAAATGTGTTCACATCTTTGAATTCACGGTATACGGAAGCAAATCTTACATAGGCTACTGCCTCCAGTTCTTTCAGCTTATCCATGACAATTTCACCGATCACAGAACTGGGAATTTCTCTTTCTTCCATATTAAATATTTCCGTCTCAACAGCATCTACCAGCTCATGAATCTGCTCCGCTGACACTGGCCTCTTATGGCAGGCACGAAGTACACCTGCTTCAATTTTTGAACGATCATACTGCTCACGGTTCTGATCTTTTTTAATTACAATCAAAGGAATCGTCTCCACCTTTTCATATGTAGTAAAACGTTTTCCACACTCATCACACATGCGGCGGCGGCGAATCGCTGTATTCTCATCCACCGGGCGGGAATCTACCACGTGCGTATTATCCTGATTACAATAAGGACACTTCATAACACTACCTCTGCTTTCCTCTTAGTTTTATTCACGTACAATTCTTTGGTTTTAAGGTATTACCACTTTAATTTCATCATAATATAATTGCAAATCAAACGTCAAGAAAAACAGGAGATTTTTATGCGTGTTTGTGAACTGAAACAAAAAGAAATCATTAATTCCTGCACCTGCAAAAGCATGGGCTGTCCTGTTGATGTGGAATTCGACTGCAAAACCGGAAAAATCACCCACCTGATCGTCCCCGGTCCCGGACGTATCTGCGGTATCTTCGGCAGAGACAGCGAATTCTGCATCCCCTGGGAATGTATCTGCCAGATTGGGGAAGATATCATACTGGTAGAAATAGAAGAAAAGGAGTGTCTGAAAAGCCTGTAAGATGCCTCCCTGAATTTGTACGAGAAAAAATCTCTTGGTATATTGAATTATTTGTGTTCATTATGCTATAATTATTGAAAAAGGAACGGCCTTCTTCTGAAAATCACAGAGATTCTCCGTCCCCAACCAAAACAAACACTTAAGGAGGTTTTTCATGCTGGTTCAATTTTCTGTTACTAATTTCCGAAATTTCCGTGATACGGCTACTCTGGATCTTTCGGAGGCTAAGATTACTGAATTTCCTGAGCATTTGTACAGAAGTTCAGATGGTTTAGGTGTGCTTCCCATGGCTGCTCTTTATGGGCCCAACGGAAGCGGCAAATCGAATTTTCTGAAGGCTATCTGGTATCTTCGCAGTCTGGTTCTGGAAGGTACTTCACACAGGGAGGATTTTCCCTGTTTCTGTTTTGATGATGAATGCCGAAGGTCACCGGTTGAATTTGATATGCTTTTTCGCATCGGGGAAGATGAATATGAATATCAGTTGAAGCTCCTGCAGAATTCTGTCCTTGAGGAGAATCTTTTTGGCCGAAGTCTGGATGATGATTCGTTTGATGTTCTTTTTGACCGAGATCAGGATGGGGTTTTCCTCTGTGAAGCATGGGAGCATACTGATGTATCTCTTCTGAGTGATGAGACGCCGCTTCTGTATTTTCTCGGTACCAGAGTTAAGGATTCACAGATCCATGCCGTCCTTACTTATTTTCGGAATATGATTTTCTTCTCTTCCGATGCTCCCGATATTACATATATAGAAGAAGTGCTTCAGATCGCAGATTTAAAAGAATCTCTGGTCAGTCACCTGAAAACCCTCTGTCCTGATATTGCCGATATCAGAGAAACTTCCAAAACAGTTATACTGACCCACATAAACTCCGACAATTCCGTTCAACTTCCATGGAAGGAAGAGTCAACCGGCACACGGCAGCTTATTTCCCTGCTTTCCTGTATGCTCTGTGCGAAAAAGCAGAAGGCACTGCTTCTTGCAGATGATCCCGAGATTCATCTTCATCCCAAAGTACTGGGCTATCTGTATCGTCTGGCGTCTGCCTCCGACAATCAGGCCGAAGGTGCTCAGCTGCTGACTGCCACCCATGAGAATTCTAATATGAATAACCGCATCTTCCGCCGGGATGAAATATGGCTGACTGCCAGAGAAGAAGACGGTTCTTCTTCTCTCTACATACTTGCATTGTTCCTGAAGGAAAACGGTGAAAAAGTAAGGAAAGATGAAACCTACTTCAAACAGTATCTGGAAGGTCGGTATGGTGCTGATCCTTCAGACGGAACCTGGTGATTGTTCAGCCATTTAAGTAATTCCGCATACTTTTCAGAGCATTTTTTTCCAGCCTGCTGACCTGTGCCTGTGAAATTCCGATTTCATTGGCAACTTCCATCTGGGTTTTCCCTTCGAAAAAACGGAGATGAATAATCTGGCGCTCCCTGTCATTGAGCCTGTGTATGGCATCCCGGAGTGCCAGATTTTCCACCCAGTTTTCTTCCTTATTCTTTTTGTCACTGACCTGGTCCATCACATACAGCGTATCACCGCCCTCTGTATAAACCGGTTCATAAAGGCTTACCGGACTTTGGATAGCATCCAGTGCATACACAATTTCTTCTTTATCGATTCCGATTTCAGATGCAATTTCCATGATGGTGGGTTCCCTGAGATTTTGCCGCATATAATTTTCTTTCGCATAAATCGCTTTATAGGCAATATCACGCAATGAGCGGCTGACACGAATTGCATTGTTGTCTCTGAGATATCTTCGAATCTCTCCAATAATCATGGGAACTGCATAAGTAGAAAACTTCACATTCAGGGTGGTATCAAAATTATCAATAGCTTTAATCAGCCCTACACATCCAATCTGAAATAAATCATCTGCGTTTTCATTAGAACTGCCGAATCTTCGAATCACACTCAGAACCAGGCGCAGATTTCCTTTGATATACAGTTCTCTGGCTTCCTGATCCCCCTGTTTGATTCTCTCAAAGAGCAATTCTTTCTCTTCATTACTGAGCACCGGCAGTTTTGCCGTATTGACTCCGCAGATTTCAACCTTGTTAAGTGCCATAATAAGAATCCTCCTGAAATCTTTGTATCATTGATATTCAAAAATACTGTGTTCAATAAAGATGATTCTCATCTGCACTTTTATCTATTCACTTCTCAAAAAAATAAAAAAAGTTTTACGCCTTGACAAAAGGCATAAAACTTTTTTATGTTCAATTGATTTTACTGAGCAGTCAGGATTTCACAGAGGGCACCAAATACCGCCGGGTTCAGCCCCATGGCAGCCAGCGCAGCTACAGCTTCTTTTCCCTCTCTGCAAATATTTTCCATTGCTTCTGATTTCTGATCGTAGGAAATCTGTGCTTTATTCAGTATCCGGCGGCAGCTCTCCTCCAGTTTCGGTTCAGCCATTGCAAGTCCCTGAGGAAATACCACGCAGATTTCTTTTGTCACAGACGTCTGAGGAATTTTCACGGTCAGCATTGATTTTTCTTTGTCGTAGGTAACGGTACATGTTACCACATCACCATCAGCAGTAACGACTACTTCTGTATTTTCCACAGCGGTAAATACGATTTTCCAGCTTCTTTCCTCTGGTATCACAGCCAGGTTGCCCAGGGCTTTTCCGATAACAAATTCATCTTTGCTTCCTCCGGTGAATGTCAGCTGTGTTGCAGCCCAATTCTCCTCAGCATCCTGTGCAGTGTCCCCTGCGTCCTCCCACAGGGTAAAGCTGCCGTCTTCTGCCGGGAATACACGAATCTCCATATCCTTCGGATTATCCACACAGTTGTCGAATATATCCATATTTTTCATAGGAATGATGGCACCTGCTTTCATCAAAACCGGCATATCTTCCACACCTCTCCAGAGATTCAGCATGCGTCCGCCACGATATACGGTGCCCTGGAAGAAATCTGCCCAGAGACCTTCCGGAAGCCAGGTTTTTGCCTTTGCAGATCTAGCCACCGTGTCCTGGGGTTCGGTAATCGGGGAAACCAGAAGTTCTGATCCAAAATAATACTCATTGGGAACTTCATAGGCTTCTTTTTTCTCCGGCTCCAGATAGTACATCGGCTGGATCAGCGGCAGATCATCCACATGAGCTCTGCGGTTCATGGTATACAAATAAGGAACCATGCCATGGCGCAGGCGCAGATATTCTTCCATCACACTCTGCGTAATCTTATCGAAATTCCAAGGTTCTTTTCCGTTAAATGGATTGTCGGTACTGTGAAGGCGATTAATCGGAGAGAATACACCAAACTGTACCCATCTTGCCATCAGTTCATCATCACGCACACCCATCATATGTCCGCCAATATCGTGGCTCCACCATCCATAACCGATGTTGCTGGCTGTGCTGGTAAAATAAGGCTGGAAGTTCAGGCTGTCCCAGGAAATAACAGTGTCACCGGAAAATCCCACCGGATACCGATGACTTCCCACACCGGCATATCTGGAAAATGTCAGCGATCTGCTGCCTTTCCAGCAGCTGTCCAGATAATGATAATGATTCAGCATCCAAAGCGGATCAAGCCCCGGAACTTTTGTCACAGTACCCTGCTGCCAGTCCAGCCACCAGAAGTCTACACCTTCCTCTTCCAGCGGATGATGAAGATCCTTCAGATAAACCTCCATAAAATGCGGATCCGCCGGATCAAACTGTACCGGAATCTCGCTTTCCGGGTCAATTCCCATCTGCTCTGCCACACGTTTGTATGGCTCTTCATATGCACGGACACCATCTGCCGGATGTACATTCAGTGTGATTTTCATTCCATGTTCATGAAGCCACTGCATAAATGCTTTCGGCTCCGGGAAGAAATTTTTGTTCCAGGTATATCCGGTCCAGCCGCTGCCGTATTTGGGATCCACATCATCCACCAAATGCCAGTCCATATCCACAACGGCAACAGAAAATGGAAGTTCTTCTTTCTCGAAACGTTCCACCAGTTCCTGATACTCATCCTGCGTATAACGATGATAACGGCTCCACCAGTTTCCCATGGCATAGCGGGGAAGCAGCGGTGTTTTTCCACAGAGATGATAAAAATCTTTCAGACATTCCAGATAGCGATGACCATACCCAAAGAAATACACATCTACGATTCCCTGTTTTCTCGGCTCAATCCATCCATCTTCTGTCAATACCATCGAATGGCTGTCATCAACCACAGAAAAACCATTTCTTGACAACACACCATGCTCCATGGGAATTTTTCCCAGTGTTCTTTCCACCAGATCGGTCTTTCCTTTGGAGTACATTGCCGGATTCAGCATATTGGATCCATCTGTCATATCAAGAGTACGTGCGGTACCGCCCAGATCTTCCGGTTCCTCACCGAAATGCCAGGTACGTCCCCAGCCGCCGCCACCGCCATTGACACGGATACTCAGACCACTGGCAGAAAATACACGGCGGTCATAATGCAGTTCCAGAACCTCTGTAAAAACAGCCAACTCTTCTTCATTTTCCACAACCTGAAATTCCGGAACCGGAAAATCTCTGTTCAGAACAGACTGGGTTGCTCTGTCCTCAAAATTTCCATTTTCCTCATACTCCAGACGAATCAGTGCCGGTGTCAAAATAGAAATTCTGAACTTATCTCCCTGAACAACAGCTTCTTTTTTACACACCGGGCAAGATTCCATACGATATTTTTCCATACTCATAAAGTCTTCTCCTTTGTTTGTATTCTATTTGGACAAAAATCCTCTGAACAGTGTCATATGATATGAATATTATACTACACTGTTCAGAGGATTTCCTCTACAAATATTACACAAAAGTACTTTATTTTGACTTTTACTACATTTATTCGTAGCGCACAATTTCTTTTTTCAGTCGGCGCATAATCCTCTTTTCCAGCCTGGAAATATAAGATTGGGAAATTCCCAGCATATCCGCCACTTCTTTCTGCGTCTTTTCTTTTCCATCCGGCTGATTCAGACCAAATCGCAGGCAGATAATTGTTTTCTCCCTCTGGGATAATTTATTGATTGCCTTGCCCAGAAGCTTGCATTCCACTTCATGTTCCAGATCCCGGTAAATCACATCTTCATCGGTACCCAGAATGTCAGAGAGCAGAAGCTCATTGCCATCCCAGTCCACATTCAGCGGTTCATCGATGGACACCTCTACTCTTGTCTTACTGTTGCGCCGCAGATACATGAGGATCTCATTTTCAATACAGCGGGATGCATAGGTGGCAAGTTTAATATTTTTTTCCGGATTGAAGGTATTGATTCCTTTAATCAGGCCAATCGTACCGATAGAAATCAAATCCTCCATTCCCACACCTGTATTATCAAATTTCTGTGCAATATATACCACCAGCCGCAAATTATGTTCAATCAGACTGGAGCGGGCTTTTTGAGTTTCTTCCTCACATCCCTCAGCCGTAAGCTGCTGGATTACTTCTGTTTCCTCCTGCGGAGTCAACGGGGCAGGAAGTACATCTGCTCCCCCTATATAATATAATTCTCCCGGACGTTTCCACACTACCCTGGAGAATGTAGGGAGCATCCGAAGGTGAAAATGACTGGGTAACATTGCTTGCATCATAATAATTCCTCCTAACTGTCTATTAGATTTGGATGCAGAATCATCTGATAATTCTCGGGAAATACGGCTCCTTCATCGGAAAATGCCACTACAGGACGAAAAATTATTTTATTTTTTCCCTGTATTTCCAGGCTTAGATAGTCTATCGTAATTGCCACCAGCAGTCCGCCGGTGCAGCCCAGAGTGGCAAATGGTACAAAATGCGGGGAAAGATTTCCAAAATCCTCATCCGGACATTTCTCCGAAAAATGTTCCAGTGAATCCAGTATTGTATCTGCAAGCAATCCGTTCAGCATTTCCCGGCGGATCACATTCACCGGTTTTCCACTAACTGGATCTGTCAGCCCATTTCCCGTATCTAAAAGTGCCTTTCCTTCTCTGGATTTGTCTCCTTCATAGAGGCATACCTGATACGTACAATTTTCTTTTTTCTCTTTCCGGGTATATACCCGTATACCGGCTGCAAGAAACAGATAACTGATGGAACCTGCCAGCAATACTATTTTTATTTCTCTCATTTCCATTCTGTTCTGTAAAAACAGCATCATGCCGCCCAGCAGAAAGGAACAGATATAGAGAATCAGTACTCCTTTCAGAATTTCTCTGACAGTTTTCAGATTACATCCAAACCTTACCATCAACGTATTTATTACTACATGTACCAGTATCGTATTCAGAATCCTGCTTCCCGGCCACAGGGCTATCAGGCAGATACCCACAGCACCGATCAGGGCTCCCAGCAGACTTCTCCACAGTGTGGCAGAACTGTGAATCAGACGGCATGTCAGCCGAAGCAGGAAATAATCCATCAGGAGATTCATCACGAACAGGACATCAAGGAATACCTCATAATACACAAAACACCCCCTATCCCTGTTGAATACGTACTTACTGGAAGAAGCAAATATCATTATAGGGGATAGGGGGTGCTTATTTTGTCAAAACAAGGGGACAGGTACGAGAAAATCTCTCGACACACTTTTCTACAGTTTCAGAATTTTCATGATTATTCGCAATTCATCGATTGCAAGCTGACCGGGTGCCGAAGCATCTCCTACTGTTCCAAAGGTCACTGCCGAACCGAAAATCTGGCCGCTGATACGTGAAAGGGAACCCAGAGAGCCCATGGACATAGTAATCACGGGAGCCTTTCCTGACCAGTTGGCATGGGAAGTGGCATACAGAAGGTCCAGCACATTTTCAGGACTGCCCGGCATCACCGCCAGCTTCCGGATATCGGCTCCGGAATCATCCATTTCCGCCAGAATTCTTTCCATCGTTGTCCGCACCGGAGTACGGTCAAAATGGTGATTGGAAGCAATAACCCTTTTTCCTTTTTCCTTCAGTCTCGCAATTAATACCTTCATCTGCGGCACATCCCGATACAATTCCACATCAATCAGATCTATTTCCGGATTTTCTGCAGCCTGACTCAGCAGACTAATATAATCATCTGTGGAAATATGGCAATTACCGCCCTCACGTGATGTGCGGACTGTAAATATCATAGGAATATTCTTTAAAATATCCCTCATTTTTCCTGCCATTTCATGGACTTTCTCCGGTTCTGTCAAAGACTCAAAAAAATCAGCTCTCCACTCCAACAGGTCCGGCTGTTTTTCCACTGCCTGTGCCGTCTGCTCCAGAATCTCCGACACGGTCACACCTGTGACCGGAACACAGATCTTCGGCATACCGGCACCGATTTCAATTTCTCTTATTCTGATAGTTTTCATAGAAATCCTCTTTTCTTTCAATAATTAACTGTGGTATGATACAAGTATCTTACTATTATATAATAAGGAGTTTATCATGACAATACCAATTACCGGACATACAGGATTCACCGGTCTCCTGGGAACACCTGTGAAACATAGTATATCACCACTGATGCATAATGAAAGCTTCCGTCAGCTTGGTCTTGATCTTGTTTATCTTTGTTTTGAGGTGGGAGAAGAACAGCTGGAGACAGCTGTGGCAGGGCTGAAGGCTGCCGGGATCGCAGGATTTAATCTCACTATGCCCTGCAAAAACCGTATGGCACAGCTTTGTGATGAGCTTTCCCCTGCAGCTTCACTGATCGGAGCAGTCAACACTGTCGTACATACTGACGGCAAGCTGATCGGACATAATACTGACGGCATCGGATTCTGGCGTTCTGCCGAAGAAGCCGGATTCTCCGTCCCGGACAAAACAGTTACTCTGATGGGAATGGGAGGTGCCGCCACCGCCATTGCTGTGCAGGCAGCCCTGGATGGGGTTAAAGAACTGAACATCTTTGCCCGTCCTACCAGCCGTTTCTGGAACCGTGCCGTCACACTCACCGACAGCCTGAATCAGCAGACCTCTTCTCAGGTTCGACTGTTCGAACAGCAGGACACAACTGCACTGAATCACGCCCTTGACACTTCCGACCTGCTGGTAAACGGTACATCCGTTGGAATGGCACCGCATACCGATGCCACCATCCTTCCGGACGTTTCTCCGCTTCATCCGGAACTGACCGTAGCCGATGTCATTTACAACCCACGGGAAACCCTCCTGCTCAGGCAAGCCAAAGAAGCCGGATGTAAAACATTCAATGGCATGTACATGCTGCTGTATCAGGGTGCTGAAGCATTCCGCCTGTGGACCGGACAGGAAATGCCGGTAGAGCATATAAAACAAATGTATTTCAAATAATATTTTCCCCGGGGATTTTTACATTTTCCCCGGGGAAATCTTATCAACTTTCTTTTTTCATCACCTTTACAAATGATACCAGCAGAAACAGTAACATATTAATATTTAGCTTTCATCGATTAGATTCTACTTTCATACAATCCTGCGCAAATTCATCAACCAGGCGGCACACATCTTCTGTCCAGAATTCCGCACCGCCGTGGTCAGCACCTTCAAGCAGATATAATTCCACCTGTTTCCCACAGGATTTCATTTTTTCATAAAGTTGTACACTTTCGTATGTATTCACCGTCCGGTCTTTTGTGCCATGCAGAATCAGGGTGGGAGCCATCTGTAATTCCGGTGTGATATAACATTCTGCAGAACCTTTTTGACAAAGTTCTTTATTTTCTCTCAAATTGACATGTCCCATCAACATACCTTCCGGACTGTCCGGCAAATGATGATCGACGGTTGAGGGAAATCCGTCCTCATACATCAGGCTGACTGCCCCATAATAATCGATTACACCCTTCACCTCTGCAGAAACACCCGGAAACAGATTATGATCCAGTTCATCGTTATCCTTCACGATGCCACAAAATACCGCTGTATGACCGCCGGAAGAATCACCGCCCACCAGAATACTATCAGAATCCACACCGTATTCTTCCGCATATTTTCTCATATAACGAATAGCATTCTTCGCATCCTGAATCTGTGCCGGAAATGCTGCGATACCTGAATGGCGATATTGTACGATCGCAACCACATAACCACGGGCCGCCAGCCGGGAATACATTGGCAAATTCCCCTTCACGTCTTGTTGCATCCATGCCGAACCCTGCACCCAGACGATACACGGATATTTTTTCTCAGGATGATTGTGCGTATATGGCTGCAGAATCTGAAGATGAAGTTCTGTTCCGTCCACATCTGCATAAAGTACATCGGGCAGATAACGCACTCCTATATCCTCACCGCTGGTTTTTATCGTCTTTGCATCTTCTATTTTTCCTGAGAACTCAGGAAATTCTTCATAGGTCCATGATTTTAATTCCATCTTAATTGCCTCACTTTAATCTATTTTCTATGGAATTATATTATATCACCTTTTAACAACATACTCAGTATTATTTTTATAAAAATCCTATATTTTACGAAACATTCTGATATTCCATCAATTTCTGCTTCTGTACGCTATTGAGATTTCTCGGAACCTGGATCTGTATCGTCACATATTCATCTCCATGTCTGGAGGAATCTTTCATCGATACAATGCCTTTATTGCGCAGACGGATTTTACTTCCTGACTGTGTTCCCGGTTTTATTTTACACACCACATTGCCATAGAGTGTCGGTACCTGTACCTCACCGCCAAATACTGCCGTTGTGAACGGAATATTCGCAGTCGTATAGACATCCATACCTTTTCTCTCATATCCCGGTTTTTCCTCTATATGAACTTTCAGCAAAATATCACCAGATGCCCCGCCTCCGATTCCCGGATTTCCCTTACCTTTCAGCCGCACACTCATACCTTCATCTATTCCTGCAGGAATATGGACCTGAAGGGACTGGGTGGCAGCACCCTGCAGATGAATCACGCGGTCACAGCCATGTACCGCGTCCTCAAAACCGATGATAATCTCCGCTTCCAGATCACTTCCCCTTTGCTTCCTGTTAAAATCATTTCTGTTAAAATTACTCCGATTAAAATTATTTTGATTAAAATCGGTCCGAAATGCACCCTGGAAGAAATCATCAAAAATATCATCCATGCTTCCGCCTTCAAAGTGATATTCCTGACGGAAACCTCCGGGGTCTCCAGTCCGAAAATGGCTGTAAAATCCTCCGTTACCTGTGCTTCCCTTTCCGTAACTCTGGTTCCAGTTCTTATTCATATGGGGATCCATATTGGGATCAAATGCTGCAAATCCATACTGATCATATAACTGACGTTTTTCTTTGTCACTCAGCACATTATAAGCTTCTGTCACTTCTTTGAACTTCTGCTCAGCATCTGCATTACCTGCATTTGTATCTGGATGATATTTTTTCGCCAGTTTCCTGTATGCATGCTTAATTTCTTTCTCATCCGCATGTTTATTCACACCCAGCACATCATAATAATCCCTTTTCACAATAACCACCTCCTGTTCAGCCAGGCTGTTCAAAACTCACAATCAAGTCCTGATTTTACAAAAAGGGAATGCTCTTTACGAGCATTCCCCCTCCTGCTTCAAATGCTTCCTGACGGAATACATCATCCTTCAATAGAAATATATTTTTTCTCTTCCACCGCCGGTTTGGCTTCTTTCTTCGGAACGACAATCTTCAAAATGCCATCCTCGAACCGGGCTTTAATGTCTTCCTGTGTGATATTTTCTCCTACATAGAAGCTTCTGCTGCAATTACCATAATATCTTTCTCTCCTGATGTATTTTCCATTCTCATCTTTCTGGTCATTGTTGGTATTAGTCGCAGCACTGATGGTCAGATAGCCATCTTTCAACTCTGCTTTCACATCTTCCTTCTTATATCCAGGCAAATCAATATCCAGCTCGTAGCTTCCTTCAGTCTCTTTCACATCTGTCTTCATAATCGTTGTAGACGGGGTGTTATAACGTACCACTCTTCTTGTCGGGCGTACAAAATCATCAAAAAACTCATCAAATAAATTTTCTCCAAAAATACTAGGCATCAACATAAGTCATCTCTCCTTTTCATGAATGAAATCTATTACCTTGCTTCTTTGGAACCGGGATGTTTCAGGAAATTCCGGGAACTTTGTTCTCTTTTTATTTCCCTTCCTTTGTTCTACATGTAATATAACACATATTTTAGCACTCGTCAATAGGGAGTGCTAATAATTTTTGTGAAGTTTTTGTGAACTCAAAAAAACCGCACGAGAATCGTTTGCGGATTCTCGTACGGGATTATTTTGTGATATCGCATCACGTTTTATTCTTCTGTTATATCTATATTTTTTCCCTGAAGCCCACAGAATGCTCCGGCGATTCCGGCATCTTCATGAGCAATCAGCCATTTATTTTTTGCTGTGATCAAACGATCTTCTCCCTCTTTGCCGATCGGGAAATCCAGATCTGTATTCGTCCCTTCCGGCAAAACAACTACACAGCGGAAACCACCTTCTTCTGCGGTACATGGTGCATAGTGCAGGGTTGTGGCATACATTTCAACTGCTGTTCCGGCCGGAACAAAAAACGCTTCAATATTTGCAGTGTCATAAGTAAAATCATCAGTCACATCCTGCTGCATACCGATCAGAAGAATCATATCTGTTACTGCAACGTTAATTTCAGAAGAGCGATGATACTCTACGGCATTTAACTTCGTATTATTTCCGTTACAATATCCAATCTGAATCGGCAGACCTCCAAATGCCCGCTGCTGAAAGGCATTTTTTACATCCAATGCTTCCAGTTCCGGTACAGAAGGTACATAAACCACATCGTTCGGAAGTGGTGTATTCTGCATTTCTTTCAAAAGCTCATCCATCTTGTAGCCAGTCAGTACTCTTCCATACTTACCAAAAGACTGGTCATTGACATTTTTCATATTCATGTAATAAACCTCCCTGAACAAATATATGTTGTAGATATCATAACAAGATATTTACAACATATCGAGCCAAAACTTATCCAATGCAGGGCAATTTTTTGACGTATTTTAACAGTCAATCCGGAAAGTGTTGGCTGTCGGATTGTTGTCAATGTAATTCTCTGCCACACAGTTCATAACAAAATCATAGTTATGGTCATCGAGCGGTACAATAATTCGAAAAACATCCCCTTCTATAAATTGCGGTTCCTGTCCGGAATAGTATTTACTGTACTTAAACAAATTGCGGACACCTGAGCCAAGCTGATCTGCATAGCCTATATTTCTGAAAAAGGCTGCAATAATCGGATTCTTGGGATTCGGTTCCAAATTATCCACTGTAATAAATCCACCATTTGCAGCACGGTTTGCTGCATTGGGGCAGCTTTTCTTCTCTTCCAGAAATACAATGCTGTTCTCATCATATTTTAGAATAAATTCTACTGTCTTTATTCCGGAGCCGAGATTTTTATAGATTTGGGAGTCTTCAATGTGAAATACATCTGCTTCATCAAATTTTCCAAAATTCATTTCAGATTCCGTTATGACTTTCATTTTAATACCACCCGATTTCTTCTCTATAAAGCTGACGGAAGGTATCCATAATAGCATTGTGTTCTAATAATTCAAATTCTTCAGCTATCTCACACTGTACTTTGTCGTCCTCATCCTTACAGAACATTCAGTCCTTTACAAAACGGAATGGTTATATCTTCAAATATTGTAAAGTTCTGTACTTCAATTTTACTTAATGACATTTTTTCCTCGCAGAATTCTATGAAATCACTTCTAATATTTCATCTACAATTTTGTATACGTATGTTCCATATTGGGATGGAATTTTTTCTTCTCTTCCATCCATAAGTTCTTTCGCTCGTTTCACTGCAATTCGTACCTTTTCATCAGAATAATGCTCTAATTGTATGTGCTTCTGATTTTTCAACGGTGTATTCTTTTCTGCTAATCTGATTCTAAAATGGTCCGTCGCCTTATATGGATGGCTTTCTGTTACTGCATATTTTCTGTCTTCTTCATTCACATCATCATGGTGCAACAACAACCATATCTCGAAAAAAGGATTACTTATAGCATATCTATAACCTTTTTCATCGCACGCTTGAATAGCATTTTCAAATTCAGCTTTGTGATTATCTAAATTATCATCCACATCTGTAACAATCCAAAATTCATCCTCAGGATATTTTGAAAATTCGTAAATCGATTCTTTTTTTCTTTTAAATTCATCAATTCTATATATTCTTCCTCAGTCTCACTTCCCTCACATGATAAAAAAATAATTTTAGAGGTAGATGGCCGTTTTGTTCTATACGGATTTTCCACAGAAAACGGCTTACTTCTTCTATGAATAAGTTCCATCATCTACACCCCCTTTATGACAGGAACTGCCCCAAAACGTCCACTTAAATACGCTTTTAAAACATCCTGACCTGCTTTCACCTCAAAATCAGACATAGGTTTTATCGTTGTTTCACCTGTTAGTTTCTTTTCCACAAACCATATTTCATCTTGTGCGAAATTGTCTAAATCGATTAAGTTCACATCATGTGCCGTATATAGGATCTGACAATTCGATTCGTCACTATTTTCCAGAAAAAGTTTTAACAAGTATTTCGATAATTTTGTATGAAGACTTCTATCTATCTCATCAACAAAATAAATGTTTCTTGTCTTTTTATCCATTGCAAACAGCATTGGCAATAAATCCAGTAGTCTCTGTGTACCATCAGATTCATCTTCCAAATCAAATTCCACGCTTTTAGAATTTAATTTGTGCTCAAATTTAATTTGAATAAGAGTCATCCGATTTCCTTGTTTTTCCCCAAAAATATAGTACTTTCCGGCCATACTAAACATTCCCTGCTTTTTTTCCTCAATATCCTGGATTAATTCTTTTGGGAAATGTGATTTTTCAGCAAAATCATGAAAATCCAATTCGTTGCTCACAGCCGAAACTCGAACAACATCAGTGTCCATCTTGCTTAAACTATCCGACATAAATTTCTGAAAATCTATATCTCTGCTTATTCTAATCGGCAAAAAACGCACTTTTGTACTTGGAAAAATAACCTGAATAGATTGAAACCATTCCATCACAGGTTCAACTCTCTTTATTCCATTATCATATAGTTTATATAAGAACAATTGATTTTTCTGCTTTTCCTTAATTGTTTCTTTTAAGAGTTCAGCCAGTTCTCTGTTTTTTGATCCTTGACGTGCAAATTTGGATGTAATCTCTATTGTTGTTTTTTCTTCAATATCTGTCTGTCTTTCAAATAATGGTTCAAAACCGTCTTTTGTCAAAATCATTAACCATTCTTCATATACCTGCTTTGCATCAAGCGAAAATCCATACTCATACACTTCATCATCTTCTGCTAAAAAGGTATTTTCCGCTTCTTTCCCTGCATCAATGTTGGCACCAAGGAATAAGAATTCCCATCCACACTTTTTTTTGCACTGATCATTCTCCGGATCTTTTCATATGTAAAATTCTCACTGGAATTTTCCAATCCATCCGTAGTTATGACAAAAATGACTTTTCCTGCTTTATGGGCTTCCGGAAGATGTTTCTGAACATTATCAATCTTTTCAATCGCTGCCCCCAATGCATCCAGAAGTGCCGTACAACCCCGGACATAGTATTCTTTTTCTGTCAAAGGCTCGATAATCTCTATCGGAAACCGGTCATGAATAATCTCCACCTGATCATCAAATAACACTGTTGTCACATTCACTGGCTTACCTTCTGATTTCTGTCTCTCAATCATTCCATTAAATCCGCCGATTGTATCGCTCTCAAGACCTCCCATAGAACCACTTCTGTCCAAAATAAAAACCAACTCAGTTAATCCTGTATTCATGTGATTACCTCCTTCTTGACCCTGTTTTACGGGTCATCATGGTATCCCTGTGTATTACCTCCTTCAATCGTTTATAATCACATTTTATATACAGAACCAACTGAGTTGGTCGCTTGACAGGCGACATTGAGATTTCACCTTTTATCATTTAATCAAATACCGGCTGCCCATAAGCATACAGCACATCATTAATTTCAAACATATCATAGATTTTATTTTGCAAAAAATACGCCACTATAGTATCTGTTTTAGAACTTCTGGATAATGCAAAACCGGCACTGCGGAGCAAATCCTTTGCTTCATCCAGGGATAACTCCAATGCTATTGTAAAAGCCAGCACTGTTTTCTTATTTGGTGTATAGTTGATATCTTTCCGGATCTTTGAAAAATGCCTCCGGTCAACATAGGCTTTTGTATAAACTTCAGAATCTGTCAATCCCCTCTCATCAATCATACCTTCGTTTTTTTCATGCTGCCCACATCAAATTCTGCGGGAGCAGACATATCTGTCTCATAGTCAGCAGGTGCTTCCTGCTTCTTCTGTTCCTTTCTCTTTTTTCGGAAGCTTCTTATTTTATCAAAGATGGATTTCATTTCTTCATCCATCTTAATATCATCTGTCCCTGGCTCGTAGTATTTGTTTATGTACTTTCCAACTTCCTCAATCAACTCTTTACTTGCCATATGCCTTTATTACCTGCCTTCTCAATTCCTATTATCATTATAAACCATATCTGCTTATTTCACATCTATTTTTATTCTATCAAGGCCAATTAACTTATGGTCGCATATCAAGCGATATTTTCACACAACACAATACAAGGTAATCTGTTTCCTAATACCACATCTGAAATATAAAAAATGGATTAACTACAAATTTTTTACAGGTTTATGCGATTGAGGTCATGAGAATAAGTAAAGCCGCATCTATTTGACACGGCTTAAACTTATCTATGCTTGTTATTATCTGTTGGAATAATCCCTTGTCATAGTTATAATCTATCAGGGAAGATTTATACTTCCGCTATAACCGGTAAGAGTTTCACCATATCCATTAGATGTTGTTACCATGACACATGCCTTTGTACGATATGTTCCACTACTCAAATTAGATGCCGTTACCTTTTTGGCTGTACTGGAAGTATTATATGCATAAACAGTTGTAGAACCAACATTATTCCACGAAGTACCGGATAACTTTTGTAAATAGAATGTAATCGTAATTTTACTCATAACATCCGTACAACTGACTTCTGCACGCATACCCACTTTGCTAGAACTAAGTTTAGTAATAGAAGTAATAACACCCATTAAGTACAATGCATAAGGAGAAGCTGTTTGTCCTGCTTCTGTGACCATTTCAAAATCTTCCTCAACCAGTTCATACCACTCTGTTGTATCTGTTTCTTCAGCCAAAACCGAAGTCACTTGTACAAACAACATCATCATTGCTAAAACAAACGCTAATATCTTTTTAATTTTCATAAACATTCCCTCTTTAATAAAATTCTATATTTTCTGCGATCTTAACACATTCATCTTCTGATACAAACGCATAGACAGAAAATACCATTCCATTTTCATCAATAGCAAATGACCAACTATTATCTCTATTTGCTGTATAAATATTTATTTTTTTATTTAAATGGCTATTTTCAATAGTTATACTTTCACTGTTATCAGTTGCAATTCCCGATGCTTGTTCATTAACTTGTCTCTGCTGGAAAATGTAAATATATTCATCTTCTCTTTCCAGTTTAACACTAATAACCCGATATTCATTATCATAATAAGCTTCTATAACATCAAATCCATCTGGCAAATATTCCAAGTAGAACATAGGACATTTTAGTTCCTCCCGAATTTGACTATTAACTTCCTCAAGGGTAATTCCATCGAAGTATAAAATATTTTGATAATTATCTTCACCAAACTCCACTTCATTCTCATTACCATAAGTCTGATGCTGTTTTTCTCCAACAAAATACTTATTCATAAACATCTCCAACAGGTTCTCACCACTAACCTGTTCCACTGTAAGATTCCCGGCAAAGACCATCACCACCACAGCAGCCGCAACCCCCACAATCCTCTTGACAATCCTATTTCTTCTCTTCCGTTCATTCCCATCAAGAGTATCATCAATAGTCGTAGCAAAGTCCTGTTCCCATCCATCTGGCATTTTCAGATCAGCGTACTCTTTATCATCCTCCATTTCTTTCTTGAAATTCTCAAAATCATTTTTATAATACTGGAACTCAGGGCTATCCTGGATTTTTTCGTTCTTCTTCATTCGTCCTCCTTCCCTTTAAGTTTTTCGGCTTGTTTATCAGCTACAGTCAATACCCATGCAACTCGTGACGCTCTGTCTTTTAGCCGATATACTTCATCAACATTATCAGCCAACTGTTTCCACACGACATTCATTACATCATGGATATCTTCATCAAACAGCCAAGTGCAATCCCTTTTCAGATGCCAATATAACATATCTTTGCTCTCATTATAAATTTGCATACATTTTATTTTACTTTTTCTCATGCACTTTGCTCTCCCTCTTCTGTTCTTTATCACCACACTCTCTTTAGCATATGCACGTTGCTTTTTCTGACATTTTTCTTACGTCAATTGTAATATATTGACAACAATATTATCAAGTATTTATTTTAAATTTCTCCAAAAATCACTCAACGTATTTATACATATTTCGACATTTTGCAATGTATATATGATGATTAGTTTATGTATTATTTATAAATGCAGAAAAGCCATAGTCCAAATGACTATGACCTTTCCATTAACAGATCAATCCTGTTTAGCGACAAATTCTTTACATAGTTCTAAACAAAGTGGGCAAGCCCACTTCAGTTCCCCATACTCCTCACTCATGAGAGGCTTGCACACTTTGAGCGCCGATGCGCAGCTACTTTAGCAGCTTTCCTCTGAGCATCGTGTGCATCCCCCGGAGGGTTTCTATATCATAGAAAAGTCAGAAGACTTTCCTATGATATAAAAAAATAAGCGTATCACTATTTCTAATGATACGCTTATCATAATCATCCACTAACTAAGTACTGGGCTTTAGAGAACCAATTCCTATTTGTCAGCGATTGCAGCCTGAGCTGCTGCCAGTCTTGCGATCGGCACACGGAATGGTGAACAGGACACATAGTCCAGACCAATCTTGTGGCAGAACTCAACGGAAGAAGGATCTCCGCCGTGCTCACCACAGATACCGATGTGAAGTTTTTCGTTAACCGGTTTGCCAAGTTTGATAGCCATTTCCATCAGTTTGCCAACGCCAGTCTGATCCAGTTTTGCAAATGGATCGTTTTCGAAAATCTTAGCATCATAGTATGCATCCAGGAATTTACCAGCATCGTCACGGGAGAAACCGTAAGTCATCTGAGTAAGGTCGTTGGTACCGAAGCAGAAGAAGTCAGCTTCTTTTGCAATATCATCAGCTGTCAGAGCAGCTCTCGGGATCTCGATCATGGTACCTACTTCGTACTTCAGATCAATACCTGCTGCTGCGATTTCAGCGTCAGCGGTCTCTACAACGAATTTCTTAACATATTTCAGCTCTTTGATATCGCCTACCAATGGAATCATGATTTCCGGTTTTACTGTCCAGTCAGCATGTGCTTTCTGAACATTGATAGCAGCGCGGATAACAGCTTTTGTCTGCATCTTAGCGATTTCCGGATAAGTAACTGCCAGACGGCATCCACGATGACCCATCATCGGGTTGAACTCATGCAGTCCATCGATGATTGTCTTGATTTCTTCTACTGTCTTGCCCTGAGCGTCAGCCAGTTTCTTGATATCTTCTTCTTCTGTAGGAACGAACTCATGCAGAGGCGGATCCAGGAAACGGATAGTTACAGGATTTCCTTCCAGAGCTTCGTACAGTTTTTCGAAGTCTCCCTGCTGATATGGCAGGATCTTCTCCAGAGCTGCTTCTCTTTCTTCTACAGTATCTGCACAGATCATTTCACGGAATGCTGCAATTCTGTCTTCTTCGAAGAACATATGCTCTGTACGGCAAAGACCGATACCTTCAGCACCCAGTTCACGAGCTTTTTTAGCATCTGCAGGAGTATCAGCGTTGGTACGAACTTTCAGTTTTCTGAACTTGTCAGCCCAAGCCATGATTCTTCCGAATTCACCAGCGATCTGAGCATCAACAGTAGGAATAATACCATCATAGATATTACCTGTTGTACCATCGATGGAGATTGGATCTCCTTCATGGAACTCTTTACCAGCCAGTGTAAATCTCTTGTTCTCTTCGTCCATAGCGATGTCTCCGCATCCGGATACACAGCAGGTACCCATACCACGGGCAACTACGGCTGCGTGGGATGTCATACCACCACGAACTGTCAGGATACCCTGAGCAGATTTCATACCTGTGATATCTTCCGGAGAGGTCTCCAGACGAACCAGAACTACTTTTTCTCCTCTTGCTGCCCATTCTACAGCGTCTTCTGCTGTAAATACGATTTTACCGCAAGCAGCTCCAGGAGATGCACCAAGACCTTTACCCATAGGAGTAGCGGCTTTCAGTGCAGCAGCATCGAACTGTGGATGAAGCAGTGTATCCAGATTACGAGGATCGATCATAGCTACTGCTTCTTCTTCTGTTCTCATACCTTCATCTACGAGGTCACATGCAATCTTCAGAGCAGCCTGAGCTGTTCTCTTACCATTACGTGTCTGCAGCATGAAAAGTTTTCTATCCTGGATAGTAAACTCCATATCCTGCATATCTCTGTAATGATTTTCCAGAGTTGCACAAACTTTTGTAAACTGTTCAAATACTTCCGGCATAACGTCTGCCAGTGCGGAAATTGGCTGTGGTGTACGTACACCTGCAACTACGTCTTCACCCTGAGCGTTCATAAGGAACTCGCCCATAAGTTTTTTCTCACCTGTAGCAGGATCACGGGTAAATGCAACACCTGTACCGGATTCGTCAGACCAGTTACCGAATGCCATTTCCTGTACGTTAACAGCGGTACCCCAGGAGTATGGGATGTCATTGTCACGACGGTAAACATTTGCACGAGGATTGTCCCAGGAACGGAAAACTGCTTTGATAGCGCCCATCAGCTGTTCCTTCGGATCATCCGGGAAGTCTGCTCCGATTTTTTCTTTGTATTCAGCTTTGAACTGGTTAGCCAGTTCTTTCAGGTCTTCAGCTGTCAGGTCAACGTCCTGTGTTACACCTTTTTCAGCTTTCATCTTATCAATCAGTTCTTCGAAGTATTTTTTACCAACTTCCATTACTACATCAGAATACATCTGGATGAATCTTCTGTAGCAATCGCGAGCCCATCTCTCATTACCTGTTTTTTTGGCAACTACTTCTACTACTTCTTCGTTCAGACCAAGGTTCAGAATAGTATCCATCATACCAGGCATAGAAGCTCTTGCACCGGAACGTACAGATACCAGAAGAGGATTCTCAAGATCACCGAATCTTTTGCCGGTTACTTCTTCCATCTTAACGATGGCTTCCATAATCTGCTCCATAATTTCGTCGTTGATTTTTCTTCCATCTTCATAGTACTGTGTACAAGCTTCTGTTGTGATTGTGAAACCCTGCGGAACAGGAAGTCCCAGATTGGTCATCTCTGCAAGGTTGGCACCTTTACCGCCCAGAAGATTACGCATAGTTGCATTACCTTCTGTAAACATGTAAACCCATTTTGCCATTGTTTACTTCCTCCTAAAAAGTATATTTATACAAATATCCGTTATCACAGGAACGACAACGGAATATTTCACCAGTGCTGAACGGCACTTGTATATTGTAATTGTAATCAAATTCCAGTGTATAGTCAAGTAAAAAGCCCAAAAAAAAACTGAAAACTCTCCTTAATGTTTCACTAAAACAAACAAGTAAAAATTCCCCGGGGAAAATGTAAAAATCCCCAGGGAAAAATTTCATAAAAATTATTTGCTTAAATCCAGTACCAGATGTCTTGGAAGACCATTTACCATGATTGGCTGGTAATCTCCCTGGATCAGTGGTTTAACATAATCAACGAAGTCTTTTGTTACATAGTTTCCTTCTTCGTTCATCCACTCTCTCGGTACCAGTTTTTCTTCGTTTGCAATACGATGTACATCGTAGATACCTGCAGATGCCATGTACGGGTCATCAGATACACGGTCGATAACTACCATGTTTCCGTTGTATCCTTCATCAGCAGCTTTTACAGCAGCTCCGCCTACCATGAATGCTTCATCGATATCCACACGGGATGCCATATGAGAAGCACTTCTCTGCAGAGTAGAGAATTCTACGCTTCTGGTCTTGCAGCCAATCTCAGCACCAAGGAATCCTGCCAGATAAGCAGCAGTTCCTGTCAGCTGTTTGTGACCGAATGCATCTACATAATCAGCACCGCCGGACAGTTCGCAGACATAACGTCCATCAGCCAGTTTGATACCTTCTGATACAGCAACAACGATGGAATGTTTGGTCTGCAGCAGTTCTTTTACTTTTGCCAGGAATGAATCGATGTCAAATGGAATCTCCGGCAGATAAATCAGATCCGGACCTTCGCACTCTTCTGTCTTAGCCAGTGCAGTTGCACCTGTCAGCCAGCCTGCATTACGTCCCATAACTTCAACAACAGTGATCATGTCTTTTTTATAGGTCAGACCCAGTGCATCGCGGATGATTTCCTTTGTGGAAGCTGCAATATATTTTGCGGCACTTCCGAATCCCGGTGTGTGGTCTGTCAGAGCCAGGTCATTATCAATTGTTTTCGGAACGCCAAGGAATTTCTGTTTGTGTCCTTTTACGATTGCGTAATCAGACAATTTCTTGATGGTATCCATGGAATCATTTCCTCCGATATAAATGAAGGAATCGATTTCCAGTTTATCCAGAATTTCAAAGATTTTGTCATAAATTTCCATGTTCTCATGGATCTCCGGCAGTTTGAAACGGCAGGAGCCCAGGAATGCAGATGGTGTTCTTTTCAGCAGCTCGATATCCAGATCAGAATGAATCTGTGTGGACATATCCACATATCTCTCATCCAGCAGACCCTGAATACCATTCAGCATACCATATACTTTGTCAAAGCCACGCTCAATTGCGTTCTTATAAACACCAGCCAGACTGGAGTTAATAACTGAAGTCGGTCCACCTGACTGTCCTACGATAATATTTCTCATTTTTGCCATAATAATTTTCCTCCTTGATATTGAAATCACATTCTGTCGTTCTCGCTCAAGCTAATCGTCATTATAGCAACTTTTTCTCAGCTTTGCAATATGTTTTTGTTATTTTTTACCATCTATTTTCTATTTTTTCATGTTTATTGTGTTTTATTATACAATTTATTTATTTTTCAGTATTTTCATTTTGTCCTTTTTTATTGACCTTTCTTGCAAATCAGCGTATGCTTTTATCTTGAAAGAAGATAAGACTCCCACCTCTAAAGGTGGTGAGTGGCAACAAATTAATCTTGGTGGGAGTCCAATCTCCTTCCAAGATAAAGCCTCCGGCGGATTGCAGAGGTGCGCAGATGTATTATGTCATGCAAAGCATGACGCGCACCTCGCAGCAAGTACGTCTCGGCGTACTTGAATTTGAGATAAAAAAAGAACTTCCCTGAGGATAAGGGAAGTTCTAATTGGTAATACTGATAAGGATACTGGAAATATAAAGCTGGAAATCGGACTTGAACCGACGACCCCTTCATTACGAGTGAAGTGCTCTACCGACTGAGCTATTCCAGCAAATGTTCCTTCGCAGTAACAAAACTATTATAACAAATTCTGAATAAAATGCAATAGTTTTTTTGAAAAGATTGAAAGATTTGTCAACTACATCAGAAATATCCGCGTCTCCTTTTCCGGTAGAAAAAGAAGAGCGGATATTTTCCGGCTTTA
>JALERM010000035.1 GCA_022764165.1 Eubacterium sp. | reverse complement strand
GTCATAGCACCCAAAATGTGGCGCAACTGAGATCCTGCCATCTTCTGCAAGGCCTCACTCATCACCTTCATACCATAGATGAGCAAAGCTAAAGAACCGAGAATCTGAAAAAAAATCACAAGATATTGACTTGTATCCATAATAATTTGTATTTGTGGAAATATTTGTTACGTTTCAGTTGCAAATATAATAAGAAATCTTCTTATTACGAAATATCTATATCGGATATTTCAAATTGTAACAACATTGTAACATCAGAGGCTTTCCAAAGCCTCTAAAACAGGAATGAAGCATTTCCGATGAGTAGAAAAAGCATATTCCTTTCTTCTACTCTTAAAAAGGGAAAAAAGACGGAATCTGTGCCCATTTTTGTTACATATTTGATAAAAAACGAAAAAAGATACCAAGAAACTTTGTATTCTCCATTTTTTTTTGTTTCTTTGCCTTATAAAACTATTAACAGTCATATAACAGTCGAAATTATGGGAAAAGGTAAAAAAGGTGGCAAGAGAATGAATAAGGCGCAACTCACTGAGATGCTCCAGGAATTCTTTGCCCAAAGGCCAGGCGAAACGCTCAGCTTTAAAGAAATATTCCGTTCCCTCCATCTTACCACGCATCCACTCAAGATGCTGGCTATTGACGTCATGGAGGAAATGGCATGGGATGACTACCTAGCTAAGGTAAGTGATAATTCTTATCGCTTGAATCAAAGTATTCAGGTGATGGAAGGTAAATTCATTCGAAAAGCAAACGGCAAGAACTCGGTTATTCCTGATAACACTGAAAAACCTATATTCGTTTCTGAACGAAACTCTATGGGTGCACTAAACGGAGACCGTGTAGAGTTCACCTTCTTAGCTCGTCGAAAGAATCATATCAAAGAAGCCCAAGTTAATAAGATCCTAGAACGTGCCAAGGATACTTTCGTTGGTAGATTAAAGGTAGATAAAGACTTGGCTTATCTCGTAACACCTAGTGATGTTTTTGCTCACAATATCATCATACCTAGACGAAAGGTAAAGGGAGGAAAAACAGATGATAAGGCTGTAGTGCGTATCATCGAATGGCCTGATGGAGAAAACAAAAGCCCTATCGGTGAAGTTGTTGACATCCTCGGACAGATGGGTGACAATGATGTTGAAATGAACTCTATCCTCGCACAATACGGATTGCCTTATAAATATCCGAAGAACGTAGAGGATGCTGCCAACAAGATTTCGGGCGAAATCACAGAAAAGGATTACAAGGAACGCGAGGACTTCCGAAAGGTATTCACATGTACTATCGACCCTAAGGATGCTAAAGATTTCGATGATGCCTTGAGTATACAGAAATTAGAAAATGGCAACTGGCAAGTAGGCGTGCACATTGCAGATGTTTCTCACTATGTCACTGAAGGCAGTATCATAGATAAGGAAGCTGTAAAACGTGCAACATCGGTTTATCTCGTAGACCGCACAATACCAATGCTTCCAGAACGTTTATGCAACTTCATCTGTTCACTCCGTCCAAATGAAGAAAAACTAGCTTACAGCGTTATCTTTGAAATGGATGAGAATGCCAACGTGAAGAACTATCGCATCGTTCATACTGTCATTGAAAGCAATCGTAGATATAAATACGAAGAAGTACAAGAGCTTCTGGAAGCAAACGGCGTAATAGATGGTACAGGTGAGCCTGCTCCTGCAGAGACTAAAGAACACCCATATCAGGGTGAAAACGCTCTTCAACTCATTACACTAGACAAATTAGCAAAGAAATTGCGCGCTGCTCGATTCAAGAATGGTGCTGTAAAATTCGATCGTGAAGAATTGCATTTTGATATAGATGAGAAGGGAAAGCCTATACGATGCTATTACAAACGCTCTAAAGACGCCAATAAACTTGTCGAGGAGTTCATGCTACTCGCTAACAGAACTGTCGCAGAAAGCATCGGAAAGGTCAAGAAAGGCAAAAAGCCAAAAACGCTTCCTTATCGTATTCACGACAATCCTGACCCACAGAAATTGGAAACCCTTCGAGAGTTCGTTGTTAAGTTTGGGTATAAAATAAAGACAGAAGGCACCAAGGGTGCTACTGCCAAGAGTCTCAATAAACTGATGGCAGATTGTGATGGAAAACCTGAAAGCAACCTCATCCAAATGGTAGCACTACGTGCCATGATGAAGGCAAAATACTCTGTACATAACATTGGTCACTTCGGTCTTGCATTTGAATACTATACTCATTTCACTTCACCAATACGCCGCTATCCTGACACGATGGTACATCGCTTGCTAACCAAATATGCTGCTGGTGGTAGAAGTGCCAACGAAAAACATTATGAAGAGCTTTGTGAACATAGCTCTGAGATGGAACAAATAGCACAGAATGCTGAGCGTGACTCTATCAAATATAAAATGGTAGAATTCATGGGTGACAAACTCGGTGAAGAATTCGATGCCCACATCAGTGGTATCACATCCTACGGCATCTATGCGACGATAGACGAGAACCATTGCGAAGGCATGGTTCCTATGCGAGACATTGCTGATGACTATTACGATTTTGACGAAAAGAATTTTTGCTTGATAGGCCGTCGTCATCACAATAAATATTCTTTAGGTGATGCCATCCGTATCAAGGTTGCGCAAGCAAACTTAGAGAAGAAGCAGCTTGATTTCACTCTCGCTGGTGATTTTGCACCAATACGAAAAGAAAAGATAGCTACAGGTGATGCAAATAAAAAGGATAGAAAGAATTCAAAGCAAAAGACTCGTAATCATCGCAAACGTAAATAAGTAGATATATAAGATTTTTAAGAAAGAAAGGGTTGTCCATCCATGCGATGAGGCAACCCTTTTATTTTAAAAATTAACTTGATAATGTTGCTTGTATTTTGATTTATCAAAAAAGACGATTCCGGCATAATACAGATTGTAGGTAATTCCAGTATATTCGGAATATTGCAATCGATGCCAAAACTGCTTGTTTTTTCCATGATTTAAGCCCAAAACTACTAATAATGTTCTATCATTGCAAAAAGGCAATATAGAAGAATACAACTCATCCTTATCTATATGATCTAAATCGATAACGACCAAATTCTTTGTGGAAGAATCATATAAGTCATACAAAGTACAAAGTACAGTTTTATAGCATCCTGCGTTAATGTAAGGAAAATAAAGAGATTCAATACTATAACACTTTTCGGGCTGCCAGTAATTAGCTAAGCGAAAAAGAAGTCTGCCTAGCTTATGTTGCAATCTGCCAGGCATCTCATAACGTTCTTCCAATTCAGAATATGCATAATAAGGATAATGCTCATTTATAACATATCGAATAAAGCTATAGGCAGAAGGTGACTGAACACCAAAACCGCGGCAATATTTACAGCGACACAACCATCTCCACCAAGTGCTTAAATAATAAAACATAATTATTTTTTTTTGCAAAGATACAAAATACAATTAGATTATAGAACAATAGAACTCAAAATATACAATAGATAATAAAAGAAAAGCCTCAGAAATCTTTCGAAATCTGAGGCTCTTGATGAAAGGAGGCGGCTACCTACTCTCCCGCATTGCATTGCAGTACCATCGGCGCAAGTGAGCTTAACTTCTCTGTTCGGAATGGGAAGAGGTGGGACCTCACCGCAATAACCACCTGATAATGGGTTATGACGTATTTGCAC
>JALERM010000004.1 GCA_022764165.1 Eubacterium sp. | reverse complement strand
CTCTTTAAAAGATTTGAGAATTCCACGAATGAAAATGGTTTTGGAATTGGAATGCCACTTGCACTATCGATTGTAAAGGGACAGGGAGGAGATATTGATGTTGACTTTGGTGGAGATGGACAAGGGACAACATTTATCATGAAGTTTTTTAAGTGACAAAATCGTCACAATAAATTTAGTTATAGTCACGAAACAGTCATTTTGTATTGTTAGTATGAATGTCAGATAATCAAAAAGGAGGATAACACAATGGCTGTTTTAGAAGTAAAAGAATTAACAAAGAAATATGGTCAGGGTGAGTCGGAAGTAATCGCACTTGATCAGGTTTCTTTTTCCGTTGAAAGAGGAGAATTTGTTGCTATCATCGGTGCTTCCGGTTCCGGAAAGTCTACACTAATGAACATGATTGGAGGAATCGATCATCCGACAAGTGGTTCTGTCATAATCGAAGGAAACGATATTTCATCAATGAATGAGGATGCGCTTGCAATATTCAGAAGAAGAAATCTCGGAATCATTTATCAGTTTTATAATCTGATTCCTACACTTACTGCTGAGGAAAATATTGCATTACCTTGGAAACTTGATGGAAGAAAAGAGAATAAAGAGCGCCTCACAGAGATAGTGCATATGCTGGGTCTTGAGAAAAGAGCAAAACATCTTCCAGGTCAGATGTCAGGCGGTCAGCAGCAAAGAGTATCTATTGGAAGAGCATTAATTAATGAGCCGGCATTTATCCTCGCAGATGAGCCGACCGGGAACCTTGACAGCAAAACAAGCAAAGAAATTCTGGATATTTTAAAATTTGCTAACCAGAAATACAATCAGACAATTCTTCTGGTCACGCATGATGAAAAGATTGCTCTACAGGCAGGACGTATCATCACAATCGAAGATGGAAAAATAGTTAAAGACGAGGTGATGAAGTAATGAAAATAACATCACAGCTCGCACTTAGTCAAATCAAATTAAACAAAAAGAGAACGATTGCAAGTATCCTTGCAATATCACTTTCCACAGCACTTGTTACGGCTGTCATGTGCTTTGCTACAAGTGGAAATAAGATGCTTATCGATTTCTTAGGACCGGGTTATGGGGATTATGCTGGTGCCTATTCTGCAATCATTGCAGTACCGGCTGTGCTTTTGGGACTTTTGATAGCATATATGTCGGTGACGGTCATATCGAATATTTTTTCTGCCAGTGCCAATAAAAGGATTCAGGAATTTGGAATTCTGAAATGTGTAGGTGGAACAAAAAAACAGATCAAAGCGAGTGTCATGTACGAAAGTCTGTGGCTTAGTATGATTGGCATTCCGTTGGGACTAATTTTAGGAACGCTGATTGGCTATATTGGCGTAAGAATCACAGGGCGTTTTGTATCTGATATCAATGATATCGCCCAAAGTATCATCATGCGCCCGTTTTCGTTTTCACTGCCGTTTTATATATCAGTATGGACCTATTTGGTGGCAGCAGTTTTTTCTTTTCTGATTGTACTTTCCTCTGCAAATAAACCAGCGAAGGCAGTCGGAAACCTTACTGCGATACAGTGTGTAAAGGGTATGGTAGCAAGCACAAATTTGGATGAAGTTGAAGTAAAAGATGGCTGGGCTGAAAAAATCCTTGGTTGTGAAGGAGCAATTGCTTATAAAAATATCAAAAGAAATAAGACCGGATATAAAGCAACCATTCGTGCATTGTCGCTAGGCGTTTTATTGCTTCTTTTGACAAGTGGGCTTTCCGGTCAGGCAAAGGAATTCAGGGAGTGGATGAATCCTAATTCCAAAGAAATGATGGTGGATTATTGCTCCATCCGCGATATTGAGTTTCATAGAAAGACCGGAAAGAAAGAAGAAAAGATTGTTGAACCGATTCCGGCTAACAATTACAATGAAATCACAGACAAATTATCAGAATATGGCGCCACAGTTTATGGTGTGGGAAGTGATGCATGCACTTATCATGCATTGCTTGATAAGGATGTTCTTTCAGAAGAAATGTTGCAGGCTCCAGATATTTTTGATGAGAATAAAGAGACAAGGGTTGAACTTATAGCAGTTGATGAAAAACTTTATAAAAAATTATGCGACAGAGCAGACGCTGCATATGGCGGTAATCTTCTGATAAACACTTATGCGTATAACGATAATGGAAGAATAAAAACGATAAGTCCTTTTAAGGAAGGCGTAACCGAAATTGTGATGGTAAATGCAGCAGACGAGAAACAGACAATTCGTGTTGGAGGAATATTAGATCAAGAAGACTTGAAAGAACAAGGCTTTCATGAGATGAACCCATATCCGGTCAGAATGGTTGTGCCTGACATTGATGCCAGATATTTTGACTGGTTCTGCACGCCGGATGATGAACAGGCCTACACGGAATATGCCAGAAAGATTATGGATGAATACTATCCAATTCTTACAGAGGATTCCTATGTGGAACAGGGATATACCGTAAGAATCGCCCGTGTAGATACCATGGTAAAAATGTTGAACATCGCAATTGTTCTTGCAGAAATTGTTCTGTATGGATTTGTCATATTACTGATTTTTATGGGATTTACGAGTGTGGTAAGTACGCTTGCGACAAATATCAGAATACGAAGCCGTGAGTTTGCAATCCTAAAAAGTGTCGGAATGACAAATGCATCGCTTCGGAAAATGATCTATTGTGAAAGCATCATATGCATGATAAAAGCATTCATACTAGGAATCACATTTGGGATTGCAATTCCATTTGTAATCAATTTATCCATCCGAAAAGCATTTCCGGTGCTGTATTCTATTCCATGGGGAATATTAGTGGTGGGGATAGTTGTTCTATTTGTGATAGTGATGCTAATCACATGCCTTGAAATGAATAAGCTGAAAGACAAGAGTATCATTGATGAAATCAGGATGGATGTTATGTAATTGAATATGACTATTTTGAAAATGGTATCATCAGAAACGGGATGATACCATTTTTGCGGAGTTT
>JALERM010000193.1 GCA_022764165.1 Eubacterium sp. | reverse complement strand
GCCCCGTAGCGTGCCTCGAAAGGCGTTTTGTAATTATTATAAGAATGCGGTCGTTCATGGTTATAATGGACATACGCAAATTCTTCGATGGATGTATATAATTCTTTCTCAGAATGATAGTAATGATGATTTATCAATTCATTCTTGAGAGTGTTGTAATATCGCTCCATAGGGGCATTATCGTATGGATATCCAGCCTTGCTCATACTTTGCGTTATACCAACTGATTCGCAGTATTCTGTGAATTCCTTTGAGGTATACTGGCTTCCCTGATCCGAGTGAAGAATCAGGCAGCTGGGATCTAAGCCCGGCTGGGAATCAATTGCTTTCTGCAGGGTCCTTTTTGCAAGCTCTGCGGTTATGTGTTTGTCGGTAATGCTGGCAATAACGCTTCTGTCATATAGATCAATAATCGTGCAATTATAACGTTTGCTGCCATTCGTTAAAAATAAACAGGTAAAATCAGTGCACCATTTCTGGTTAATGGATTCTGCCTTAAAATCCTGATGGAGCTTATTCTCAAACACTTTATGAGGTGCACCGTATTCATAGTCCGGCTTGCGTTTCCTTACAATTGAGAATAACTGAAGCTCTGTATTCATGTATTTATGGACAGTTATGCGACTGATGTTATATCCTCTGCGAAGGAGATAAGCATGCATGGTTCTGTAACCATCTGTGCCGTTGTGAGAGTGGTATATATTCACAATTTCACGCTTGATTTTGTCCTTATGCTTATGATAATCACATTTTCTGTTTTTCAGAAAATTATAATAAGCATTTGGTAAGATATTCAGTCTTTTCAACAACCAACGGACACCATATTTGTGCCCATACTGCTGAATAAATCGATAAGCCGCTAATCGATTTCCTTCGCAAAGAATGCCGCCGCTTTTTTTAGGAAGTCATTTTCCTTCTGAAGTTCTGCCAACTGCTTTTTCAATTGCAGATTCTCCTTCATGTAATCATAATCAGCTTTGGCTTCTTCATTTGTTTGGCATTCTTTGCGGAACTGCTTGATCCAGATAGATATACTTGCCTTGGATACACCATATTCGGCAGCAAGCCCTTTGAGGGTCCTTCCCTCCTCAAGATGAAGACGAACTATCTTCTTCTTGAATTCTGGTTCATAGTGTTTACTCATTTGTGACATACCTCGTTTCCTCCTAAGATTATATCCTATTAGGTCGAGGTGTTACAACTATGTTATATCACAACAAGTGCTGGATGTATGTTGTAAACCTCGAAAAAAACTTTCAGCTTATCTAATGAATAAGGCATCAAACTTCCACAAGAAGGGCAAAAAGAAAAATCATAATAATCAAATCCATATGTGCTATCATGGAACTCACGAAGAACTTTCTTCCTCGGTGGTAGTGAACATCCATTTGGGCAAGAATATTTTTTATTTCTCACGTTTATCCACCTCTTTTTTGTGTTCATTTGGAATGATTTCCAAAATATCGTCCAAGGTACACCCAAGTGTACTACAGATTTTTACCAGTACTTCAACTCTTACATCTTCATTTTTTCCGAGTTTTGCCATTGCATTTGTGCTAATCTTTGCAGCTTTAATTAATTGAGTCTTGCTCATATCTTTGTCAATCAAGATTTTCCATAGTTTGTTGTAGCAGACAGCCATATTACGCCTCCTGTTTATACAAAACTTTATAACGTTCTATTTTCAATTATATCATCCGTAATCTTATATTTCAATTTTTATTTGAGAAACTCAATCTATACATTTCATAGAATGAAATAGATTTAATTAATATCACAAATCGGCAAGCAGAGCAAAGTGGTACCACTTTGCTTATTTTTATGAATTGTCCCTTTGGTTCAATTTCAAAAACTTGCTTATCATGGCAGCATCCCTGAACTCCTTTGAATGGTATCTGCGATACCGGCTACTCAAATATTCATTCGTTGAAAAAACATATCTGTCATGATAGAATTACGGTGATCGATGATTATATAAGCAAATAGTTTGGAGGTTATTAAGTGTACTATTTCGTAGATATGTATGAGAATAAATTAACTTTTATTGATAATATAAATAGCGAAACCTGCTTAAAAATTCTGGAAGCCTCTGATTCCATAAATCAAGTTTTGGATTTTTATTTTTTAGGAAAATGCGTAAGCAATGCGTGGGATGAACTTATTGAGTGGAGCAATGGAAGTAATAGCAGCGGGAATTATATTTTACGAAATTTGCATACAGCTGAACGATTGGTTCGTGGCTTTTTGTTTGAATTTAGAACTTGTCTGGATCATATGGAAACCGAAATTAAAAGAGCATACGGCGAAGATTCAGATTTATGGAAAATTTTCAAGACAGGAACGTCCAGTGCGTATGACGATCATATAGAGTATGCCTTTACATCTCATTTAAGAAATTGTTCACAGCATTGCAAAAATGTTGTTCACGGATTTAATTGCACTACCGGGATAGGAATATCAAGTAATACTTCCAGATTGCTTTCTGAGTATAAAAAATGGAAACAGATTGATAAAGACTATATGGCTGCATGCGGTAGCGATGTTGATTTGCTAAAAACTTTTTCAGAAACATTCTCGGCATTTAATACCGCTCTTAAGCCTGTCATGCAGTACCTGCTTAATAACAATAATACAGGTACAAAGTTGCTATACCTGCGTGAATGGGGAGATTCTTTACATAGCCAATTCAAGCACGATGTACACTGTTACCACATCGTCAATATTGAATTTTCTGACGGAAGTAGTGCCACTCAAAACGACATGGCATCTGGCGATGTAATAGTAAACGCATACCCTCTTGATTGGGAACTTATTTATGAGTTATCCGATTCTATAACTCCATCGAAGCAGAAATAATATCAAAAAAAGAACTTCATCCCAACTTGGGACGAAGTTCTTTTCTGCTTGGAAGAAACTTTATCAGCAAAGATCTTCTATATACTCTGTTAAAGAATCGAAACCTTTGCGTGTTTTGATACCCGGAGCAGTTTCGTAAATATCTCCCGCAGGAGCCTGCCATATAACAATCCCGTCAATATTTGTTTCCTCAATCACATACCAGGAGCAGGCCTCAGGATACAGTTCACGCTGAGCAATAGTTACATCAACAACATTCAATCGGGTAGATTTACAGATGCCAGTCAGTTCATGCCCATCAAAGCAAGCCAGTCCGATTTCTTTAAGATAGCATCTGTAATCGGAAGCAAATTCAACACCGATCAATTCCTCTGCATTTCGGATTTCATCTTCCGTTCTGCCTGTACCCCCGATATAGTCAGGAGCGTTTTTTAATGCTTCAATAATATCGCTCATGCGTTA
>JALERM010000048.1 GCA_022764165.1 Eubacterium sp. | reverse complement strand
AAAAAAGAGATATTACAACGCTGGGGATGCAATATCTCTTTTCTCTTATTATAAGTCACTTGTCAAGCATCAAACAGGAAAATGCTTCCATCTATGTATGCGCTAATGCAACTCACCTGTCCAAATTCCGTGCAATGGTTTCGATTACCTCGTCCATCACAATGGGCTTTGACAAGTGCCCATTCATTCCTGCATCCAAAGACGCCTGCACATCCTCGGCAAAGGCGTTGGCTGTCATGGCGATGATCGGGATTTGGGCGGCATCCGGACGATTTTGTATACTTCGGATGGCTTTTGTTGCTTCATAACCATTCATCTTCGGCATCATAACATCCATAAGAATGATATCAAATGTACCTTGTAGATTTTCAGCAAAGCATCTGACTGCTTCTTCACCATCGACAGCCCTGGTAATATGCATTCCCAGTTCTTCCAGCTGCACAATTGCGATCTCTGCATTCAGGTCATTGTCTTCGGCAAGGAGAACCTTCAAACCATGTAAGTCCACTTTGCCAACAGCAAAATCGGTTTTCTTTCCTTCACAGGAATCCGCGATCTCCATAGGCAGCTCAACCGTAAAGGTTGAACCAACGCCCTTCTTGCTCTCCACGCTAATCGTTCCACCCATCAGGTCTACATACCGCTTTGTGATAGCCATACCTAAACCGGTACCCTTATACTGGGTTCGGGCGCCATGCTCCTCCTGCGAAAACTCGTCAAAGATGTGCGTAACAAATTCTTCAGACATCCCAATACCGGTGTCGGAAATCCGATATCGTACCCGGATGAAGTGCTCATCTTCTCCGGGATGGTAGCTCACCGCATAGGTGACGGTTCCCCCATCATTGGTAAACTTCACTGCATTTCCAAGAATGTTTACAAGCACCTCACGGACCCGCACTGCGTCGGTCAGCACATAGCGCTTTTGGGGCTGCCCCAGTTCGGTTTGGAAGGTGATGTCACGATTGGACAGGTAGCCGTACATGATGGAAAGCACAGAATCCGATACTTCGGTAATATCAACCGGTGCGGGTGTGTATTGCACCTTACCGCTTTCGATGCGGCTGATGTCCAGCACATCGTTGATGAGCGCAAGCAAATGCTCGGAGCTGTCACTGATCTTATCCAGACAGGCTTTGACCTCGGGCTTGGGATTCTGCTTCAGCGCAATGTTGGTAAAGCCGATGATGGCGTTCATGGGTGTCCGGATATCATGGGACATATTGTTCAGGAAGGTGCTCTTTGCGGTGCTGGCGTTTTCCGCGGTATGGACGGCATCCGCAAGCTTCTGATTGATCTTCTTGTCCTTGGTGCGGTCGGATAAATCCAGAATGTATTTCGCCTCTCCCTGTATATCCGTACAGAACGCGGCTACCCGGAACCACAGCTCTTCGCCGGTTATTTGATGAATATATTCCCGATCCCACAGACGCTGTTCGCCGGGCAGAATATCGGACAACTGATCCAGAATGTGCTCCGATTCATCTGTCTGGAGCAGATGTTCGATCTCGTGGATGTCGTCGAAGACCTGCTGCTCCGAAATACCCACCAGCTTCTCAATGTTGGGGCTTACATATTCCACACGGAGATCCTTCGCGTCCACCATCAGGAAAACATCATCCACATTGACGGACAGCTTGGAGAACAGCTCGTCACGGGCAAGCAGCGCTTTATCTTTCTGCTTCAGCTTCTGCCGGTTTTGTATAATCACCAGCAGCAGAAGCATAACAGCCATAGCAATGGTAATTGCCGAGACCACGGTTATCGTGGTGGTCTGAAGCTCGTTCATACTGGAGTTGACCACATCGGCCGGCACAATACCCACAACAGTCCAGTTTTGAAAATTGGCGGACTCATACACCAGATAATTGGAGACGCCGTTGATTTTGAACAGCAGCGAACCGGAATTGCCGGACAGGAAATCCTGCTGTAAGGCAGTGATCTGATCGTCGGTCAGACTTTTCGATTCCTCCAGCAGAACAAAGAGATTGTGGACGCTGTCCATAGCCTCGCTGCTGTTGTCCACGGCAATGCGTCCGTCGGGCAGAACCGCATAGGTGCTGGCTTGACCGTTAAAAGCTGAGATCTTCAATGCCTCCACCATATCCGAGTTGTTATAGGTAATGGCGATGGCCTCGTAATCAAAGCCCCGGAAGCTGCCCCGCTCGGAGGGAATGGCAAACACCATAATCTCCGGCTGGTCCGGGACAACGGAGTTGACGACGATGGGTTGATCATCCAGTATCAGGGTGGGGAGCTGCTCCCGCAGATCCAGATAACCCCTGCCCTCTGACAGCGTGATGTATTCGCCGTCCCGGGAGATGAAATAGAAGTTGGTGAAATTGCTTTCCTCACGGGCCTGATTCACATAGGCGACAATTTCCTCTTCGCTCTGCGTTTTTTCAATATAGGGCGCCCACATCCGCATCCGGCTCCAGTTGACGGAAACCAGATTATATAATTGCTGGTTTGCCTGATGAAAAATCTCCGTCAGGTGGGCGGTGCTCTCGTCAAAAATTGTCTGCGACACAAAGTCAAAGTAGGCAGAACCCGCCCAGATAACCCCTGCTACCAATACAAGCACCAGCAGCAAAGCGCTCCAACGTTTTTTCACGGCACAGCCCTCCTTTCGAAATTATTCTGGTTTCTTATTTACCCTGACGAATGGTCACATACTCCGACGGAGCCAGGAACTGCCCGGTCTTCTCCAGCGCCTCCTGCATACCTTCCTGACTGGAGAAATCACTTACCAGATAAGCCTCGCGCTTCGCCTTCAGATCCTCGGGCATAGGACAGTTGCAGAAGGTCTCGTGCTCTAGGAAGTTGTCCGCACCCACCAGCAGCAGGGTGTAGGTGCAGTTTTTGTCCAGAGGCTGACCGTTCACGGTCACTTCCTCCAGACGGAACTTGCCTCGCTCATACTCGGTAACGGTGTACTCCATACCGCTGGTGACGGGCATCAGATTGCGGTGCTGGATGGGGTTGGAGCCGTCCTCCTTCACATTCACCAGCCAGTCCATGAACCGCCAGACTTCCTCGCCGGTGTATTCCCCCTGATAGATGGAGTTGCGGGCGGTGAGCACCCACTTGGCCTGCTGCAGGGTGTAGTCCCCGGCGTAGATGGAGGTGCTGACCGTGGGGGAATAGCCGATGGCCAGGTCCGCCCGCTCGGTGAGCAGATCCTGCCGTTCCTTGTGGAGCAGGACTTCACCGATGATTTCCCCGATGAAGTCATATTTCTGGTTGATGATGTCCGACTCGTAGCTGCGATCCAGCACCTGTGGAAGGTTCACCGGGTACTTCTCCGTGATCTCCTTATCCTCCTCCAGCAGCTTCAGCGCATGCCAGCGGTAGTTCGTCAGACCTGGATAACGACGCTTCAGCTCCAGCATGATCTGGTCGATCTTGTCCTCGATCTCATCGAAATAGACCATGGCATACTCTGAGTGGTGATCGTGCTGGTGTTTGGAACGGACCTTATGGTGGTGGATCAAACAGTCCGGGTCGGTGCAATCCTTGTGGTGGGCGGCGGCATGGAGCAGAATATCTAGCCCACGGTGCTGACGGGCGGAGACCGGGATTACCGGGATGCCCAGCATCTCCGGCAGACGGTGCAGGTCGATCTCCATGCCCCGCTTTTCTACAATGTCCATCATGTTCAGAGCCAGCACCACTGGCTTGCCCAGCTCCAGCAGCTGCAAGGTCAGATAGAGACTGCGTTCCAGTGCGGAGGCATCCGCCACATTGATGATGACATCCACCTCATCGCTGATGATAAACTGCCGGGAGACGGTTTCCTCCATGGTATAGGAGGTCAGGCTGTAGGTGCCGGGTAAGTCTACCAGATGGATGGTAAGGTCGTGGTCCTTCATGACGCCCTCCACCTTCTCCACGGTCACGCCCGGCCAGTTGGCCACTTTCAGGTTGGCCCCGGTATAGGCGTTGAACAGGGTGGTCTTGCCGCAGTTCGGGTTGCCGATAAATCCAATGGTCATTTCATGCTCACTCATGCACTTCACCTTCTTCCACCGTAATATTTTGGGTAATGTTATACCCCAGGGCAAAGCGGGTGCCCCGCAGTTTAATAATCAAAATTCCCTTTCCTTTTCGGTTCAGCACAGAGATGGCGGTCTGACGGGTCATGCCCAAAGCCTCCAAACGCCGCTCAAGCTGAAAGGGAAGATGAATGGACTTTACGGTATAAGTCCGTCCAATCTTCGCATCCTTCAAAAGCATCTTTCTCACCTCTCAATATCAATAAACAATCATTTAATCATTCTGTCTACATTGTAGAGCGGGGAAAATCGAAAGGCAATGGACGGAGTACAAGTCCTTCCAAGAGGGATAAGAAAACTTCTGAATGGGTAAACAGTGCTAAAAAAGGTTCTGACATTGAAGCACAGCTCCATGTCAGAACCCATTTATTTCACAAATTATTTTTTGGGGTTGCGTCGCCCGGTGTTTTCCGAGCCACGCACTTCCTCATGGTAAAAGTAATCCACAATGACCGGGTGCCCAGGCTCTGCTCGTCCGTAGGGCAGCTCGTTGTCCACGAAGGGACAGCTGTTTTCTTTCGCCAGCCGTTCCGCTTGATCCTCCAAACCACGGAAGTAGCTTCTGTCCCTCTTGTTGTAGATAGCGTCGTACAGCGGAACCAAGTCAGGATGTTTTTTACGTATATAGTCAAGGATGTCTTTTTTGAATCCGCCTCGCAGGTTTAGATTTTCCAGCCATACCAGGTCGCACTGATTTCTGACCTGATGGAAGATAGCCTCAAAATCCGTGATACCGGGAAAAACCGGAGCAATAAAGCATACGGTGCGGATACCTGCGTCATAAACCTGCTTCATGGCATCCAGCCGTCGCTTAATGCTGACGGCATTGTCCATATCGTTTTTGAAATCCTCGTCCAGCGTATTGATCGACCAGGAAACCGTGACCTTTCCCAGTTCTTTCAGGAGGTCGATGTCACGGATTACCAAGTCTGACTTGGTACAGATGAGAATTTCTGCCTCGCTGCCCCGGAGCTGCTCAAGAAGTTTTCGGGTGTTCTGAAACTGAGCCTCCTGGGGCAGATAGCCATCGGTCACTGAACCGATGACTACGCGCTGCCCTTTGTACTTTTGCGGATTTTTGATTGCCGGCCAATGTTTCACATCCAGGAATGTACCCCACGGTTCGGTGTGCCCGGTAAATCTCTTCATAAACGAGGCGTAGCAGTATTTGCAGCCATGGGTACAGCCCACATAAGGATTGACGGAATAGCCTCCCACCGGCAGGGTGGATTTTGTCATATTATTTTTGGTTTCTACATCCTGAATCAGAATGCTGCTCTCTTTTACTTCCGCCATGTCTTCTGTTCCTCCAATACCCGGTAAAAAGCCGGGGGAAATTCTTGTACCATATGTGCCTCTCCCATGATAGGAAGTAGATCTTCCTTCATGAATACAGGGATGCCCAGCGCATGGGCCTGATGTGTCAGGTTCCACACCCATTCCGGTTTCGATACAGCTTTGCCCTTCCTATGTCCGGTCTCAGTCCCAATGACGATCCACTCAATTCCGGTAAGGTCTACCATGCCAACATCATCAAACATAGGTTCAAAGGTCACATGATAATGTCCGCCATGGATATGCTCCCGCAAAGTCCGGATACGGTTTTTCTCTTTACTGGAGGTAACAGTTACACCAAACCAAGCGTTGTCTAATGGGGTGGAAAAGACGATGCCCTCCGGTCTCTTAGTCAAGAACAGATACTGATGCTGTGGGTTTTCAGTCATCTTGTCAAATATCTGTTCCCGCCACTCTGGCTTCCAGTGGGAAAAATCGCTCATGCCGGTGAGCAGAAAATTTTGTGGGCGCTTTTTCTCCATCAGCCGCAGCTTATTTGGAAAAAACTCCGGCTTTTCAAAGTCGTCGATCATGTGAAACCGACGAACATTGTTTCTGGCGTAGCAGTAGCTGCAACTAATAGTACAGCCGATCACCAGATTCATGTTCTGAATACAGTCTTTGATACAAACAGCCACCGCTGACACCTCCTTACCGTTTTAAGATTTAGCCTTCTACCGCAGGTGCAACTTTCCCGAAGCCGTTCCAGGCATACAGGCCCTTCTTGTCCTCATCGCCCAGGAACTTGTCCACCTGACAGATGTGCAGGATATGGTCGCCCACCTCCACCGACTGCTGCAAGGTAGCCACCATCGCCAGCCGGGTGTCCGCCGGAATCTGGATGTCGCTGCCCTCCACAGCCATCATCTCGATGTTGTTGGCGGCCGCCTTGTCGGTCTCGGCTCCGGTAGATGCTCCGCAGGCCATTACTGCGCCAGCCAGACTCTCGCCGGGAACAGTGACGACGACTTTGCCGGTCTCACGCACACGCTTGCCGGTGTGGGACTGTTTGCCAGTGGCGAAGCCCACCATAGGCGGATTGAAGGAGAGGTAAGACACAAAGCAAATGGGAGCCAGGTTCGTAGAACCATCCTCCTTTTTAGAGCAGATCAGTGTCAGCGGATTGGGGGAGGTCAGAACAGTAGCCTCCATAATGTTCAGTTCTTTCATAAAATTCAGACCTTTCTAAGAAATTTCAGTCGTTGACTGCATGGTCAACCCGTGATATATTTATTATATCTGATAGCAATTTTTGTTCAAGTACGCAAATTATTTATACCTGGTATCAAAAAATATACTGCAAAAGATGAGGAAAGCTCCAATTATGACTTATGAAGAATTCAAAGAAAAGGTTGGCAGTGTCATTCTAACCGACGAGGGAAACTGCCCGGTCACGCCGGTGGTTCAAATGCTGCAGGGCAAATGGAAACTCCAAATTCTCTATGAACTGTGCATCAAGTGCCCCATGCGGTTTGGGGAACTGAAAAAGATGCTAAAGCCAATTACAAATACGGCGCTGACAAATGCCCTCAAAGAGTTGGAAGCCGATGATTTGATACAGCGAATCCAATACAACGAGATGCCCTTGCGGGTGGAATATTTCCTTACTGAGAAAGGTCGTGACCTGCTGCCGGTCTTTTACGCCATTTCCCAATGGGGAATGAAATATATACCATGATTCTAACTATATTAATATCTGTATGATAATAGCCGGGAGGCATTGACAATTTGAGTCAACTTCCCGGCTTTTTATGCATTCTCTACTGCTGCAAAGGATTCAGGAAGCAACCTGATTCATGAGAGTTGATAACTCCCACCGCCTGCAAATAGGCATAGATGATTATAGTCCCAACAAACTTCATGCCCCGCTTTTTCAAATCTTTTGAGACGGCATCAGATAATGGTGAGCTAACCTTGTCTACTTCTTGGATGATTTTTTTCTCTGTCCAATGCCATAAGTATCGGTCAAAACTGCCCCACTCTTGCTGTATCTTTTGAAACACTTGTGCGTTGACTACTGCGGCTCGTATTTTCAGCCGGTTACGGATGATTCCAGAGTCAGCTTGCAGAGCCGCCAATTTTTCTTCGCTATAAGATGCCACTTTTCGTAAATCAAACCCGTCAAAAGCACGGCGAAACGCTTCCCGCTTATTTAAGACACATTCCCAGGTGAGACCTGCCTGAAAATTCTCCAAAATCAACATTTCAAACAGCATATGGTCATCGTGGACCGGTCTGCCCCATTCCTCGTCATGGTATCGCAGATAAGTGGTATTAGTCGGGTTCACCCAATGGCATCGGATCTTTCTATCTGTCCACTGCATTCCTTACTCCGCCTCCAAGAGAAAAATAACAGGCCGGATGCCGTCTGGACATGCAAACACACCAATCGTATCATCATTGAGCCAAGTGCCAGACGGCTGAACCAGTTCCCCCAAGGATAACTGACGCGCCATGGGAGCAATCACCTGCCAAGCAACGCCACACATCCCATCCGGCGGATTGATGCCATCGCTGTACAGCACTTGACCTTTCTGATGAAAAGGACACATCCCCAAATTAGGAATTGCATACTGTTCTGCCAGTTCCTGATCATATTCCGTCCGCAGCACGGTGATTTTAACCTTTTTATGCATTCGTATAGTCATTATTAGCCTGCTCCGAAATCGTCATGCCTCGCACGCCTCCCGGAGAGCAGGCAGCAGCTCATCCAGCCGCCCGTCCAGTCCGAAGGACTTCTCTTTGATATTGTCCGCAATGTAGATCTCCCCCAGATTGATGGTCACATAAGTGGCGTTTGGCTCGCTTGCCACCATGCGCATCATCGGGGCCTTGATCAGCTGATTACGCCAGCCAATGCCCAGCTCCAGAACCACCAGTTTCTTTCCGTGGTAGGTTTTCAGAAAGTTTTGGAACCGTGCCTGGGCAGCGGTATCCAGAATCATTCTCTGACCTGCGCCCATGTGGATGTCCATGGGACCTCCGCACTTGGGACAACGCGGCACCAACTCTGTAGGCACATGGCCGCCCTGTTCGGCAGCCGATAATTTTTCGGCCACCTCTAAACTTGAATAGAGGGTGTCGTGGCAGGGGCGGGCACACTGCATCGTAAACCAGTTGCCCTCGATTTCATAGATTTTCGTCGGATCGAAGCCACACAGTTCAAAGTGACCTTCTCCGTTTGATGTGACGACAAAGTAATCTTTCTCTCCCACAATGGCCTTCAAATCGTTCATCACCGGCGTAGGCTGGTACTGCCCGCAGTAATGATGGATGAGCCGAGCCCAGAAGGCCCACTTTTCCTCCTCGCTGGGCCATCCGGCCATCATGCCCTGCAAAATACAACGTAAGCCGTATTTTTGTTTGAAATCCCCAAACAGTCTTTCAAAAGCCGCATTGTCCGCAAACAAATGCAGTCCTTCGGTAATGGACAGGCCGTTACTGGCTCCGATCAAGATAGCGTCCGCTTCTCTGAATTTTTCCGCAATAGGATTCCAATCAATCATATTCGTTCGCCCCTTTCTATTTTATGTTTGCTGCGATGGATCGCACCTGCCGGAGAGCAGCCAGAGTTTCCGCCAAATCTCCTTGCAGATACAGGCTGCGTCCCCGCAGGTGCTCCGGACTATGAGATGCCTCTCGATTAAGACATGCATAAAAGACGTTTTCGTTTTTGGCAGTAAGTTCCCAGAAGGGTAGTTTGATGATACTGGGCGTCATCTCACCCACGCCAAGTTCCAACAGCAGGACTTTTTTGTCGGACTGATCCATTATCCAGTGTCGCAGGAAGCTATGGTAGCGGTGCAGACTATCCTGCCAGAAGGTTCCCTCCAGAAAGGTATCATCTCGTACCCAGGGCACCAGCACCCGCCCGCAATCCGGGCAACGAGGAACAGATTCCTCCGGCAGGCGAACACCTGCCAAGCAACCAGTCAGTTCCTTCACCAGTTCGCGGTTTTCCCAAATATCATCCCGGCAGGGCTGACTGCATTGGCAGTAGCTAAAGTCTCCCTGAAAGGCGCAAATTTGTTTCTGGGGAAATACTCGAAAAAACTGCTGATCCACATTGGTGGTCAGAACAAAAGCAGGTTTGTCCGCAATAAGCGCCCGCAGGTCCAGATAGGGCTGCCCAGTAGGGGCTTCCCACATGAAGCAGATATATTGACTGTAATATCCCCACTGCTCTCCATAGCTGGAAAAGCAATGGTAGAATCCAGCCAGCGGAGAGGTAAAGCCATACTGTTCGCGAAAGGGAGCCAATGCCTCCGAAAGTGCCGGGGACCAATGGTAGTGGTCGTATCCAGCCGCGCTTGACAGGCCGGAGCCGCCTCCGATCACAACAGCATCTGCTTGATCAATACGCTCGGCAAATTCTTGAAGCGTCGCTTGGTTTGCAACCCTCATCGATCGTTATCTCCGCTGTCCATGGTATCCCGTGCATCCCGTAGCACTTGAGCAATGTCGGCCACAATGGTCATACCCTTGTCCTCCAACTGCTTGGGCAGGAAGTCATACTTGTTGTTGATAGCAATATATCGAGCATGGGGAAAGCTGAGGGTCATGTTCCAGAAAGGTTCTTGGATAAACATGGGAGTCATGCGGCCCACTCCCAGCTCCAGGAACAGAATTTTTCTGTCTTTGTGTTCCAGCACATAGCGAGAAATTTTTTCGTACTGTTCTTCGTATTTCTTTCCTTGCAGAAAATTCCCATATCCTCGCACCCAAGGGAATGCCTCACCGCCGCAGTGGGGGCACCGGGGAATGAGATCCGTAGGAATCTTCGTACCATCCCCCATAGCGGCTACCATATCAGCCACCGGCTTTACCGCATCCCAAGTGTCATCGGTACAACAGGCGGCACACTGGAAGAAGCGGTGATCCCCCTGGACCTCCGCCACCTTCTCCTCCGGGTAGAGTTTGACAAACTGGGTATCCTGGTTAGTGGTGAGGATGAAGAAGTCCTTGCCTTTCAGCAAAGCGTCCAGATCCAGATAGGGATGACGCACAGGTGCGGTCTGGGTGGTGTGAAGGAAGGTGGCGAGATACCCCCAATACTCTTCCCTTGTCTTCCATGGGTGCATCATCCCTGCAAAAGCACCTTTGAAGTGGTACTTCTCGGCAAAAGGTCGGAAGTATTTGCGGTAGGAGTCGCTGTCCTCGTAGTAAAAATCTCCGCCACCAGCAGCGGACAGGCCGGAGGCCCCGCCCACTACCACACAGTCAGCTTCCTTTACCTCCTGTACCAACCGATTAATCTGTTCGCTATACGGCAGCGGCTTTTTGTCAGTCAGCTGATAAGGCGTACTGCCGGAAGCATAGATATGATAGTGTCTGGAATAATTCATCTGGGTCTGCATGACCAGATCATCATAGAAGTTCATTGTCACCATTCCTTTCAAGTGAGTGTTATTTTTATTCTTACTTCAAATTATTTTAGCATCCCCTTGCGTCGCTGTCAATATGCTGTTATAATAAAAATAACATCAAAACAAAAAAGGAGATCAAGCCATTGTTGGCTATATATATTTGTCTGATTTTCTTACCACTCCTCATCTCTTTTATTATTAGATTTCAGGCATACTTGCTAATTTCTTCTATTCAGTCTTCCCCTCTGGGAAAATAATTTTAAACACAAAGAAAAAAATCACCATGGAAACTCCACCTGTAATAATTGTCACAAGCATGTTATAGACTGCCGGGGCCACATATGCAGATGCAACTGGCATCCACAGATTATTAAATCCATTACAAATCAGTGAAATTACCACCCATGCAACAAAATACCAGATTGCCTGATATACAGGATTTCCATGGCTTTTAAAAGTAATATTTCTCTGAAGTGGAAAATTGATACACTGTGCAAGAAATGACCCCAATTCATAACTGATAAAATAGCCAAGTCCACCACCGATCAGTATATTTCCCGTTGCATCACGCAATACATTATACCCCAGCAAACTCCATGTAAATTTTACTCCAAACAGATTCATGGAAACCTTTGGCCACATAAACTCTGTACCAGCCAGTCCAATTCCCAAAATCCCTGGTAAAAATGTAAATACAAGATACTGGAATACTGTCACGCCCATACTGAATATAACAAAATAGAATATCTGATAAAGCCATTTTGCAATAGCAGAATGTTTCTCTTCAAAACATTTCCATATATTTTTTATATGATTCATCTGCACTTTCCTCCGGCTCCTTTTAATAATTTTTCATATTTCTTATTATTTCTTCTGTTTCTGAAATATCCGCCAACTACTTTTTTTACTCCAAGCATAAAGTGGCCATTTACAGCATCGACAATTCCATATACCATTTCCATACTGACTGCCCCGCCGGTCATCTTGGCAATCCCCCGAAACGGCATATTATAAATAAAAAGAATATTCAGATCCGGCTTTCCCTGTGCCTCACTCTTCTTTTTCATTTTTGTGAGACATCTGTATATCAGTCTTGCAAGTCGGCTTTTTGCATAATACATCTGACAAATTGCATCATTGATTTCCAGATTTCCACTCCATCTTCTGTTCGGTATCTCATGGCCAAGAAGTTCACGAAATTCCTCATCTGATATTTTCTGCACGATTCCTGTATAATAGTAAGGCATTTTTGCCGGATTATACGGATACCCTTTACTATTTCCTGTTCTCTCAGTCATACCTGTTAAACGAATATCTGCAACACTGGCTCCTACCATAATCTGATAAGTTCCTGTTTCTATTTCCCACTGTCCCGTTTTTATATTCCAATAACGGAATGTCTTATCATCAAACGGAATCCTGAGCTGTCTGCTTTCTCCTGCCTTTAGATAAACTTTTGCAAAACCTTTCAGTTCTTTTTCCGGTCGGAACACGATTGCATTAGGAAGTCCTACATACATCTGAACAACCTCAGCTCCGTCTCTGTCACCTGTATTTGTAACCGAAACTTTGATTCCATCCTCTTCTATGATAAGATCAGAATATGTAAATTCCGTATAGGAAAGCCCAAAGCCAAATGGATATTGCACCCGGACTTTTGAAGTATCAAAATAGCGATATCCTACATAAACACTCTCGCGGTATTCCGATGTTTTCTCATTACTTGGATAATATCGGAATGCCGGTGTCTGTTCATAAGTTATGGGATATGTTTCTGCCAGTCTTCCTGATGGATTCACTTTTCCGGTCAGAATATCCAATGTTGCAGAAGCACCTGCCTGTCCATTCAGATAGCCATGCAAAATCGCTTTGCAGCAGGTGTGCCATGGCATTTCTACCGCAGATCCTGCACTCAGTATTCCAATAATATTTTCATTCACTTTACTTATATCCTGCAGAAGATCTATCTGATCCTGCGGAATACGCATATGTGTTCTGTCCAGTCCTTCTGATTCGCTGATCTCATCAAGACCAAAGCAGAAAATTACAATATCCGCGTTCATAGACAAATTTAACGCAAACTTTCTGTCATTCTCATCTACTTCTCCATTTCTCTGATAGCCTCTTGTCATCCCCAGAATATTCAGATCATATTGTTGCAAAATCGATGACATATCTTCTACTTTTGTTGGATTGACCATAGAAGACCCTGCCCCCTGATATCTGGGTGAAAAAGCAAAATCTCCAATAACAGCGATGGATTTTTTTGTATCCAGCGGAAGAATCTGTTTTTCATTTTTCAGAAGAATCATGCTTTCTGCTGCTGCTTTCCTTGCCAGTTGATGATGTGCATTTCTGTCAAAGTTTTTATCTGAAAGCTTCTTCCCTGATGTCAGTTCCATCACTGCATCCACCAGTTCTCCAACTCTTTCATCCAAATCTGCTTCCTTCAGCTTTCCATTTTGGACAGCAGCAATCACTTCTCTTGCAGAATCGTACCCACAGGACGGCATCTCCAGATTTGAGCCGGCAGCAACACCTTTCACATGGTCATTGCTTCCGCCCCAGTCTGTTACTACAATTCCATCAAATCCCCATTCTTTGCGCAAGATATCTGTCAAAAGATGTTTGTCCTCATTAGCATAAATCCCATTAATCTGGTTGTAACTGCTCATGATTGCTTTTGCGTGTCCTTCTTTAACAGCTATCTCAAAACCGGTCAGATAAATTTCTCTTAATGTCCGTTCGTCAACAACTGCGTCCATTGCCATTCTCCGAAGTTCCTGACTGTTAACCGCCAGATGCTTCGGGCAGGCATAAACGCCTTTACTCTGTATTCCACGAATATATGACGCTGCCATCTTCCCGGAAAGATATGGATCTTCTGAAAAATATTCAAAATTTCTTCCACATAACGGGCTTCTTTTAATATTTAATCCCGGACCAAGCAGGATATTTACATCCATACTTGCTGCTTCCTCTCCAAGGGCCTGTCCAATCTCTTCCCCCAGATCCTGATTCCAGCTGTTTGCAATCGTCGCCGCTGTGGGAAAACAAGTTGCGTTCAGGGATGCATTCAGTCCCAAATGGTCTCCTGCTCCTGCCTGTTTTCTGATTCCATGCGGTCCATCCGAAAGAAAGATGGACGGGATGGAAAGCCTGTCAATTTCTCTGGTCTGCCAGACAGTTTTTCCACTGAGGATCGCTGCCTTTTCTTCTATTGTCATCTTTTCAACCAATTTTTGCTGTTTCATAACTGTTTTCCATCCCACTTTCTTCCTTATTCAGCATTCTTTCTTTTCTTATATCCTCTGATTACCAGTACTTCCATTCCTGCCATGAAAAGTGCCATTACAATGTCGATACCAATTCCTGCTTTTTTCCAGTTTTCCATACCTGTTTCTTCGTGTTCTCCATCATAAGCCCAACTGCTTACAACTGTATACATGACATTTTTGCAGGCATTTCTCATCTGAAGTACAGATGTTGGATGTTCCGGATTGGCTACATTGTTCTCTTCTCCGTTGAATGTGGACAGCATTGCATCTACTCCATTCGCCAAAGCTGCATCTGCATTCATAAATCCATGACCATTGTTTCGGAAGAAGTCTGTAAGTGCCATTCCCCTGAATCCCCATTCATCTCTGAGAACTGTATTCATAAGGTTACTGCTTTCTCCAGTCCATTTATCTCCAAGGAAACTCCAGGAAACCATAACCGCATTTGCACCACCCTGTTTTACAGAAATTTCAAATGGTTTCAGATAAATTTCCCGGATTGCCTGCTCATTTGACCAGACACTTACCATCTTTGCATTTCCCTCATACAGAGCAAAATGTTTGATATAAGAATAAACTCCATATTTTCTTGCTCCTTCTACTGCTTTTGCTCCCATATTTCCTGCAAGAACTCCATCTTCTGAAAAGTATTCATAGTTTCTTGCTCCAAATGCAGTTCTATGAGTATTCATACCTGGTGCATACCAGCCCTCTGCACCCATTTCCTGACTGATCTTGCCCATGCATTCACCCCAGGCCTGTGCAAGTTCCTTATTCCATGTGGAAGCAACCACAACTTCAATTGGAAATCCAATAGAACCAACTCCTGTAAAGTTGTTGTTAATTGCTGCTGGTCCATCGAAATCAAGTGTAGCCACTTTTCCCACAGAATCCATGGCTGCTGTCTGATAACCTGCCATTGCAATCATATTTGCCATTTCGTCAACAGTAAGCTGATCCAGAAGTTTTTCCCAACGAGGATCGTCATAATCAGCATCACGCATATCAGCTAATGTAAGTCCATTATCTGCTCCTGTTGTCGGCATTACATCCTCATCATTGAGATATGTAGTCTTATCAAAGTTGCTGTTCAGATGATATTCAGAAACATATGGCTCACCCAGCTCTGCAGATGCCGGCGCTTTTGTAGCCTCTTCATAATTTGCAAAATGATCTGCTCGTGATAAATATGTCACATCGCCTTTTGCATCTTCAAATACATTTGTTGCTGCAGTATCATCTGATGCTCTTTTATTTTCTCCCTTATATACTACATCTTTATCTGCAGTATAAGTTTTCTGATCCAGCACAGTATGTGAATCGCTGTTGATAGAAATCACATAATCGCCTTTTTCAAGAACATATGCTTTTGCATTATTCTCATCATAGGAAGCCATATCTTCTATACTGAATGTAACTGTAACAGTCTGAGATTCTCCCGGCTGAAGCAGATTTGTTTTTTCGAACTCAATCAGATTTGCAGAAGATTTCTCAATTCCGCCATTTGTATATGGCGGTTTATAATACACTTCTACTACATCTTTTCCTGCAACATCTCCTGTGTTGGTTACTTCTACATCTACAGAAATCTGTCCGTCTTTTTCCTCCAGTTCACCCATTTTCTGTTCAAATTCCGTGTAACTCAGACCATATCCAAATGGATACTGTACAGTCTTATCGTAATCAATCGCCCCTTCCTGTGCAGCAGTTTCATAGTACTTGTATCCTACATAAATACCTTCCACATAATTCGTAAATGCCGGAGCATACACCTGAGCGGTTCCTGCATTCATTCCTTCAACGGCCATATCTGCCAAGTTGGTATATTCAATCTTTTCTCCATTGTTCCACCATGGAGCAGTCGTCATATCATAAATAAATGTATCCGGTGTTTTTCCGGAAGGATTCACTTCACCTGAAAAAACTTTACCAAGTGCATCAAATCCCACATTTCCCGTTCCAGGGCACCATACAACGGATTTAATCTGTGGATATTCATCTACGAAACCAAGTTCAAACTGATTTGCCCCATTATAAATTACTATAACATCATCAAAGTTGGAGCAGACCATATCCACCATGTCTTTTTCCGTCTGAGATAGCTGTAAATAATGTTCTCCCTCCGGGAAATCGTCATATTTATCTGAATTATTATCATATGCCGCTTTACTTACATCCATCGGAATATCATTATGACCTTCACCTGCTTTTCTGGAAAGAACCACAACTGCCACATCAGAATACTCTTTCGCACTTTTAATAAGCCCATCACTGTAAGTATCTACAGGTGGCTCCGGTAATGTCCAGCTCTGTTTCTGGATAGACATTTCCGGATTATCTGCACCATAATTGTTATAAAAATCAACCAGTTCCTGGTTAATAGAAAATCCGGCATTTTCAAGTCCCTGATTCAGACTGACAATATCATACAGATCATTAATTCCACCGGAACCTGCTCCTCCGTAAGCCGGATTAATAGATTCCCAGCCAAAAATATTCAGTTTTTTTGTTTCATTTAAAGGAAGCAGGCTTTCATTCTTCAGAAGAACAATTCCGTCTTCCATAATTTCTTCTGCTACTTCCGCAGCTTCCTCATTTGTTTCATCGCTTAAAGTTCCATTTCCCGTTGCCAGTCCAATCAACGTAGACATTGGTCCAAAACAGATCATATTCACGCAGACAACAACTGCAAGAACCATTGCGATCGCAGCTTCTCCTCTTATCAGAAATTTTTTGCCCCTGGACATCCTGCGGCATGCGATCATAATTACGATTCCAATTACAAGTGCAGCAATAATACCGATAATATACGGTTTGCATAATTGTAATACCGCCAGAACATCTTCCATTTCAACACTGATCATTCTCTTTTTTCCTCCTTTGACTCTCTCGTCTTTTTCAGGTATCATTTCCTGTTGACATTACTATAACATGGTTATTATTTCGTGCCGTTTTTGGCACAAGATGCAGCAAATATGGCACAAAATACTAAAAAAGGTCCACCGGACCTTTTTGTCGTATGCTTGGCAACAAAAATACCCAGAGCATTACAATACTCTGGGTAAAAGAATCTTTAATTCAAACCAGTTCCGCTGTACTCCAAATACTACAGAACCATCATATTTTTCTACAGCTTTACGAATACTCTTCAATCCAAAACCATGGTTTTTACTATCCTTTTTTGTTGTTGTAATCAGATCCTCTTCATTTTTGGAAATTTCTGCTTCACAATAATTCTCTATCTTGATGAACACAAATCCTTTTTGAGCGGATACTGTCAGATGGATCAGTCTTTTTTCCAGATCTGGAATTAAAATTACATGTTCAATCGCATTATCCAAAGCATTTCCAAATATAGAACATATATCTGTTACATGCATATGATCCAATAATTTTCCATCTGCCACACAGGTAATCTGTATATGATTTTTTCGACAATGGAAAATCTTAGCTGCCAAAATCGTATCAAGTACCTGATTCCCCGTTCTGCTTATATTTTCAAAAGCAGCGATTTCATTTTCCATGGAATCAATCCATTTTTTTCGTTTTTCTTCATCTGATTCCGCACGAAGTCCCGTTATCTGGTGTTTCAGATCATGGTATTTCATTTGTATGAGATCCAGGCTGTCCTGATAATTTCGGTATTGATCATACTGGCTTTTCAGCATCACGTTCATTACTGAAAGTTCTTTCTCGGCAACATACTCACTGATCCTGCTCTGATAAGCATGCAGGATTGCAATTCCCCCAAAATCGATCAGTGTTCTGATAGAAAAAATATCTGCACGTTCTCTGCTCGCAAATGGTGCATTTTCATTTAAAAAGCTCAGATTACTAAAAGCAAAGATTGCAACAGCCATGATTGCCGCCGCTACTACTTCCTTTACTGTCATCTGTTCAAGATAATTCTGCTTCAAAAGATCTTTTTCTAAATAAATATCAATAGTAAAGCAGCCTCCAAAAACAACCATCGTGATCAGAATTTCAACCTCGAGGCTCTGATTCCCCCATGCCTGTACAATAGATACCATCTGCCACTGCAGCGAAGCTGCAAACTCAGCAAGAACAAATGCACGGGCACAGCAATAGGCCGCTCCCAGAGGCTTCATATTTCCTCCGACCATAAGAAATCCATACATCATACCTGCAGCGATCATCATACAGGGAATCCACAAAATTTCAGTTACGCTGCCTGTCAAAGTCAGAAAAATACTCTGCATTGCCAACATGAAAAGACTGCCTATAAGAAAATGTACAGATTTCATATTTTCTTTTTTTAGGATATAAAGATAAACCAGACATGATCCCCACTCTGCTATTGCCGTATAAATTCTTGGAATATCCTGATATAACATAGTATCCTCCATTTCGCATGAAATCATTCCATATTGAGGTTTTGCAGAAGCAGATTCATGAATTCTTTTTTTCTGGTTCTGCTGACAGGTATATGTACATTATGGATCACACAATCAGAACCAACAAATCCCTCTACATGATTCATATTTACCAGATATCCCTTTGCACATCGAAAAAAATTATGTACCGCAAGTTTTTCTTCGAGTTCTTTCATCGTAATTCTTGAACAGTAATCTCCTCTCGAAGTATGATAAATTACATTATGTCTCTGCCCCTCAATAAAATAGATATCTGCTATATCTATCTTTACAACTCCTTCCCCAATCGGAATCGTAAGAAATTCTTTAACCTCAGAGCGCATACGTCCAACTGCTTTATCCAGTTTCTGCGAAAAAGAAAAGTACTCAACTGGTTTTACTACATAATCCATTGCATCAACTTCATATCCACGTACTGCATATTGAATCATATTTGTAATAAACATAATAATTACTTTCTGATCCATCTGACGGATTTTTTCTGCTGCTGTCATACCGTCCATGAACCGCATCTGAATATCCATCAGAATAATGTCAAAACCGCCACTGTAATTCTCAGTGATATCTTCGCCATCACCAAATACCGTAACCTTTATTGATCTTCCCCTTTCCGTTTGATATTTCCGGATATACTCTATTAATTGTTTTACGTAAATTTCTTCATCTTCCACAATTGCAATCTGTATCATTCTATACCCTCCACAAGAATTGCATTTTTTGTAACTGTTCAATCACACAATATAGTTCCAGATTTTTATTATTATTTTATAAATAATTTTTGTTTCAGTATATCACTGCTTTTTTCTTGCGTCAAGCAGATGTAATATTACAAATTACAGCTGTATAATCTGGTTTTCTTTTATTATATATCAAATTCTTCTTGTTTCATATAATCTAATATAACATCTCCAAGATACGCTACATCCTCAGCTGCAAATGCCATTGGAAAATTATCAGAGAAAAGAATTTGTGCAGAAGGTGGAAATTCCTCATCACCTGACCATAAAATAAAACATAATTTTAATTCACGGAAAACTTCAAATTCGTAGGATACTTCTCCATACTTTTGACGTCTCCCTGCCAATTTTTCCATTAATCTTTTAAAAACATCTTGTCTATTTCCATATGTTTTCGCGAGCCTCATAATACAACGCCCATAAAACTGTCTATAATAAACCTCTCCCCAAGGAAGATCACGATAGGACAAAAGATCCCCCGCAGCTTTCATATAATCTCCCTCTGAAAAATATCGTAACATCAAGATTTTTGCATGAATATCATTACACAAAATCGCATCTTTATCTGATTTATCTATGCAATGAATTTCGAACTCTGGATAACTGATCGTGTATGTGTTCTGCATAAACTTTATTGTAAATGACTTGCTATTATCATCAAATGGTATATCCAGCCGACTTGTAACATCCTCTGGATTTACATTCTGAAACTCCGCAAGGTAGTATTGATATGGTTTCATTTCCAGATTATGTTTTTCATAGTAATCCTGTAACATTCTAAATCTCCTTATTCCGTTAAATAGAAAGTAGAAATTCTGTTAAGTTTTCAATAGCATCTGGTTTTTCTGATAGTTCTTTCCCCATCAGTCCCTCTCCCATAATACTAGGATCCGCGCCAAGAGATACAGCGACTCGACTTGAATTCCATACAGCTTCATACATCATTTCCTTATTCTCTTTTGTTACTTTATTGAGAACGTAATAAAATGGTTTTCGAATACTTTCCGATAATTCCCCGATTTTTTTGGAAAGCTGTAGGGATTCATAGGATGGATCTATGATTATCAATATCAAATCTACACCGTTATCAATTCCACGTCCAAAGTGTTCAATACCAGCCTCCATATCCATTAGCGCAAATTGGTCTTCTTTAAGCCTGAGATTTTGGATAAATTGAGTCATAACAGTTCCCATAGCACAAGAACACCCTTCATTTGCTTGATGAATTTTTCCACTGCTCATCAGTTTTACACCGTCCTTCAGACTATAATAATCTTCCGGTATATCATCTATTGTCCAGGTTTCCTCAAAAAACTGATGAGTAAATTTTGATAACAGCATATCATTTAAAACATTTTGTTTACCACCGAAATAGTCTGTAAAATCTCTGGGAAGCTTCATACCTAGCTGTCGGTGTAGACCATAATTAGATTCATCGGAATCAATTACCAAAATTTCTTTTCCTCGTCTGGCTAAAGCCTTAGCCAAAAGACTGGTTACTGTACTTTTTCCACATCCACCTTTTCCACAAACTGCTATTTTCATCTCTACATTTGCTCCTTTTTTTTCTAAATAATATGTATTACATATAGCCATGCTTCAAACTGTTTTCGAAAAATAATTAATATAATGTCTATTTTGTCATTACATCAAATATCTCCTTAATTTCTCGAATTTCATCCGTAGCTGTCTTGCTGCATCCATAAGGGGATCTTCCTTCTCTGTCTGCTTCTATAACTTCTGCATTATAATGAACACATCCCAAAAAATCTTGCTTCGGGATTCTAGACCTTACAAACTTTTCATCTTCATCATTTCTGATTTTATTTGCTATGACCTTTACTTCCTTTACACCCAATTCTTCTGCCAAACGTTTTACATTTTTATAAGTCTGAACACTTCTGGCCCCCGGCTCTATCACAACGATAAATTGATCCATCCCTTCCGTTGTTCCCCGTCCTAAATGCTCAAGTCCTGCTTCCATGTCCAGGATTACTATATCATCTCTATGTAAAACCAAATTATTAATAATTCGTTTCAACATTACATTTTCAGGGCATACACATCCGCCTCCCGCAGTTTCCACAGTTCCCAAAACCAGAAGTCGAACACCATTATTTTCTTTTCCGTAAGTTTCAGGAATATCATCCACTTTTGGATTGACTTTATAAAAAGTATTACTTTTATCTGCACCTGTTCTCTCCTCAATTAACCTTCTCATTTTACTGATAGGCGTAATACTCTCCAGTTCTTCTTCTGAAAAACCCAGTGCAAGTCCAAGATTTGCATCTGGATCCACATCTACTGCAAATACTTTTTTCCCTTCTTCTGCATACAGCCGTGCTAATACTGCAGATATCGTAGTTTTCCCTACTCCGCCTTTTCCAGTTACAGCAATTTTCATCTCTTATCTCCTTAAATGCTTCTTACTCCACTTCCTCCAGTTCTGTTCCTTCTGGAAGAATATATCCGCAGTTATCACATACTCCATCCTCTGCAAGTATCCCGTCTTTCACAAAGGCTTCAATGCCTCCCGGTTCATGACAGCGTGGACAATCTAATTCCTGTATCTTTTTCTGATTTCTTACATCCTGGCAATTGGCAAATTCAATTTTACCCATAGTGATTCCTCCATTTTCATTCCATATCAATTTGTCTTCGCAAAAAAGTTCCTACCATACGGGAAAAATTGCTGATATTACGAATATAGGCAAAGTCTTTTCCATAGATTCTCTTTTCCACGGAGAGCTCTTCTTCATTCCCTACAAAAATACCAATTACGAAAATTCCCTGATTTCTGGCCCGACGCACCTCATATGCAGTATCTTTCACAGCTCCTTCTCCGTCATAGATCTTGGGCTGGCGGGTTCCTGGTCGTTGTATGCTCATATCACAGGGTTTTCCATCACTTAATACGATTAAAATCTTATTTTTTTCCGGTCGCTCCATGAGAGAGGAACAGACTGTTTTCAGTGCAAGCCCATCTCTGTTATTGGCATACGCCCGAAATTGAAAGATTCTTTCATTTGTTTCCCTTGGATCTTCATAATCCCGAAATCTCTGAAGTACTGTATATCCCCAGAAAGCACAGTATCCTGTCACCCGATGAGGAATTCCTGCCTGGCTTAATGCTTCACTGATAATATATCCCTGCGCCGCTACCTGAGCCTGTCTGCCAGCTTGAGAACCACTGGAATCAATCAGGACGTCTATTACAAACTCAGAATCTTCTGATATCTTTTTTCTATTAAATAACTTGTCATCGTCTGTTCTTCCAATTTTCCATAACCTTTCAGGAACAAGCTGCCCCGCATCAGATCTGCTGACAAAATCATCCTTTCGGATTATAAGTGCCCGTTTCAGTGACTCTGCCAACACAGAAATATTTCTTTTGATGATCCAGTGATTATTTCCATAATAGGCTTTATTTTTTTCAAACTGCAGCTGAGAAAAACGGTATTGATTATTTTTTATCACAGGGTTTTGTAAAATTCCATCTGTAAGATACAGGATACAGTTTTTGTGGATTCCTGTACAAAATTTCCGGTTGACTCTGGCCTGCTCCGCTTCACTTAGATACGATTTTCCGTAATTCAGTTCCACATATTCCCGTATCCGTCGCACTGCCTGTGGATTTATATTCTCCGAGCTTTCCGGAACTTCTTCATTTTCCGGAGAGAAATAAAATCTTTTTTTCTTTTTGTTTCTGATATCCAGACTCATCATCTTTTTTTTGAGATTAGAAAGATATTTTTGAATGATGTCTTCCATCTGTTCATCCGTCATGCATTCCTGCCACGCGTCATTGGCCAATGCCATATCCGGTAAATTCAGAATCTTCTCCAGATTTCCATTCCTTTTTTCAAAAGAGGGATCCAGAACATGATTATAAATCTCATCTATCACGTTTATGACATCTTCCGTATTTTCCGCATCCTTCAGAGAAAGAATCTTGTACAATGCAATCTCTGCCTGTGGATCCATTCCCTCATCGTCTGTGTTCTCCAGAACATGCCTTATATACAGAAACCTAATCCTGTGAATCAGGTCTGTTCCAGCTTTGTCTGATACCTGCTCTTCCTCGGCCTTTTCCAATTCTCTGAACGCCTGTTCTCTAATTTCCTTTGTTCCCAAACGTTCTCGAATGATAAAACGCTCCACTGCAGCATCCATGCATAATCCAGCAAGAGGCAAAAGCATATCTTCTCCAGCAGAAAAATGTATTTTTTTCATCAAATACATGCCAAGTTTTTTCTGATCAAAATATCGTGCAAAGGCACCCTGCTTCACTGCCTCATATAGAACCGTTTGTTTTGAATAAACATATTTTTCTGTGTCCGGTTCAAATTCCATATCATAATCACCACTGACTGTCCAAAAAAGATTTCTGATACGATTGCTGATCTCCAGACGATGTTCTTCCAGTTGTTCCGCCGGCCATCTGACATCCTCCATACAAGTTTACCCCCATATGTCTTTTCCGGTCCAGGAAGATGGGATTCTGGTAGAAACCACATCTTCTATGATCTCTTTTTCAAATACATCAAAACTTTTATTTATGATCCCCATCTGGATTGCATCAATTGGAGAAAGTCCGCTTTTTGTTGCTTTTACAGCAGAAACCAATCCTCTCAGGTCAAGAGATTTTGTTGAAATTTCTCCATGATAAGCTTTGATCTGCAAATCCAGAAACAGTCCTGCAAAAGCTTTCAGTGCATTTTTTTCCCCATCTGGAAAATGTTGTCTTAATACAAAAAGGACACTATCCTCATCCATTTCAGGCATATCAATTACCATAAACCTTGAAACCAATGCTTCATTTAGCTCTCTGGTACCTGCGTAACCATAATTCATCGTGCCGATAAATCGTGTTGCCGGATGAAGTAAAATCCTGTTATATCCTGGAATATCGATTCTGCGCCGATGATCCAGTGTGGCATGCAGTACAGAAACCGCATCATTTTTTGCCATATTGATTTCGTCCAGGATTCCAAATCCTCCAAATTCCGCGCATTGGTAGATGGGGCCTTTCCGAAGGCGAACCTCATTATTTATAAAGGTATCCGTTCCAATCAGATCGGCACTGTCTGTATTTACATGAAAAGAAATGTCGTATTCCGGTCTTCCGAATATCTATGCCAGTGTCTCACATAGTACATTTTTCCCTGTAGCTTTCGCACCGGAAAGTAACAGGTTATCTCCCTGAAGAAGCGCTGCTGTTGACATTTCCAGAATCTTTTTCCCATAAAATAGGATATCCGGTTTTTCTACTCGTTCCTTTACCTGATCCTCTACCTCATAACGCATGTGAAAATCTCTCAGTTCTCCAATCAGTTCCTGCGCTATCTTCTGGTCTTCTAAATATTTTTCTATTTCTGTCCAATGGTTTCTCATGAAGATTTTCCTTTCTTTGCAATTGGTTATACCAAATCAGATAATATTTCTGTTTACTCAATCTTCAAACTTTCAATCCTCCAACTCACAATCCTAACTTCTTTACAATTTCTCCCAGTGCACTTCTTACAGGAGAATCTTTCGGAAGCTGTATGATCGGCTTTCCATTACAGTCATACTGATATACCTGGTCATCATGTGGTACAACCCCTAACAGTTCCAGTCCCTGATTTCGGATTTCTTCCAGAGTTCCGGCATCCAGTTTTCCATCTGGAACACGATTCACGATTAATCCGGTTTTCTGTGGTTTAAAGTTTAACTCCTTCATCAGCTTTGCAATACGTCCGGCTGCCTGAACACCTCTTCTGGAACAGTCACTTACAAGAATGGCAACTTCCATCATTGGCAGGATTCCTCTGCTGATATGTTCCATACCTGCTTCGTTATCAACCACAATATATGGATAATGGCTTTGCAGTTTCTGAACCTGGGTCTGCACAAGGCCATTTACAAAACAATAGCAGCCCTGTCCCTGGGTTCGTCCCATTACCATCAGATCATAATCGTCTTCTTCTGCAATCGCATCAGAAAGACGCATTTCCAGATATGCCTGTTTTGTCATACCGGATGGGATCTGATATCGTGGGTCTACGCCTGCCCGCTCAATTTCTTCTCTCAGCTCTCCAAGTGTGATCTCAGGTTCTACACCAAGCACTTCATTTAAATTGGCATTCGCATCTGCATCCACCGCCAGGACCGGACGTTTCCCACTTTCACACAAATACTGGATCAATAATCCGCAAAGGGTTGTTTTTCCTACGCCGCCTTTTCCTGATATTGCAATTACATGTCCCATGTTTTACCTCCTAATATTCTGAACAATCTGTTGACTTTTTCTTTAAATCTTATTATAGTTGTTACTATATAAATTACAATAATCAATCTGTGAGATTTGTATGGCTCCTCAACACATCAGAAAAATTGTTGAGGAATCATATGATACCAAATAATACAGGAGTATATAATGTCAGAAAAAACGAGAAAACAAGATCGCCGTACCCGCTATACCCGGCAAACCATAAAAGATACGTTCTTAGAATTGTTAAAGCAGAAAAGTTTTACGAAAATTACAGTTACAGAGATCTGCAAAAATGCTGAAATCAACCGTGGTACTTTTTATCTTCATTACTACGATATCCATGATGTATTATCAGATATTTTTAATGATATGACTCAGGATATGTTAACAACTGTAGATCATTTATTCTGTGTGAATCAAAAAAACTGTTCCTATCCGTTCTGTCAGAAAATACAAATGGAATCACAATACAGGGCATTGTTTCTGGATGATGCAATTGCCCCTATTCTTCTGGAAAAATTAGCAGAAAATACAAAAGAAGGCTATGTGACCTGGCTTATGTCACACAGCCTCCTAACCTTTGAACAGGCAGAATCGGTTTTTTATTTTCAAATGAACGGCTGCCTTTCCATCAACAGACTGATGCTCCGCAATCACTGTAATGACTGGAAACAGATTCAGACAACCATTGACAAATTTATCAAAGCCGGACTGGAAAGTTTTCTGATTCATGATCAGAGGGAAGAAAATGCTTCCGATAATTTTTGTAGCAAGATTTCTCCGACTGTTACTGCATCTTCTACACTCAGATAATGATCGGCATGATCTTGAAGAAATAGTTTTCCCGATGCAGGAAATTCTTCATCCGCAAACCATATCTTTAAAGTTACCGAATATCTTGGCAGAACTGGAAAAACAGCACACAGATCCGCCTTTGTCTCTGTGAATTCTGCACCCAGACTTGTACATGCTTTCTGAATTTTCTCAGGCTCTTTGTCCTGCAAAAGTTTTTCCAGTTTCTGCTCTGCAGTCCGGTCAAACTTGGTTCCTCGAATCAATCCATCTTTCAGGTTACCAAAAGTAATGAGCTTCTGTGAGCCTTCTGTTCCATCGGCCATATCCAGATAATGCAGCAATATCAGATAATGCCATTCATCCATATTTGAGTTAATACGAAACTCAGGGAGTTGAATTTCAATCGTTTCATAAAAACTCAGTACTTCAAGCACATTTCGGCTGCTATGAAAAACAGCTCCACTTTTTGCAGCAAGATCCTCTCCGGAACGATTTTGCAGCCGTTTTACTGCTGCCTGCAACATTTCCTGAAATGCACGATTTTCTGTTTGATTTTTGTATTCCATAAGCTCTCCTTTGCCATAAGTTTCATTACTGTGTTGACTTTTCTTTTAATCTCCATTATAGTTGTAATTATATTATTTACAATCATCAAAATGCTAAAAAATGTACAGTTTATTAACACATAAAAAAGAACTGTTGATAACTTAGGATGTTTTAAACAAACTAGAAATATTTTCACCCCAAAACCGTGAAAACAAGATCATTATATCATACTACAAGGAGTTTCTTATCATGAAATACTCAACGAAATTAAGTGATACTGTTCATGTGATGGTTCTGATTGCTATCAACCAGGAAAAATCTCTCACCAGTGCCTCAATTGCAGAAAGTGTCCATACAAATCCCGGCTTTGTACGCCAGCTTATGTTAAAACTAAAAAAAGCGGAACTTATGACCAGTGTAGCCGGACATGCCCGTCCTTCTCTTTCAAAACCAGCAGATCAGATTACATTGCTGGATATTTATAAAGCAGTTGAAGGTGAGAAGCCGCTGCTTCATTTAGATACTCATACCAACCCTGATTGCGGCGTTGGCATTAATATTCAGTTGTCTTTACAGGAATTCTATAATGAAATCCAAAAAACTGCTGAAGAAAAAATGAATATGATTACTTTACAGGATATCATAGATACCTATTATCAGCGAACATCAATCCTCAATATCTCCCCGGTTAGCCATCACGGTTAAATTTTCATCCCGATTTACGGAAAATGTTCCTACTACATCCGGTTCACCTTCCTTATGACCGGATTCAGGTTTCCCATAAATACTTCCTGCACAGCCGGATCAGGATTATCAAATCCTACATCTATGGCTATCTGCATTTCTGCAATAAAAAATGTAGATTTTTCCTTATTTTTTCAGTATTTTCAGGGTCTTCTCAATCCGCATGATTTACTTGAGTTGTACTTTATTATGGAAATTCACATATATATTCCCTGTATAACATGAATAATTCCAACCAACACCGCAGAGGTATGTAAAATCTCACCATAACGATAAATACATATGTTGTCTTTCATCCAGACCACGATGTCGACCCTCTGGTAACTTTGGGATTTCGGTGCTCAATAGCTATCCCTGTTATCTTGCTGTCTACGCTTAACCTGCAACGTTGCCACGACAGACTCAAGACTCGCTTCAAATGCTGTGGTTAGTAGCTTATTTGATGGGGTTTCCGCCTGCTTGAGTTCAATCTTTTTTATAATCTTTGATCCTCTGTAATTTGATCCCTTGTGTCAATTCGTTCTTTAAATTCACATTTTCTACTTATCAATGTAAGTAAATATTCTGTTATCACATTTAAAGCTGTGGTGGAATGGCAAAAGTTCATACTATCCGTTGGCACTATCAATATGTCATCAGCATATGAGGAAAGGATACTTGCCACATCGTTGATAACAAGATAAATTTGGGCACCATTTTTCTTTGCATATTTCAGATACTCAAGATCAATTTTATAAAATCTGGAAAAAACAAACATCAAGACAACGTCACCTTCTTCCAGATCCTGAATTAAAGAAATAGACGTACACTCCGAATCAATAATCGCAGTAACATTCGGCATCATAAAAGAAAGAAGTCTACCAAATCCAATAGCAGTTCCTTTACATCCACGCAGACCTATCACATAAACCATACTTGCCAAGTTGCTCCATCTGCTCACCGGATTTATAGGTGAGATTCGAAATCAGATATCCATTTACATTCGTATACATTATCAAATAGGACATTCGCAATCCGCTTTCGCTACTTGCTCATGAACGCAGTTGCTTCGCTGCCTGCATTCATTTTATTAGCACTCTCCATTTCTCATCATTTTTTGACCACAAATTTACGACATTTACGACAAATCAGGGGAACTGAAGTGGTATACTAATTTTGGACACGAAGGGGTCATTTTTTAGACACTTATGAGTTATAATCTGTTGTCTTGCCATAGTTGGACTCCTTTCGCTATAAAATCATAAGGGAAATCCAACTTAAAAACAACGATTTTTTTGTCTTAATTTATGGGTTCATTATAATACACTCTCGGCATCATAAGCTGTCTTCGTTCCACTCAGAATTCCTTCCAGCGAACATTTCCACAGCAAAAGAAATGCAGCGACCGCGAAACCTGCCAGAAGAATCAGAAGCAATCGATTCTCCAGCAATATATCCCGGAACCTACTCATTATCTTCTTCATACTCATCGTCCTCCCAGTCTTCAAAATCGTCCTCATATAAGTCGCAGAACTCATAGAGATCGCACCATAATTTCAGTTTTCTGTTTAGATATCCTATAAGCAGCATTCCCATACAGATAGAATCTGTAATGATCCCCGTTGTTCCTGAAAATGGAAGTAATATTGGTGTCGGTATACCGAATGAGTACAGTAAACCTGAAATCACACGAATGAGAAAGCCAACCCAGATTATATCCAGCATAATATCTCTTCCATCATGTTCTCTTGCCTGTATAAGCACACCCGCCAGCGCCACAATGAATATTACCTCTACGAATATCAGCACAATCACCGGAAGCCAACCTCCGTAAAATAAAACGCATGGAATCAGATAATGACTGTCTTTCATAAATTAAATCCTTTCGTTTGTCATAGGCGGAAACCCACTGCCTTCAGGCGGTGGGAGGAGCCTTATGTATTTGTAGCCAGTTAACCCTGACTCTCAATATATTTTTGTATAGTAGATGATATAAGGATCAGAAATAAGAAAAGGGAAATACCCATAGGTACTCCCCAGTTGTCTTATATAAAACGAACCCGGTTCGCATCATGCTTCCCGAAGTTTCCGAATATCATCATCGGATGGTTTTGTCGTCATCATCTGGTACAGTTTGGTATCATCCGGGAATTGATCGATAAATGGGATAACGGTACCACCACTCTCACTTCCCTGACCGCCCGTCATCCAGATAAGTCCCTGACCAGATGGCCCATTATTGATATATTTCTGCTCTTCCAGTGAGATATTATAGATATTGGAAAGCTGGATCAGGTTCATGGGGGCCTGATTGAGGAGCATGACAAATCCACAGTTGTTAAGGATCGTCCGGCCAGCCTCTGATTTGAGGAGGTCTTCCACATTCTGCGTGATACCAGTTGGGATTCCGTTCCATTTTCTTGCCCTTTTCCATATTTCCTGCAGAAAATCTGAGGATGTCTCCTTTTTCAGAAGCAGGTAAAATTCATCAATATACAGCCAGGTGCGTTTCCCTTTTTTCCGGTTTGCTATCATCTTATTCCAGATGGTGTTCAGACAGATCTGCAGTCCCAATTCTTTAAGTCCGGATCCGATATCTTTGATGTCATAGATCACGAAACGGCTGTCTGTATTCACATTAGTTTTGTGAGCAAAGATGTCATGGGAACCCTTAACATAACGTTCCAGAGCCAAAGCGATATTCTGTGCTTCCGGTGCCACCTGTTCGACCATTCTTTCATAAAAATCCTGCATGGTCGGGACATGTTCCAGATCAATGGTCTTACCAGTTCTTCGCAGATACTTCAGGTATGGTTCATATATCTCAAAAACCACACGGTCGATCAGGGATCGTTCTGTAGGGGAAATGCCATACCGCCCTCCGATCGCGATGTCTACGATTGTTGTGATATAATCCGCTTTCATCTTGACCGGATCTCCATCATCCGCGTACTCAAGATCCATATCAAACGGATTCAGATAGACTTCAGATCCATTGGCGATACGGATCACTTCCCCACCCAGTTTCTGGGCAAGCGGCATATATTCACGTTCCGGATCGATGATGTATACCTCATCATCCGTATTCAGGATAACATTGATGATCTCCCGTTTGGTTGCGAATGATTTACCGGATCCTGGCATACCAAGGATGACACCATTGTAATTCTGGCCGTTTGTGCGGTTATATCGGATCATGCTGTAGGATTCCGCATTCAGCCCATAGTACATCCCTCGCTCATGATTCAGTTCTTTGACTGAAAATGGTACCAGCATGGCGGAGGATTCTGTTGTCATCAGACGCTCAACAGCAATCTTTTTGATCCCGATCGGCAAGGAGGTAGCCAGACCATATTCCTGCTGGAAAGACAGAACCCGGATCTGCATCTGGTGTTTATTGGCGATCATCGTGATCTGTTTGTTCATCTTATCCATTTCTTTTTCAGAGGATGTGAACACAGTCAGGACGATAGTCACCATCACTATTTTCTGGTTCCGTTTGGTGATATCGTTGGTCAGCTGCTTGACTTCTGTACGTGAATCCTGAAGCTCCTGGGAGATCAGATCCACGCTATAACCGGCACGGCTTGCACTCTTTTCTGCATCGGCAACATTGGAATTGATGTTGACACGGTAGGATTTGATCAGTTTTGTCCCCACATCCTGCGGCAAAGTCCGATAATGCACACTGGCCAGCATATTACAGGGCAAATCGGACAGATCCGTGAACGCATCCCCACGCAGCCAGGTAGGGATCGTAGATACATAATATGTACGGGCATACGTATTTTCTCCCATGATCGTCATGTTGGGTTTGAAAACAAAACTGTCCGGTCCTATCACATCCTTGGTAGAAAGCCCCATATCATGGATGGAGCTTAGGCTGATGCTGTCCTGCCATTCTCCGTCATGCCATACTTTCTGCAGAAACTTCTGGGAAGACGTTGGATTATAGATCTCATACAGCATGCAGAGCCGTTCCATAGCGGTCATAGCTTTCGCATTTTCACCAGTCAGATTGGCGATCATCTTTGTTGCTTCTGTATCCAGCCGGTTAAAGGTAGCGATCGCTTCCTGAATGGATTCCTCTTCGATCGTCAGAGTCATGATTTTGATCTTTTCCAGGTTATTATTGGCACTGGACATCTTTTCAATCAGCATCTGATTGTATTCTTCCCGGTACTCATTCAGGTCATCGTTCTGCATCTCCATCAATACCTGTTTCTGGAATTCTGCGATATCCATATTTTTATTCCAGATCGTTACTTCAACTTTGACAGTCTCCCCAAAAGTAGAGAGCATCGTGGAATAGTTATTAAATATCTTTTCCTGGCCCTGTCTGGATGTGATCTTGAAATTTGCATCTCCAAGGACATAGGATTTTGAGTACACACCTGGAGTGAGTTCCATGATCCCATTTTTATAGATATACATGTAGGGGATCGAATCCTGGACAGTCTTTGGTATCTTCCATTTCTCTATTTCTTTCTTTTTGGATGACAGAAACCTTCTATTGACAGGTTTATGCGAACCCTTTTTCGATACCTGTGAATTCATTTTTGCATCATCTGCTTTTACTGGAGGTTTACTCTTAAATAAGCTCATCACACAATTCCTTCTTTCCTATATTTTCCTCATGGGCTGACCGGCCGCAGTCAGTCATACGCCATGAAATCCTCATTTTTCTTTGCTTCACGGATCATCTTCTTTCTTTTCTTCTCTATGAGCTTCAGTCTCTTTTCTGTGATGGGAGGATCAACTTCTTTTTGAAGTGTGCCGACGTATTTCCGCCTTACCGGCGTGAGAACATTACAGAGAAAGAACTGTGCGATAAATTTCTCCATGGGAAGCCCATATACTTCAAACATAAATGCCGAGATCGGGGTATCTATAAATGCGATCAGATAGATCAGTGTTTCCGTACTCAGATTTCTGTCTTTTAAGACAGCCGTGTATAACACGATATCCAACGCAACAACAACAGTCAGTATCACCAGTTGACGAGTTGTCAGCGGCCCGATGCTTTTTGTCTTATAAGTTGTGATATCTTTTGGAACTTGTATCTCAATCATAGCAACCTCCTATTAAACACCAAGGATATCATTACAGATGCCCTGGGCTTTTAATGTGATTCCGATAACAGCAAGCTGTATCGCACTCATGCTCCATAATGCGGAACTTGCCAGGACATCAAGGATATTGTCTTTTGTGATAGTCATATATCCATCACTCAAAGTGTCGATCAGCGTGTTACAAAGAGCAGATGAAGCGTATAAAATCACGGCGATTGCCCCCAACTGCAGGGCACAGGCAGCAAATTTTTTAAGGTATCGGATCCCGCTGCTTCGTGTGCCATCCTCAAAAAGGTTAGCCACACCGATCGGTGAAAAGATCGCCCTGACGATCAGCTCGATCGATCTTCCGACTGTGATCACATAAGCTACCACATAGCATAACCGGGAGATCAGCCAGGGGATCAGAAGCTGCAGGATGACCATCAATGCCTGTTTGATACCGGCATCACCTAAAGCATCTTTCAGATCGTCTTCCACTTCACTGTACCGGTATCCGGTTGACGCATTTTCACCAAAGATCTCAAAGGAATTTGATGTACTCCCTGCAAGATCCTTTACTGCATCAAAGATTTCTACAGATAATGCCTCCAGCCCGTTCACGACCAGTTCCAGGTTCATGACGATGATCGTGACTGCCAGAAGCCGCATCAGCATGACTGTAAGCCGCTCAAACGTAACAAAGTCTTTCTGTGCCTCATTCAGAAGTTCTACCAGGAAGAACAGAATGACCAGCGAGGCAGCCAAACCCTTAAAGATTCCGATCGCATCTGAGATCACGCCATTGTTAAGGGCATCTGTGGTCGCAGAGTTGATCGTAGATAAGAAATCAGCGATATCATTCAGCAGGCCATTGCCAAATAACACAACAAGTGCATCAAAAATCTGTTTTGCAAAAAATTTAAGCATTTATTTCCTCTTTCCTAACAAAAAAGGAACAGAAGCCAGCCTCTGTCCCTGAATTTACTGTCCGGTTATTATGCTAAATGATCAAGGATACCGGATGCATTCACAAAGGTCTCCAGGAAGATCAAAACGATGGAGATCACCATCATGGATGTATTCTTGGTCTTGGAATCAGGATCCTCATTCTTAAATGCAAGGATCAATGCACCGATACTGTAAACTACCATGACAATACCAATGACACGGAACACCAGCAGGACGATTCCGATCATATTCGTGATGATCTCGGTATCTCCCAATTCAGCAGTAGTGACATCTGCAAAGCAGGGCACACACGTAAATACCATCAGGAGCATGGCAAAAATCATCAGCTTCGCAGTTTTGCCATACAGATATAATGCTCTCTCTGGCAATGTCATTGCCTCTGCATGGGCAACATTGATCTGAGCAGTCATGCAGTTTTTGGTTTCCTTGATACGATTCAGTACATTATTTTTCATTCTCTTCTACTTCGGTATGGGATCCCATACCGTTCTCCTTTCTATTCTCTTGGCTGTAGGAATAGAGATTTCGAAGCATGTATCATATGTTATTATTCATGTTCTTTTTTGTTAATTATATGTTTCGGAAACACCCGCAGGTCTTCCGCTACTACCTTCCATTTGCTTCCTTCCATCTACTTTCTAAGGAAGCGTTTCCTTTCCTTCCTGCTGCATTTCATGCAACCATTTCACTTTTCCATCTTTTCCTAACTCATTTGGGACGGTTACTGATCACTTTCTTCCACAGTGATAGGTGTGTTTGGACTTTGACTAAAATCCAATTCTTGTCGTTCGCTTTCCTGTTTCATTTTTCTCAGGGCCTCTTCTTTTTTCTGGTCATACAGGATCCGGGCTTTTCTGGTATCCCTATTCTCTTTATAAATCTCTTTGATGACATAATCCTCGAAAATACTCCAACGGCCGTTCGATGTCACACGCCTGGTCTCTATCGTTCCGATCGTATAGAGAAAATCTTTTTCCCGGACTTTATCCATGAAATCGTCCACATCATTTGTGTAAATCAGGCAATGGACATGGGATTCGTGATAAGTTCGCTTCGTAAGAAGGGTAAGCCTTACCATTCCCATATGGCTTCTGGGCTGGCGGATATTGGCCACATATCCAGAAAGCATCACACGGTTCCTTTTATCCGGTACATATTCAGGAAGCACTTTTTCAATCGCATCACCTACAATGGTTTGATAAGGAACTCTCTTTTCTGTGTTGGCATAATCCTGAATTGTCTGGATATGGCACTCTACCTTGACAAATGTACCTGGAGTAAAATTCTGGACCAGTGTATCGATCCTGATTTTTCCGTTTGCAGATTCATAAAAGATCACTTTTGGATAATTGTTCTGCAATGCATCGTTTTCAAATTGGACTGCTAACCCAAACGACACATTGTAATTTGTTCGGAATACTTCTGTGATCGTGCCATACAGTGTCACATCATTGGAGTATCCCCGTTTCAACTGTTTTTCCACTTTTTCCTCCTTTTCTTTCCCAATGGGAATGTTGATCAGCTTCCCGTCTGTACCTAATATGGTTGACCGGTTATTCTGAAATCTCAAAAAATTTTTCCTTATTTGTTGGGCCGTTTACACAGCCCAACAATCCCTGAGACAGGGGCGGATATGTTAGTCTGTTTTTTCCTTCTTTTTCCCCGCTGCGAACAAGGTAATTCCTCCCACCAGTAACAATGTGCCGGCAATCATAAAATTCAGATACAGGTGATCATCCAGACCTGTTTTTGGAGCCTGATAGGATTCGTTTCCTTCAGGATCATCCCATCCACAATCAAATACCCAAGTCACTTTCGTATCCCTGACTGCATAGATGTTTTTATCTTCTTTTGGCATATGGATGGAAAAATCAATGGTTCCTTCTGCGTTTTTCGCATATGTTCCCAGTGATATTTTTTTATTCAGGCCTACACTTTCCAGATCACCTTCATATACCTGTTTTCCATTGACCTGTATGGTCAGCTGCAGGTTCTTTAAAAGATCTTTCTGATCGTTTGTAAGGTCAGCCGGTGTTTCGGTATGGAAGAATATCTCTGCGTCATGGCCATTCTGATTACGGATATGTAACGTATCTGAGACTGTGTCACCAGGCATCAGTTCATCAAAATTGCTGAAGAAATCTTTTGCATCCGTCACAAGCTGTGCAGCTGTGGCATCCAGTGATACGGTCATCTGGGTCGTATTTTGCGTCTTTGAAGTTACTGTTCCATCATTTTCATGGACACACAGCTCTATCTCCGTATCTCCCCATGGTTTTTCTGCTGTGAAATCCGGTGTAAAATTTGCAGACTGTACTGCTTCTGATGTGACATCCAGCCCGCAGGTCAGTCCGGAAAATTCCTCTGTCCATTCTGTCGGGAATGATACAGAATCAAAAAATCTGACGGTTTCTCCTGTTTTTACGATATTCTTGTAGTAAAAATATCCATCACCTGCTTTTACCCAGTCTTCTGAGATACCGTTCAGATACAGGTCATTCAGTTCATATACATTGCCACTGCCTGAGTGTCGGACAAGTTTCATCCCTTCTCTTACAGTCATCATCTGTTCCGTCTTTAGCACAATGGAAGTTTCAGAAGTGTCATGTTCTTCTGCCTCTTCCTGTACAAAATCAAGTCCCTCGATTTTTTCCTGATATGACGGCGGCAGCAGTTCTTTCAGTTCTGGCAGACCTGCTGTTATTACCTCCTGTTTCTGTTCCAGATTGGAACACGCATCTACCAGACAGCTGATTGCATTAATCTTATTACGAACATTGGATTTCTCATCATCCGTAACATCTTGATCTGCAAAATATGGTTCCAGTGCTTCCAAAAGAATCTTTTCTGTGTATGATCCACTCATCGTGTATGTTATGATCTGAAACGTTGCCTTCTGTCCGGACGGAATCTGATAGTTACCTGCCAGAATGTCAGTCCCGACACGATAGCTTCCCGCCGGAACTTCTATGATCACTTCATCATGTCCTTCAGTTGAAGGAATACCGGTTCCTTCCCCGCTCCCCAAAGAAGCCTCCGGTCCTTTTTCACCTGGCTGTGTATAGTCAACCTTCATCCGCAGGTAACAGTCATTGGCCAGGTTCTGCACTGATACGATCTTAGAAACCGTGTCACCCGGAACAACGATTTGGTCATTCTCAAAAGGTTCTAGGCTCACGCCATCATCTGCGATCTGCTTTTCACTGATCGCTATATCGATATCCCCTGTCGTTATGGTATTGGTCACTCTGAGTTCATTGCTTTTATAAGCGTAAGCACCTGACAGGGAATAGCATGCAATCGAGGCAGCCATCATCAGGCAGCCGCTTGAACGCATGATTCTTTTATCCATCTTTTTCCCTCCCTTATGCTACTTAGCCGTAACCGTTTTGTTTAATGCTTTACTCCATGCCTGCTGCCATGTCATCAGCTCCTGGGTATCCGGGTCCTTGGCCTGATAACTTTCCTCGTAGACATTGATGTCAAAATTCTTGATCTCTGTCGTGAGATTCGTCTCGACTGTTGAACCGTCAATCTTTACACTTTTCATGAATGGCTCCGTTGTCTTACCCGGTTCAAGAACATCTGTGTAGTAATAGTAATCATCTGTCCCCAGTACCCATTTACTGCCCATGCCCTGGATGGTATAGTTTCCCATGTCTGAGGTTGAATAAAATACCTTAGCCCTCACATAGCAGGGAACCGAATTTCCATCTGAATTATCATTTGTGATCTGCACAAGTTTTGCTATCGTCTGGCTGCCTCCCGGTGGTATCGGAGTTGGTGAGGGAAAATTTTCATCAATATTTGTGGTATTATTTCCTTCTTTGAACGTATTGACGACACTGTTATAATCCGTCAGATATGCCATTGCTGACCCTACACCAGTGACTGCAACACCTGCCAGAAGGAAACCGGATAACAGTAAGGCGATTCTCTTTTTCTTTACCATGTTTTTCCTCCTATTTAGCTGCTGAAACTCGATACGATCGTAGCTGCATTTCCATTATCTTTGTTCTGGTTCGTGTAGGTTTCAAACGCTTTCCTGGCCTGTTCAATGACTTTTGCCGTAGTTGACGGCACACCATTACCATTCCCATCACTGGTCTTATTGGCATCTTCATCCGTTCCTGTTCCTGTATGTGTTGCCTGGATCGCAAATGCTTTGATCGGCATCTTATATTCAATGCCGTCAAGCTGTCCTTCGAGACAATTGATGGTCCTGACTTTGTTGAACAGCGGAGTCGTCTTTTTTACGATCACCTGGTTGACAAGAGATGCATATTTATCATTGATAACGTCGGTATTTGCTATCATTGAATTGTAGGCATATGTAAATACCAGGTATCCCTCTACTCCATTTTTATAAGATGCATCTGTAATAGCATTTACAGAAATGTCCTCTACCCGCAGCAGTGTCCATCCGTCCTTGCCATTGTTGATGTTATTGGTCACATTGTGGCCATTTGGCGGTGCAGCTGAATCAAGGATCTCTGATGCACTGTCATACCGGATGTTTGCGGCATCTCCCACAAGGAACGTATCTGATGCTGTCTTCATAAGCTCTCCTTCCCCAAAGGTAAGAAGCATATGATTTTTCTTGAGTGGTGCCCCATTGGCATCCTTGTCGTACAGTGTGCTGTCATCATTTACTTTTGTTACTTTTGCATAAGGAACACGGATCTGCAGATAGACAAATGATGGAGTAACACAATTACTTTCTGCCGTAACAGTCGGATCTTTGTCAAACACATCACCCGGGACTACTTTCTCTTTATTGCCCGGATCTTTGGGATCATTTGTCCATTTTGGTTCAGTCAGATTTATCGTCACTTTTCCTTCACTGAATATGTTGCGAAGAGACCCATATCCTGTCAGATAAGAATGTGCACCGGTCTGGACGGCACCAAGCCCAACTGCTGATAACACAACAACTCCAATAGAAATGTGTTTGAACACTTTCCTTTTTCTTTCCTTACCCGTTTTAGGTCCACGGGTAAGCTGTAACAGATCTTTGTTTTCCAAAACGCCATAATCCTCCTTTCACTTATTTGAAATCACTCTTGCCTCATTTCAATATGGGCGATGGGATTTAAAAAAAAGCCAATATTGTTCAATTGTCGGATAATTTGTTATTTTCGTTTTGAAAAACGAACCGGGTTCGCTGGTATCATGATTCCGTTGCATAAATAAATATGATCCGGCAGACTACGATACCGAAAATGGCAATGAGCAGATACACCCGGTTCATCTGCAGCCAGTTACTGAAATATCCGGCATAAGGGATACACCATCCCCAAGGCATCCTGACTGCTTTTCCATACACCTGCGGAAGTGTCACTGGTGCAAAATCTTGCCCTTCATTGTTGTCTCCCTTTGTGATCAGGCTGCCGTCTTCATTGATTCCGATGACCCGATGTACAATGTTCGTACCCTGAAGACGGTACATGATGATATCTCCTACTTCGATATCTTTCTCCCGGCTGTCTACCATCACGACACTACCCGTGTGGATCAGGGGTTCCATACTGCCAGACAGGATAACAAAACTGTTGATTCCTGCTGCCTTAAGCATATCGGGAAGCAGCAGGATGATGCTCGCTGTGATAATGATCACAACAAAAGCATCACTAAATAGTTTGATTATTTTCATCTAAAACCTCCTTTTCCCCAATATGGGTAAAAATTAAAATCTGCCTGTTTTGAATGCGATTTTCTTACAAAAAAAAGAGCGGAATCATATCCACTCTCTTTCTCTGATATGTATTTTTTTGTAGTTCAGTTCTGATTTTCAGTAATGAATTGTTCTGTCACATCAGCAAAACCGATATCTTCTACAAACAATGCGCTCCAGGTACCTGTTTCTTTGCCTGCTTTCCGCATAACAATAATATCACTGACACTCAATGTCCTGCCCAGAAATCCTTGCGGTTTGCTTCCATCCAGGTTGTTCCCAAAAGCAAGGTATAGCCTGTCCAGATTGTCAGTATCGGTTTCTCCAGCATACAGCAGTGTGTAGTTTTCTTTTTCTATGCAGTTTTTCCAATACCGTAATGGCAGAAACAGACCATCGTGACCGCCGATCATCTGGTATATCCCATAGACGTAGGGATTACCTGGCAGAGTATCTAATCGTTCTTTCCAATAGGGTTCCTGTTTTTTTAGTGTTTTCTCATATTCCTTTGCATTATCCGATAATTTCTCAAAATTGTTAAAATTCATTTTCTTACCTCCTGTTTCCGTTCCCAAAAATTATCTCTTAACCTCGAATCCAATCTCCCATACCCAGGGATTAGCATTAAATCCTTTTTCTGCAAGTTCCCGTTTTTTGAATCTGGAATCCCAGACAGAAGCAAAATCTCTGATGATGTCTTTTTCGAATTGCTTGTATGGAATACCAGAATGTAGTGCGTCAAAATAATTGACATCCTGTATCCGCCTTACCTGTACTCTCTTTGCCTTCAGAAAGATACGTGCAGCTCCTTTTGGCATTACAGATGCTGGCTTCCATTTTCCGGGCCATAGGTAGTCTTTTCCATCCGGATACCTTTCGTCATACTCTTTGAGGGTATCTGCCTGATACATGTATCCGCAGACATCCTGAGCATTTGTGTTCGGATATAAGGGTGCCCATGTTTCCCTGACATAGAGGATATCATCTCCATGACAGGGAGGTGTCCAGTGTCTTTTCAGATCTTCTTCCGTGATCTCATGAGCAAGTCTGTATTCCTCTCCCCAATAATGATATACATCCTTTGAGGGATAAACCCAACTGCCGGCATGGCAGCCCGCATAAATGTAACAAAGCGGTCCTTTCGGCTGCGGAGTGATGACCTTTCTGACAACCGTCATGGTTCCATCAAGGATCGCACGGACTTCCGATGTATTAAAAATCATCGATTTCGTTCTCATTTTTTCTACCTTTCCAATTTAAGTCAAAGCCCCACATAGAAATGTATGTGAGGCTGCTAACTCTACTTTGATATCATTTTTTCGAATCTCTGTATATTTTCTCTACCGCATCCTACAGTGTAATATGGGCACCGTAATCCTGCACACATCCAAGCTTGATCGACATGTCCATTGACAGAACGGACTTCCGCAATGTAGGACGGACTCATACACATACAGTATTTCTTTTTTGCCTTCCCATTTTTGAAAAATAGATCGTTCTTCATCTCAAGAATCTCCTTCGTTCTCTGAAAGCATTTTCCTCTCAAAATCATTGATATCCTCTTTGGTCAGCCATACCGGTTCTTCCGGCACAATCTGCAAAAGGTCACGCATCTTTTGGATATGATCTTTTACATTTTTGCCCCAGAGATATTTTTCCTTCCGGTTTCCATATCCAAGGAAATACAGACAGTCAGCCTTGCATCTGGCCAGCAGACGGTACTCAAGACCAAAATCATAGGTTTTCCATTCTTTCGTCTCTGTATATGTCAATAGCTGACCGCAGAACGGGCACACCCGTCCATGCTCAACGATGTCAGTAATATCTCCATGGTCGTCATCACAGAAACCGAGATCATGGTCACAGGTAGGGCAACGATAGGGATCTATGTCATTATCAGGAACAACAATTGTCCGCTTCGTCTGTTTTTTATCAGAACAGATCAATGCTGTAAGCATCACCTTAAGCTCCGGCAGATCTTCTTTACGGATATTACACCCATAAGCAGCGTGTAAAGATTCAGCGGGTTTTACAACCTCTTCGATCGTATCCCCTGTAAAATGACCGCATCCATCACCAATCCCGGCTGTCAGGGCGATCCTGTTGCAGATATACATACCGTCACACAAGCCATGGATGGCAAAACGTTTCATCACAGCAATCGCTGTATTTTTCATATTTTCCGGCACCTGATATCCGTCAAAATATGCCATGTAATCTGTATCATGACTGTCTGCGTATCCTGCATTTTCGAGACTGTTCTTCAGATTTGCCATATCAGCATATACTTCGTTTTCTTCCTTCGTGCATGCTTCCTCCTGAGATGCTGTCTCAAGAAGAGCTGCGATTTCTGAATAAATCTTTCCTAACTCTTTTCTCAGTTCCATTTTCTTTCCTCCGTTTTTTGATTGTCACAATTTTTTGAAATTACTATTATCATTCTTTAGCAATATCTGAATGTAGAATCTTCCCAATTTTCCTACTCACTTCTGGATCATCGAATAAATCGTCAAAAATGAATTCATCCAACCAAACTTCCACCTCATTCCAGTTATCAAATCGCATTGTAATGTCTTTACCCATTGTAAACACCAAATTATTTTGACTGCTTTGATTTTCTACAAAATGTCTTCCTGCAATTTCCATACACTGAATCAGGTTTTGTTTTCTTTTGTCATTAATCTCATGAGCCACTAATCCCATCTTATCCTCGTCTGATAATGAATCCCATGCGGGACTATTTTCCGGAAGGTTACATTCGTATGCCTGTTTTGCCCCAGAAAGACTCCAGACAAGAAAATCCTCCAGAGACATTTTCTCTTGCTCATCAGATGTTATTTCCCCGATGACAAAAAGATCTCCTGGCTGTCGCTCTTTGTTATTCTCACCGATACCGGGATCCTCAGGAGTATCACACCAGTCATACCAAACATCGTAATACTTTCCATAGTCATTGACTTTAACATAATCAAGCAAGAATTCCCCCACCTCAGCAGGTGGTGGGATGAATTGCTCCTACGCAGTCTGGAATATATAGTTTCCTTTCTGTCTTTGTACCAGCCTTAGTTTTGACAGTGAGATCTGCCTGTATGTTTTTCCTGGCAGGCTGAGGTAGTTTCCCTCAAAGTCGATCACATAGGCACTGATCCCCGTAAAGCCACTGATATAGCCAATCTCTCCTGTTTCGGTTATCATCACCTTGTCATACAGATGGAAACCC
>JALERM010000038.1 GCA_022764165.1 Eubacterium sp. | reverse complement strand
ACACTTTTAACTCCATGGATAAAGTGTAAGTAAAGCCGGGTCTATGGACAGAATCCCAGGTGAGTATGATTTTGTTTCTTTTCAGTTCGGTTATTACACTGCTTGATATAGCATTCATTTCGTGTTTCCTTTTTAAGTAGGGTGGAAAGTAGCTGTCTATCTGCTTTCTTTTTAGGTGGGTAAGTTTTTTGTATTATACTAATTATTCGTAATGAGTGTTGATACCGAAAGTGAACACTTTGTTTGTTAAGTTTTTAGAAGGTTTTTGCAACTGTGTATTGAGCTTTGATAAAAAAGTGTAAGGAAGATTGATTTGTTAACAATTGAAGCGAGATGAATCATCGTATCAGGTAAATAACTCGCATCTTGAGTAAACACCTCTCGGTTGAGATAATTGAAAAAGCTGAAAAAGTTCACAACTTTTTACACTTTTTAAACCGAGGAGGATATTCCATATGGATACACGTTTGGCAAAACGAAATTACAGCATTCAGCAATGGAAAGCCATCATTCAAGACCGGAACAATACGAACCTGACAGTGGATGAATATTGCAAACAGAATGGCCTCAGCCGTAATTCTTATTTTTACTGGCTTCGAATCATCCGTGAGGAAGCACTGGAACAATCAGCTGAATCCGGTTTTGTCGAGTTGAGCCTGCCGGCAGAAACGGACTCCGGGTCTCATCAGATTACAGCTGTTCCAATCGCAAAACCAGAACCATCACAGTTGACTTTATCGGTGTGCGGAATCACAATACAGGTCACAGAAGATACTTCGCCGGCACTGCTTGCCAGAACGATTGGGGTGATAAAGAATGCTCAATGACGCAACTGGTTTCTCCCATATATATCTGTGCACCGGATATACCGATCTCAGGAATGGGATTGATGGACTTATTGCCATCGTAAACGGAACTTTCGGACTGGATCCGACAGAGGAAGGAAGCATCTTTCTTTTCTGTGGCCGAAAAACTGACCGCATCAAGGCCCTGCTTTTTGAAGGAGACGGATGGCTTCTGTGTTACAAAAGGTTAACCGGTGATGGGCATTTTCAATGGCCGAGAAGCGAACAGGAAGCGAAACAATTATCTCCACAGCAGTTCCGCTGGCTCATGGAAGGTCTTTCCATTGAACAGAAAAAATCGATTTCACCATTAAAACCAGACCTTTTCTAGAGGCTGTTTTCATACGCACCTTGACAGTTAAATACGTTATCAAAAATCTCAAAAAATCCAGTAAATATGCTGCTTTCAGCGACTTATTGTGGTATACTTATGGTATGAAAAATCAGTTATTAACAGAAGAAAAACTGAATACTCTTCCAAAGGAAACCATTATCATGCTGCTCCTTCAGCAGGGTGAAAATTTCAGGCTTCTTTCCGAACAGTCCGCTGTTATCCAGAAGCAGAATGAGCAGCTTATGAAGCAGATAGAAGATCTGAAGGAGCAGGTCGCCATTCTGACCCGGCAGCGCTTCGGACGAAGTTCTGAAAAGAACCTGCCCATTCAGGGACAGCTCTCTTTTGATCTGGATCATCCGAATGTTTTCAATGAAGCAGAAATCCTGACAGAGAATGGGTTTGCAGAGGAACCTTTACTGGAAGATACTGTTCCGGTGAGGAAACCGCGCCCCAAGGGAAAACGTGCAGTGGATCTTTCCGGAATCAAAACCACGGTAGAATCACACTATCTGGAAGAAAATACCCTGATGGAACGATTCCCCAAGGGATGGCATCAGTTAGAAGATGAAGTCTACAAGGAATTAAAACGAATTCCTGCCAGCTATGAGGTTGTGGAGCATCATATCGGTGTATATGCCGGAAATGGAGATAACAGTAAAATCATCCGTGGAGAAGCACCTAAGCGCCTGCTGAATCACAGCATTCTGACACCATCTCTGGCAGCTTCTGTGTTTACTGCCAAGTATGTCAATGCAGTCCCATTAAACCGGATCTCAGAAGGTTATGGTTATGACGGTATCCATATTTCCCGTCAGGTAATGGCCGGATGGATGATAAAGCTCTATCAGTATTATCTGGAGCCGGTGCATCGGATGATGAAGTCAGATCTGTTCCGGTCCGGTATCATCCACTGCGATGAATCTCCCTTCAAGATGACCGGAGAAAAGGAGGAGGGAGACCCAAAATCCAAGGATTATATGTGGGTATACCATTCTCCCGGAAAAGGAGACTGCCACCCGGTTTACCTGTATGAATACGATAACGGCTCCAGAGCAGGATATGTTATCGGAGACTATCTGAAAGGATACACCGGGATCCTTGTCACAGATGGCTATCAGAGCTATCACACCCTGCAGAAAGACAGGGCTTATGAAATCAAAGTGGCCGGCTGTTGGGCTCA
>JALERM010000086.1 GCA_022764165.1 Eubacterium sp. | reverse complement strand
TGGTTGGTACAATCACCATCGAAGGCTCTGAAGAAATCAGTAACCGTCTGAGAAAAGAGGGGATTCCGCATACCGTTCTGAATGCGAAGTTCCATGAGAAGGAAGCGGAGATTGTTGCACATGCCGGTGAAAGAGGTGCGGTGACCATCGCCACGAATATGGCCGGTCGTGGTACCGATATCAAGCTTGGGGATGGTGTGGCTGAATTGGGCGGTCTGAAGATTATCGGTACAGAGCGTCATGAATCAAGACGAATTGATAATCAGCTTCGAGGCCGTGCCTGACGACAGGGAGATCCGGGTGATACAAGATTTTTCATTTCCCTTGAAGATGATCTGATGCGTCTGTTTGGTTCTGAGAAGTTGATGTCTGTATTTTCCAGTTTGGGAGTGGCTGAGAATGAGCAGATTGAACATAAGATGCTTTCAAGTGCTATTGAGAAGGCTCAGAAGAAGATCGAGAGCAACAACTATGGAATCCGTAAGAACTTACTGGAATATGACCAGGTAAATAATGAGCAGAGAGAGATTATTTACAAAGAGCGCCGCCGTGTTCTGGATGGAGAGAACATGAGAGATGCGATCTGCAAGATGATTACAGATACGATTGATAATACACTGGATATGTGTATCAGCGATGACGTGGATCCGGAAGAGTGGGATCTGGTAGAACTGAACACCATCCTTCAGCCGATCATTCCGCTGAAGACCATTACCACGGAACGCGTGAAAAAAATGAAAAAGAATCAGCTGAAGCAGGAATTGAAAGAAGAAGCTATCAAGCTGTATGAGACAAAAGAAGCAGAGTTCCCGGAACCGGAGCAGATTCGTGAACTGGAACGAGTGGTACTTTTGAAAGTCATTGACCGGAAGTGGATGGATCACATTGATGATATGGAGCAGCTCCGTCAGGGTATCGGTCTGCAGGCTTACGGACAGCGTGATCCAAAGGTAGAATATAAGATGAGTGCCTTTGATATGTTCGATAACATGATCACCAGCATTCAGCAGGATACCATCCGTCTGCTGTATCATGTACGGATTGAGCAGAAAGTGGAAAGAGAACAGGTTGCCCAGGTTACCGGAACGAATAAAGACGAGTCCACCCAGAAGGGACCCGTACGCAGGGCACAGGATAAGGTATATCCAAATGATCCATGTCCGTGCGGAAGCGGAAAGAAATACAAACAGTGCTGCGGACGAAAGAAAATCTAATATGGAAATGGTCACGGGGACGGGTACATAGACACAAATAGTGTCTATGTACCCGTCCCCGTGACCATTTATGGAGAAAATCAGGGATATTGCAGACCAGTTGATGTATGAGGATAAAAAGAAAATAAAAAGTAAACGATGACAGAAGATGAATTGTAATATTGCCGGGAAACTGTTATACTGGAAATGCTATAGAGTATATCAGGTTTGTATGGAGGCAGTTATGGCGAGAACAGTAGCGATCGGGATACAGAACTTTGAAGAACTGAGACAGAAAAAGTACTTTTATATTGATAAAACCGCCTTTATTAAAGAATGGTGGGAAGGTGGTGACAGTGCAACACTGATCACCCGTCCCCGTCGTTTTGGAAAGACTTTGAATATGAGTATGGTAGAGCAGTTTTTTTCAGTGGATTATGCAAACCGGGGAGATCTGTTTGAAGGATTGTCCATCTGGGAGGACGAAACATACAGGAAATTACAGGGCACATATCCGGTAATTAGTCTTTCTTTTGCGAATGTGAAGGAGAAAGATTATCAGACGACTCGAAAGAAAATTTGCCAGCTTCTGGCAAAGCTGTATGCGGAACATTCTTTTCTGCTGGACAGTGGGCTGTTGTATAAAACAGACAGAGATTATTTTCAGCGCATTTCTGAAAATATGGATGATAGTGATGCATCACTTGCCTTGTATCAGCTTTCGGATTTCCTGTATCGTTACTATGGAAAAAAGGTAATTATTCTTCTGGATGAATACGATACTCCTATGCAGGAAGCCTATGTGAATGGATTCTGGGAAGAGATCGTAGGATTTACAAGAAGTATGTTTAATGCCGCCTTTAAGACGAATCCCTGGATGGAGCGGGCTATCATGACAGGCATTACCAGAGTCAGTAAAGAATCCATTTTTTCTGACCTGAATAATCTGGAAGTAGTGACAACTACGTCAGATAAATATGCTGTCTCTTTTGGTTTTACAGAGAAAGAAGTTTTTGATGCATTGGAAGAGTATGGGATTTCACAGGAAAAGGAACAGGTGAAACATTGGTATGATGGTTTTATCTTTGGAGAGCATAAAGATATCTATAATCCCTGGTCGATTCTAAATTTTCTAGATAAGAAAAGTTATAAAACTTATTGGGCTAACACCAGTTCCAACAGCCTCGTGGGGAAACTTCTGAGGGAAGGAAATCGCAGAATAAAAGAGAAGTTTGAAGCGTTGATTTGCGGGGAATCAATCCGGTCAGATATTGATGAACAGATTGTATACAATCAATTGGACGGCAGTGAAAGATCCATATGGAGTCTGCTGTTAGCCAGTGGATATCTGAAAGTACTCTCCTATGAAAAGTATGAGGATATCCCGGAGGGAAAACAGCCGCAATATGAGCTTGCACTTACCAATCTGGAAGTGAAACTGATGTTCCGGAATATGATCCGCAACTGGTTTACGGAAGCAGAAACGGATTATAATGATTTTATTCGTGCCATGCTGGAGGATGATTTGGACGCTATGAATGAATATATGAATCGTGTGGCTCTTAGAACGTTCAGTTACTTTGACACAGGAAACAGTCCTTCCGGGGAAGAACCGGAGCGGTTCTATCATGGTTTTGTCCTTGGGCTTATCGTAGATCTGCAGAACCGATATTTCATTACCTCCAATCAGGAGAGCGGATTTGGCCGGTATGATGTGGTATTGGAGCCAAAGAATTCCTGTACGGATGATGCCATCATTTTAGAACTTAAGGTGAGAAATAAAAGGAGAGAAGCCAGTCTGGAAGATACGGTACAGGAGGCACTGCAGCAGATAGAGAAAAAACAGTACGCAGAACGGCTGATAGCACGGGGAATTCCGAAAGAACATATCCGCAGTTATGGATTTGCGTTTCAGGGGAAGAAAGTGCTGATAGGTGAATAAGTGTAGTCGATGATATAATAAAAGTGACTGAGGGATCTGTCCCCCAGTCACTTTTCTACATAGATATTTTCTCCCGGATCCGTACTCCCGAAGGTGTTCCGGCCAGTCCGCCTTTTCCGGTTTCCCGGATATCTTCGTTCATGTTTCTTCCGATATTTCTCATGGCATCGATGACTTCATCCGGCGGTATTTTGCTGAAGATACCTGCCATAGCCAGGTCTGCGGATGTAAGAGCATTGACAGCACCCATGACATTTCGTTTGACACAGGGCACTTCTACCAGTCCGGCAACCGGATCACAGGCCAGTCCCAGCAGGTTTTTCAGCGCCAGTGCGGCAGCATGGGCTATGGTATCGGCATCACCACCCAGAAGATAGGCCAGTCCGCCTGCGGCCATGGCTGAAGCGGAACCAATTTCCGCCTGGCAGCCTCCGGCAGCACCGGCAAGAAAGGCCCGGGATGCGATAACTCCGCCAATCCCGGCTGCTACAAGAAGAGCCTCTGTCATCTGATCATCATCATATCCCATTTTTTCCTGAATACTGAGAAATGCGGCAGGTACTACTCCGCAGGAACCGGCGGTGGGTGCCGCTACGATTCTTTTCATACAGGCATTGGATTCGCTGACGCGAAGAGCTTTTTCCATCACAGAACCGATAAAATCTCCACAGACAAGTTTGCCTTCCAGACGGCGTTTCCGGAGTTTTGCACCTTCCGTACCAACCAGTCCGCTGGCAGACTTGAGTGTTTCATCGTAATTATCATTGGATTCTTTCATGGCACGGTACATGGCTCGCATTTCGTCCATGGACTGTTCCGCTGTTTTTCCCTGTTCCCGACAGTCTTCTTCCAGCACTACCTTCCAGAACGGTATTTCGAATTCTCTGGAAAGACGGCAGATTTCCGCAAGTGATTTATACATTTATTCTCCTCCTGTCAGACTGAAATACGTTACTTTGACAATTCCCTCCAGGCGTTCCAGCCATCGGATCGATTCCTGAGGAACTTCCTGGTCGCATTCGATGACCATGACAGCATTGCCTCCCCGGCTGTCCCGGAAGAGCTGCATAGTGGCGATGTTCACAGATTTATGTCCCAGCATGGATGTGACTTCTGTGACATGACCGGGCTGGTCAATGTTGTTGACGATCAGCGTAGGACATTCGCCGCTGAATTTGGCTGTCATGCCATCCAGTTCACAGATCTGAATCCGGCCTCCGCCGATGGAGCAAGCTACCACTTCCAGAGTTTTCCCATTTTTTCCGGTAAGATACATCTTGACAGAATTGGGATGGACATCGCCCAGATCAATACCCGTGATCGTAAACTCAAGTCCGGCTTCCCTGGCTAACTGAAAACTGTTGGGTATTCGGATGTCGTCAACATTCCATCCAAGAAGACCTGCGACAATCGCTCTGTCGGTGCCGTGGCCTTTGCCTGTGGCAAGAAACGAACCATGGAAAAAGATTTTGGCTTCTATTACTTCTTCGCCAAGAAGTTTTCTGCATACATTTCCGATTTTAACGGCTCCAGCTGTATGGGAGCTGGACGGTCCCACCATGACAGGACCAACAATATCCAACAAATTCATCTTATGATTTTCCTTTCTGAGTAAGTGCTAAACTGTTTATGAAACTTATTAGATATTATACCTTGAGAATATATAAAATACAAACAGATTGCCGGGAATTTTTATGATATGCAGAAAACAGAAAGAATTTTCATAACTTAGTTGAATGAACATGTTGATTTGTGCTACTATATCAGAAAGAAGGAAAAGACGTATTTGATGCGAGGAGGATGATGATTATGGAATTTACAAAATTAGTGGAAGAACGCAGAAGTATTCGGGCATATCAGGAGGGAACACAGGTAGAGCAGTCAGTATTGGAGGAACTTTTCCGGACGGTTCTTCAGGCACCTTCCTGGAAAAATTCCGAGACAGGAAGATATTATGTGGTTACTTCGGAAGAAATATTAAAAGAAGTGAAGAAAAACTGCCTGCCGGAGTTTAACCAGAAGAGATGTGCCAACGCACCTGTCCTGATTGTGACGGCCTTTGAGAAGAATCTTTCAGGATTTGACCAGGAGGGTAATCCTGAAAATGAACTGGGGAATGAATGGGGCGCATATGATCTGGGACTGCAGAATGCGTATCTGATTCTGAAAGCAAAAGAATTGGGATTGGACACCCTGATTATGGGACTCCGTGACGAAGAAGCTCTGAGAAAAGCACTGGACATTTCGAAAAGCCAGGAAGTGGCATCGGTGATTGCATTGGGATATCGTGAAAGTGACGTGACAGCCCCGAAAAGAAAAGAACTGGATCAGGTTGTAACATTTTTCTGAGAATAATCTTTGAGAGAGAATTGAAAGACAAGAAGAAACGGTGTGACAGAAGCCACACCGTTTCTTTTGTTAGGAATTATACAATTTTACGTTTTTCAACGAATACCTGCATGGTATCAGTACCTTTCAGTTCTTTACCTGCAGTGATATGTACATTCTTATCAGAGATAACATATTCCAGATTAGCTCCTTCTTCAACAACGGTATCCTGCATCAGAACGCAGTTCTTAACTTTGGCACCTTTGCCGATTTTAACACCACGGAAGAGGATACTGTTCTCTACTTCGCCTTCGATGACACATCCGTCAGCAGCCATGATATTGGATACTTTGGATCCCGGGATGTAACGGGTCGGGTTGTCATCACGAATCTTGGTGTATACCGGATTCGGGGAGAAAAGTCCGTCCAGATTAGCATCGTCCAGAAGCTTCATGTTCTCGTTGAAGTAGCTCTTCATATCATTGATTCTTGCATAGTAGCCTTCGAATTTGAATGCATGAACGTTCAGTTTGTCCAGATTCGGAGCAAGGATATCGCGTTCAAAATAAACATTTCCGCGAACGAAAGCGGTGTTTACTTTGTCGATCAGGGATTCACGTTCCATCACGTAAATATTCATGGAGAAGTTCTGTTTTCCTTCATCCTGTGGGTTGATTTTAATCTTGGTCACGCGTCCGTCTTCAATCTGCAGCGAGTAGAAGAATCCCTTGGAACCCGGCTGTACATGGTCGGAGATGACAGGCAGTTCTTCTTCTGCATAGGCAACAGTTACATCAGCACCGGACTCGATATGAGCATCCAGCAGTGCATTAAAATCAAAGTTTACGGCGATGTGGGCATCGGTCAGAACAACGTATTTCTCTTTCTGGGATTTCAGGAATGCCAGAATACTTGCCAGAGCATCAATACGTCCGTTGTACATACCAACAGATTTTTCAGCAAACGGAGGAATAATATTCAGACCGCCTTTTTTACGGGCAAGATCCCACTCACGTCCGGATCCCAGATGATCCATCAGAGAATAATAGTTGTTGCGCACCAGTACGGAAATATTGTCAATTCCGCAGTTAACCATGCTGGAAAGAATAAAGTCGATCATACGATAACGGCCTGCAAAAGGAATGGAAGCCATCAGACGCTCGCTTACCAGCTCCGGTACCAGGGCGTCATAACTGTTTGGGAAAATAATACCCAGTGCATTTGCGTTTGAATTTACCATTGTTCTTCACCATCCTTTACATTAGCATTTACCATGGCGTTTGGACCGATTTTTGCATTGGCTCCGATGTAAACGCCGGAACCTACAGTGGCAACGCCTTTTTCTGATTCTGTAGGCATAGAACCTACAACTGCATTTTCACCGATGATAACATTTTCCGCTATGATGCAGTGTTTCACAGATGCACCTGCCTTAATAATAGTACCACCCATGACAACAGCGTCTTCTACCTCAGCACCGGGCTCAACCTGAACACCTGCGAAAAGAATGGAATGTTTTACATTACCATTGATACGGCATCCGTCAGTAATCATGGAATTCTCTACAACAGCACCCGCAGCGATTTTGTGACCGGTCATACCGCTGTTGCGGCTGTAGATTTTCCAGTCATCATCAAACAGGTTGATACCGCTGTGTTCCGGATCCAGCACTTCCATGTTGGCTTCCCAAAGAGAGGAAATAGTTCCTACATCTTTCCAGTAGCCTTCAAAGCGGTAAGCATACATATTGCGTTCGTCACGGAGAAGATTTGGAATAATATTATTACCAAAATCATTTTCGGATTCTGAATCCGCCTCATCCTCAATCAGGTATTTTTTCAGTATATCCCAGTTGAAAATATAGATACCCATAGAAGCCAGATTGGATTTTGGCTGCTTTGGTTTTTCCTGGAATTCTGTAATCTTATCGTTCTCATCTGTTACCATCAGACCGAAGCGAGGAGCCTCTTCCCACGGAACTTCCATAACGGCTACGCTGAATTCTGCTCCTTTTTCTTTGTGGAAACGAAGGAAATCACTGTAGTCCTGTTTACAAATCTGGTCACCGGACAGAATAATAACATACTGCGGGTTGTAACGCTCGATAAATGAGATATTCTGATAAATTGCGTTGGCAGTACCTTTATACCAGTCAGAACCGGAAGCCTGCTGATAAGGAGGAAGTACATGAACGCCACCATGCAGACGGTCCAGATCCCATGGCTGTCCGTTGCCGATATATTCATTGAGTACCAGTGGCTGATACTGGGTCAGAATACCTACAGTATCGATGCCGGAATTGACACAGTTCGAAAGCGGAAAATCGATGATTCGATATTTTCCTCCGAAGGGAACTGCGGGTTTTGCCAGGTTCTGGGTCAGTGCATAAAGTCTGGATCCCTGTCCGCCGGCAAGAAGCATTGCTATCATTTCTTTTGCCATATTGAATCCCCTATTCTATGTAGTTATTTTGTGTTACTATTCACGAAGTGAACAGAAACATTATTTGTATTAATTTTACTACAACTTTAAAAAAAATGATAGAGGTATTTATATAAAAAAACAAATTTTAAACAAAAATTTACCAATATTTGTCATAAGTGTCAATAAATGGCAGATTATGGAAATGATAGATTGTAAACATATCTGCGTTGAAAAATAAATGTGACATTGTTATAATAAATTCCGTATGAAACAGGAGGCGGATAGAGTAATGGAAGATAAAAATATAAAAATGGCAGAGCGGATTGCCTCCCGTGTGGAGCAGGAAGGCGGGAGAGCCTACTATGTGGGAGGATTTGTCCGTGACAGACTGTTGGGGAAGGATAATAAAGATATTGATATTGAAATTCACGGAGTTACGCCGGCTGTATTGGAGAGTATACTGAACAGTCTTGGAAAAAGAACCGAGATGGGAAAGGATTTCGGTATTTACGGGCTGAAAGGGTATGATGTGGATATTGCCATGCCGAGAAAAGAAGAGGCAATCGGACGTGGACATAAAGATTTTACGGTATTTGTAGATCCGTTTCTGGGAACAGAAAAGGCTGCACGCAGGCGGGATTTTACTATGAATGCACTGATGCAGGATGTTCTGACCGGGGAAGTCATTGATCATTTTGGCGGAGTGGAAGATCTGAAAAAGGGAATTCTCAGGCATGTGAATGCAGCAACGTTTGTTGAGGATCCCCTGCGGGTGTTGCGTGCGGGGCAATTTGCAGCCCGTTTCAACTTTGTAGTAGCACAGGAAACCATAGAATTGTGTAAAACGATGGATCTGACTGCCCTGGCAAGAGAAAGGATAATGGGCGAGCTGGAAAAAGCTCTGTTGAAAGCAGATCATCCCTCCGTATTTTTTGTGGAAATGAAAAAAATGGAGCAGCTGGATACCTGGTTCCCGGAAGTAAAACAATTAATTGGTGTGATGCAGAATGAGCGTTACCATCCGGAAGGTGATGTGTGGAATCATACGATGCTTGTGCTGGATGAAGCGGCAAAACTGAAAAAGTATGCAGAAAATCCGCTGGGCTTTATGCTGGCAGCTCTGACCCACGACTTCGGAAAGGTTCTGACCACGACGATAGAAAACGGAAGGATTCGTTCTATTGGACATGAAACAGAAGGTCTTCCCATGATTCGCACCTTTATCAGACGGGTGACCAGTGAAAATAAGCTGCTGAAATACGTACTGAATATGGATGAACTGCATATGCTGCCGTATCGGCTGGCATCACAGAATGCAGGGAAGAAGTCCACCAACCGGATGTTTGACCGCTCTATGGATCCGCAGGGGCTGATTTATCTGGCGAGAGCAGACCGATTGGGAAGGACAGGTGCTGTGAGAGATCAGGAGGCAGAACAGTTTCTGGAAGAACGGCTGGAATATTTCAGAGAAATCATGGCACGGCCATATGTGATGGGAGCTGACCTGGTGGCCGCAGGGTTACAGCCGGGACCGGAATTCTCGGAAATACTGGCCTATGCACATAAACTGCGGCTGGCCGGTATAGAAAAAGAGGAAGCATTAAAGCAGATCCTTGCCTATGCTTCCTCTCAGAATATCAGATAACCAGAAGTCCCAATGCACTTAATATAGAAGAAACCAGAATGATGATGATGCAGATGGGTGCCACGTATTTGATCATGACAACGAAAAGTTTTTCTCTTCGGAATGGTGCATTCAGTTTTACTTCTTCGGAAATGGCAGTTGGTTTGATCACATAGCCGATAAAGAAGCAGGTCAGGAATGCCACGATCGGCATCAAAATACTGTTGCTTATAAAATCAAAGAAGTCAAGGAAACTCATTCCCATCGGCGTGATATGTGACCATATTCCAAATCCGAGAGAAGACGGCAGTGCGATCGCCAGTGTATATATGGTGATGATCACAGTTGCCATTTTTCTGCTCCAATGTGTTTTGTCGCAGACGATCGATACGATGGTCTCCATCAGGGAGATGGAAGAGGTCAGTGCGGCAAAGAGAACGAGAACAAAGAATAAAGCACCGATCAAAGTTCCCATGGGCATAGACTGAAATACTTTGGGCAGTGTGACAAACATCAGTCCGGGCCCGGCATTGATTGCTGCACCGTCACCGCCGTTGAATACAAAAACGGAAGGCACAATCATCATCCCGGCAAAAAAGGCAATTCCGGTATCAAAGAATTCAATCTGAGAAACAGATTTTTCCAGATTTACATCTTTTTTCATATAAGAACCGTAGGTAATCATAATTCCCATAGCCAGAGACATGGAATAAAATAACTGCCCCATAGCTGCGACAACAGTTTTCATGGAAAAATGTTGAAAGTCCGGTTTCAGATAATAGATGAGACCGGCTCCTGCACCTGGGAGGGTGACTGAGTAAATAGCGATTCCAATAGTAAGGATAACCAGAAGCGGCATCAGTGTCTTGCTGACTTTTTCGATTCCTTTTTCAACACCGTTGTATACCACAACTGCGGTTGCCAGAATAAATACAGCAAGCCAGATTACCGGCTCAACAGGTTTGCTGATGAAGGTTCCAAAATACAGATCATCGGCAGCGGCAGAAGCCTGTCCGGAGATGAATGCTGTAAAATATTTAATGACCCATCCTCCGATGACACTATAATATGGGAGAATAATGATAGGAACCAGGGAAGCAAGATAACCGATAAAGGTATACTTTTGGTTCAGCTTCTTAAAAGCACCGATAGCGCTGAGTCCGGTTTTTCTTCCCAGACTGATTTCTGCAATCATCAGTGAAAACCCAAATGTTACGGCAAGAATCAGATAGACAAGCAGAAAAATACCGCCGCCGTATCGTGCTGCCAGGTACGGAAAACGCCAGAGATTGCCAAGACCTACAGCAGAACCTGCGGCAGCCAGAACAAATCCCAGTTTTCCTGAAAAATTACTTCTTTTCTTCACGTAAAATCCCCTCTCGTGTAAATATAGTTTTTTCTCTTTCCTAATGAAAAAGAGTGACAGTATCGATTATAGTATATCCGAAAAGGTTTGTAAAATAGAAAAAATAAAATGTTGACATATCGTATGAAAGTGGTATAATACAATCAAACATATGAATGATTGTTCATATATTAAAATGTAAAAAGGAGATTTTACCATGAAAAAAACTTACAAAATCGAGGTTGACTGTGCGAATTGTGCGAATAAGATGGAGCAGGCTGCGAAGAAGACGGCAGGTGTGAAAGATGCCACGGTTAATTTTATGGCATTGAAGATGATTGTGGAATTTGAAGACGGACAGGATCCGAAAAGTGTGATGAAAGAAGTTTTGAAGAATTGTAAAGTAGTAGAGGATGACTGTGAAATTTATCTGTAAAGCAGTCACATATATGCATGAGTGGTGGTGAAGAGTTATGACAAAGAAGCAGAAAAAAGTGTTCGTGCGGATTATTGCTGCGGCTGTTCTGCTGGTGGGATTTTCACTTCTTCCTGTGGAAGGATATCTTCGTTTTGGGCTGTTTATGATACCTTATGCAATCATTGGTTATGATATTCTGAAAAAGGCAGTAAAAGGAGTCAGGAACCGGCAGGTATTTGACGAGAATTTCCTGATGGCGATTGCAACCGTAGGTGCCATTCTCCTGGGTGATTATAAGGAAGGTGTAGCCGTTATGCTGTTCTATCAGATTGGGGAGCTTTTCCAGAGCTGTGCTGTCGGAAAGAGCCGCAGAAGCATCAGCAGTCTGATGGATATCCGACCGGACTATGCCAATGTGGAACGAGATGGCGTGTTGGAACAAGTGGATCCGGATGAGGTGGAACCGGGAACAGTGATTGTGGTTCAGCCTGGAGAAAAGATTCCCATCGACGGCGTGATTCTGGAAGGAAAGGCATCTTTGAATACCAGTGCTCTGACGGGCGAGAGTCTTCCGAGAGAAGCCGGGGAAGGTGATCAGGTAATCAGTGGCTGCATTAATATGACAGGTGTGCTGAAGATACGCACTACGAAAGAATTTGGAGAATCCACAGTATCCAAAATTCTGGATCTGGTTGAAAATTCCAGCTCCAGAAAGTCTAAATCGGAGAATTTTATTTCCAAATTTGCCCGGTATTATACGCCGGCTGTCTGCTATAGTGCTCTGGCTCTGGCCATTGTCCCGCCGCTGTTTTCCATGTTGGCCCTGGCCTCTGAGCCACAGTGGGGAGTATGGGTATATCGTGCGTTGACATTTCTGGTAATCAGCTGTCCCTGTGCGTTAGTGATCAGTATACCCCTGAGTTTCTTTGCAGGTATCGGCGGTGCAAGTAATGCCGGTGTTCTGGTAAAAGGTTCTAATTATCTGGAGACTCTTTCGCAGACGAAGTATGTGGTATTTGATAAGACAGGAACTCTGACACAGGGAGTTTTTGAAGTGACCGGAATTCATCACAGCAGCGTGGAACAGGAAAAACTGCTGGAATACGCTGCACTGGCGGAAAGTTTCTCCAGTCATCCGATCAGCAAAAGTATTCGGAAAGCCTATGGAAAAGAACTGCATCAGGAGCGTGTTTCAGAAGTAAAAGAAATCAGCGGTAATGGAGTTACTGCAAAAGTGGACGGCATTCCGGTGGCAGTGGGTAACGGAAAACTGATGAATCAGCTGGGGATTTCCTGGAAAGAATGTCATCATGTGGGAACTATTGTTCATATTGCTGTTGATGGAGAATATGCAGGACATATCGTGATTGCGGATGTGGTGAAACCAACTTCGGCACAGGCCGTTGCAGAATTGAAGAGAGCCGGAGTACGGCGGACAGTGATGCTGACCGGTGATGCAGACCAGGTGGCACGGAAGGTTGCAGAAGAGCTGCGTGTGGATCAGGTGTACAGCGAACTTCTTCCCGCAGATAAAGTACAGAAAGTGGAAGAAATGCTGGAACATAAAAATACGAAAGAAAAGCTGGCATTTGTGGGAGACGGCATCAACGATGCACCGGTGCTTTCCCGGGCTGATATCGGAATTGCCATGGGAGCCCTGGGATCCGATGCCGCCATAGAGGCGGCAGACGTTGTGCTGATGGATGATGATCCCATGAAAATTGTAAAAGCGATTAAAATAGCGAAGAAGTGTATGCGCATTGTATATGAAAATATTTATTTCGCTATTGGTATAAAGTTGATCTGCCTGGTACTGGGGGCAGCAGGAATCGCCAATATGTGGCTTGCCATTTTTGCCGATGTGGGTGTTATGGTTATTGCTGTGCTGAATGCTGTCCGGTCTTTATTCGTGAAGAAGCTGTAAGAATTCCCAACATTACCAATAGTGTAATGATTTCAGCTACAGGAAAGGCCAGCCATATACCATTCATTCCCCAGATGCGGGACATGGTGAAAGCACAGAAAATAATTGCTGCAAATCCTCTCATTGTGGAGGTGATAAAGGCGGAACGTGCCTTCTCTGTAGCACTCAGGTATCCTGTTCCTACAATATTCAGTGAGGCAAAGAGGAAACCGAGAAAATAAAGCCGCAGTCCGGAGAAAGCATAAGAAGCCATCTGAGGATTATTTTCACTGTTAAAAACATGAATGATCGGGGCGGTCATCAGATAAACGGCAGTAATCAGTATGGCTGCCAGAGAAAAGGCTGTTATAAGAGAGAGTATCAACGTCTTTCTTACAGCCTTTTTTTCGCCTTTTCCGTAATAATTGCTGAACAGTGGCTGACCACCCTGGGATACACCGTTGAAGATGGCAGTGGCTACCAGTGCAGTGTTTGCGACAATTCCGTAGGCTGCGACACCGGTGTTGCCGGAGAGATCCAGAATCAGAAAGTTAAATACAATGGTAGTGATTCCTGAAGCAATTTCTCCCACGAAAGCAGATACGCCCAGCTGGCAGGAACGGATCAGCTTGTGTAGTGAGAGGTGTACCGGACGGAAATGAATGCTGGCTTTTCCGGATACAAAATGAATACTGCAGATACAGATTCCCACAACCGGGGAAATAGCTGTAGCCAGTGCTGCTCCTGCCATCCCCATACCCAGAGGAAACATCAGCAGATAATCCATTAAAATGTTGAAAAGGCTGCTGGTAAGCGTGGCAATCATGGCCAGAGATGGATTACCATCATTTCTTACAAAGGCATTGTATACATAATTCAGCATAAAAAAAGGACCAAATAAAAGAAATATTCTTGTATAAGGTGTACCTATGGAAAGTATTTCCGCATTGGCTCCCAGCATTTTCATAATCTGTCCGGGAATCAGGATTCCCATGAAAGTAAAAATTAGTCCGGCGAGACTGGAGCAAATGACGGCATGGGAAAAATAGCTGTCTGCAGAAGCTTCTTTCTGGGCTCTCAGGATAGCGAATCTGGTTGCGGAGCCGGTTCCTATCATATTTCCAATTGCAAAAATAAGGCTGTACACAGGAAGAACAAGGTTCAATGCAGTAATACCATTGGCACCTGCGGCTTTGGCAATAAAGAAAGTATCAGCCAGAACATAAGCAGATATGCCCAGCATACCGAGAATATTCTGAGAAACATAACGGATAAATAAAGATTCTACGGTGGGCACAGAATGTTTTTGTGTGGAATACATGATAATCTCCTCCTTGGGGGTGATTCTTTCATTATAGTGTGGACAGAAAAGAAAAACAAGGCAGAAAGGAGATTATGCTTGCATCCTGTCAGATTTTGTGATAATATCTGTTGAGTGAATACAAATGTGTTTCTGGGACGAACATTCCCGGGCGCGGATTGCGGCATCAGGAGGAACTATGACAAAAAAAACAAAGTTTTATCTGGTTAAAGAAAAAGCCGTTCCCGAAGTGCTGTTGAAAGTGGTGGAAGCAAAGAGAATACTTGATGCAGAGAAGATGACGACAGTACAGGAAGCAACGGAGCGGGTCGGGATCAGCAGAAGTTCTTTCTACAAATATAAAGATGATATTCAGCCTTTTCATGAGCAGGCGAAGGGAAGAACGGTGACATTCATTTTGCAGATGGATGATACTCCTGGAATTTTATCAGATATTTTAAAGACAGTAGCCGATTTTCGTGGTAATATATTGACTATCCATCAGAGTATCCCGATTAACGGAATCGCAACCTTAACTTTGAGCGTGGAGATTCTGCCGGAAGCGGGAGATGCTGAAGATATGGTTGCACAGATGGAACAGCAAAAAGGTGTTCATTATTTAAAAATATTAGGCAGGGAGTGACAAGATGATACAGATTGCAGTTTTAGGTTATGGTACAGTAGGATCAGGTGTTGTGGAAGTTATTAACACAAACCATGCAAGTATTAATAAAAAAGCGGGGGACGAGATCAATATCAAGTATGTGCTTGATCTGAGAGATTTTCCGGGAGATCCGATTCAGGAAAAAATCGTTCATGATTATGAAGTGATCATCAACGATCCGGAGATTAAGATTATTGTTGAGGTGATGGGCGGAACCAATCCGGCATATTCTTTTGTAAAACGTGCGCTGGAGAGCGGAAAGTCTGTCTGCACATCTAACAAGGAACTGGTTGCCAAACATGGTGTGGAATTGCTGGCAATTGCCAGAGAAAAGAATATCAACTTCCTTTTTGAGGCAAGCTGCGGCGGCGGTATTCCGATTATTCGTCCGCTGAATTCTTCTCTGACAGCAGATGAGATTGATGAGATTACAGGTATCCTGAACGGTACTACCAATTATATTTTAAGTAAGATGGCATCGGACGGTTCTGAATTTGAGGATGTTCTGAAAGATGCACAGGAAAAAGGCTATGCAGAGAGAAATCCTGCTGCTGATGTGGAGGGCTGGGATGCCTGCAGAAAGATAGCTATCCTGTCTTCTCTGGCTTTTGGCAATCATGTGGATTTTGAGGAAATCTATACAGAAGGTATTACTAAGATTACGGCAGCAGATATTAAATATGCAAAAGCATGGGGTGCCAGCATCAAATTACTGGCTACCAGCCGTAAAGTGGGAGATGGTTTCTATGCTATGGTTTCCCCGGTAATGATCAACAGCAACAACCCTCTGTACAGTGTCAACGATGTATTTAATGCAATCTTTGTACACGGCAATGTGCTGGGCGATGCCATGTTCTATGGAAGCGGTGCCGGAAAACTGCCGACAGCCAGTGCGGTTGTAGGAGATGTTGTGGATGCAGCAAAACATCTGGATACCAATGTGATGGTAGGATGGAGCAGCAAAAAACTGGAACTGATGGATGTGAAGAATGTAGAAAACCGTTTCTTTGTTCGTATGGGCGGAAGCTATACGGAAAATCTGCCGAAAGTAGAAGAAGTTTTCGGACAGGTGGATTCAAAAGTACTGGCAGAAGTAAATGGTGAATTTGCATTTATTACGGGCAAAATGACAGAGGCGGAATATCAGGAAAAAGCAGCAAAACTGGATGATATCCGTGGAATGATCAGAGTTCGTTTTTAAAATGAAGGGGGGCAGTGAGAGCTGTCCCTCATTTATCGTAGGAGGATGAAAAAATGAAGTATGTCGTAGTGTTAGGAGATGGAATGGCTGATCAGCCTATTGCAGAACTGGGAAATAAAACGCCGCTGGCGTATGCGGATACGCCTATGATGGATGAACTGGCAGGAATTTCAGAGATTGGTATGGCAAAGACAATTCCTGAAGGAATGAAGCCGGGAAGTGACACAGCCAATCTGGCTGTTATGGGTTATGATCCAAAACAGTATTATACAGGAAGATCTCCGCTGGAAGCACTGAGTATCGGTGTGGATATGAAAGATACAGATGTGGCGATCCGATGCAATATCGTAACACTTTCTGAAGATGAAGAAAAGTATGAGGACAGAACCATGATCGATCATAGTTCTGATGAGATCAGTACAGAGGATGCGGCAGTTTTGCTGAAAGCGGTTATGGACGAGATGCAGAATGAAATCTATCAGTTTTATGTGGGAACCAGCTACCGTCACTGCCTTATCTGGAATGGCGGAAGTGTAGTGGAGTTGACACCGCCCCATGATATACTGGAGAAAAAAGTAGGAGAATATCTTCCGGAAGATGTGATGCTGCGCCAGATGCAGGAGAGAAGCTACGAGATTCTTTCCTGCCATCCACTGAATCTGGAAAGAAAGGCAAAGGGCCTGCATCCGGCTAACAGCATATGGTTTTGGGGAGCCGGAACCCGTCCTGCTCTTGACTCTTTTGAGGGAAAATACGGTAAAAAGGGTGTCATGATTTCGGCAGTAGATTTGCTGAAAGGCATTGCTGTAGGTGCAGGGCTGACAAATGTCATTGTAGAAGGAGCAAATGGCGGATTGCATACAAATTATGAAGGAAAAGCACAGGCAGCAGTTGACGCATTGACAAAAAAAGGGTATGATTTTGCTTATATTCATGTAGAAGCTCCCGATGAAATGGGACATCAGGGAAGTGTGGAACGGAAAATTCAGGCAATTCAGTTTCTGGATGAGAGAGTGATCCGACCGGTAAAGGAACAGCTGGATCAGTCCGGCGAGGATTATCGCCTGCTGGTTCTTCCGGATCATCCCACACCGATTTGTGTGAGAACACATACATCCGACCCGATTCCTTATCTGTTATATGACAGTACAAAAGATGAGCAGCATACATGGAAGTATTGTGAGGCAGAGGCTGAAAAGTCAGGCCGCATGTGGGAAAAGGGATATGAATTGATGGCATATCTGTTGAGATAATTGTTCTGCCTGCGACCGTATTTTTCACAGAATACCCTGCAGTAGGAGGAAACAAATGTTAATCGTCAAAAAATTCGGCGGCACCTCGGTAGCAAACAAAGAGCGGATTTTCAATGTGGCGAAGCGGTGTATCAGAGATTATGAAAAAGGTCATGACGTGGTGGTTGTGTTGTCTGCGATGGGAAAGTATACAGATGAGCTGATTGATAAGGCAAAAGATATCAATCCCAATCCACCCAAAAGGGAGATGGATATGCTTTTCACCATCGGTGAGCAGATGTCAGTATCTTTGATGGCAATGGCGATGGCTGAACTGGGTGTTCGGGCCATTTCTCTGAATGCTTTTCAGGTGGCGATGAAGACAACCAGTGCCTATGGTAATGCCCGCCTGAAAAAGATTGATACGGAAAGAATCCGAAGAGAACTGGAAGACAGAAAGATTGTTATCGTAACAGGATTCCAGGGAGTGAATAAGTATAATGATTATACCACGCTGGGAAGAGGGGGCTCTGATACCACTGCTGTGGCTCTTGCTGCGGCACTTCATGCAGATGCATGTGAGATTTATACAGATGTAGATGGTGTATATACGGCAGACCCGAGACTTGTACCGACAGCCAGAAAGCTTAAAGCAATCACCTATGATGAAATGCTTGATCTGGCAACGCTGGGAGCTGGTGTTCTGCATAACCGCTCCGTTGAGATGGCAAAAAAATACGGGGTGCGTCTTGTTGTACGTTCCAGTCTGAATGAATCAGAAGGTACTGTAGTGAAGGAGGTCGTAAAAAAAGTGGAAAGAATGATTATCAGTGGTGTGGCTCTTGACCGGAATGCAGACCGGATTTCCGTAATCGGAATCCAGGATGTACCGGGAAGTGCATTTAAGTTATTTAATACTCTGGCAAAGAAAAATATTAATGTAGACATTATTATTCAGTCTGTGGGAAGAGAAGGAACAAAAGATATTTCCTTTACAGTATCCCATGAGAATCTGAAAGAGGCAATCGATGTTCTGGAAGAATATCAGGAAGTCCTGGGATTTGAACGGGTAGAATACAACTGTGACGTGGCAAAACTTTCAATTGTCGGTGCAGGAATGATGTCTAACCCGGGAGTTGCAGCAAAAATGTTTGAATGTCTGTATAACCAGAATGTCAATATCAATATGATAGCAACTTCTGAAATCAGAATCACCGTGCTGGTGAGCACAAAAGATGCAGTTAAAGCAATGAATGCGGTACATGACGCATTTGGATTATCAGAAGAGTAAAAAAGTGACCGGGGATGCCCCGGTCACTTCTTTTCAGATTTCACCTGTGATATTGCGGTAGAGATTGGTTCTGGTCATGTACATATATGGGAAAATCCACAGATAACCGATGGAACAGGTCAGGAATCCGAGAATCATGAATCCGATAAAACTCAGTTCAATATATAGTGCCCGTCCTTTGTTGCCCGTCATCAGTTTATGGCTTTCTTTCAGTGCCTGTACAGGTCCCAGATCATCGTAATCGGCCATCAGAAACATGGACAGCTGAAAGGTCAGAGTGAAATATACCTGTGCTGCCAGTCCAATGAGAAACAGAACCAGTGCCGCCAGCATCAGCGGGATGGAAGAGAAGTCCTGATAAAACCAGATGACCCATACAACCAGTGCGGGCAGATAACACAGAAAATTAATGCCCAGCAGGATCAGCTGCATAACAATCACCCGATCGGGATGGTGACGGAAGCCGTAAAATAAATCTTCAAAACGTACCGGGTATTCCCGGCTGCCATCCAGAAACATTTTATTGAATCCCAGTGATACCACAGAGGCAATCAGCAGAATAATGACATAGCTGATGATAAAAGTAACGCTCTGTATCACGCCCGGTAAAGACGGTGATTCACCGGAAATGATTGTCTGGGTAATACTGGCTGTACTGACAGATGGATTGATGATATTCAATATCATTGACAAAAGGGAAGTGATGACTTCGTAAAGAAGAAAAGCACCTCCCAAAATCCCATATTTGCCCGTCAATTGCGTACGGGATATGGCTTTTAGCTTCTTAGATGTATATCTCATAAAAAAACCTCCAATGAATGATAAGGTAGAGCATACAGGAAAGGAGATTACTATATGAATCAGAAAAATAAAAAAATATCCTGTGCTGTCTGCCTGATCAATGTGTGTTTGATTGTGTTGGCCGGAATGACAGTCGTTTATTTGAAGAAAAGAGGAATCACTATGGAATGGCTGCTCTCTTTTCTGCCCGCTTGTGTGTTCCATTCGATGACCGGATTATATTGCCCCGGCTGCGGAGGTACACGAGCTGTTCTGGAACTGATGAAGGGACATGTGCTGCAGTCCCTGTGGTATCATCCGATTGTTTTGTATGTTGTCATTCTGTATATCCGATATCTTCTGGAACATATTGTCCGGTGGATATCGTCCGGAAAATATCCTATTACATGTGGATATCGCTCCTGGTATGGCTATGGTGCCGCAGTGATCATAATCATAAATCTGCTTATAAAAAACTTTTTGCTGCTCGTATATGGAATTCCACTGTAAAAAAATTACAGATCCAGAAATACGTGTGAATTCCCGGAATCACTGTGGACGCTGTCATTTTGATTGAATTCTTCCAGATAATTATCATAATTATCAAAGAAATCTTCATACTCGTCATAGTTATCTTCCAGATAATATTTTTCTAATTCCTGATATAAATTCTGGTAGGTGGAGAAATTTGCTACAATCGTAACAACCAGTAAAATAATTCCGCCTACTGCACCGGCGATGGAAAGACCAAGGCCTACTTTGGCCTGAGATTCCATTGGACCGTCTCTTCGTGAAAGCAGTGCAAAAATAATTCCCAATGCACCAAAAAAATAAGAAATACCGCAGCAGATCAGAAGTACGGAAATAATTCCCATGATCATAGAAGCGGTCACCATGCCATTACCGGAAGGGAAACGGCTGCGTTGGTTGGAAAAGTTATTCTGATTCTGATATTGTTCTGTGGAATACTCTTCGAAAGTTTGCTGTTCCTGATGCTGTTCCGTGAGATTCTCTTCCGGAAGCGGCGATTCCTTCCTGGGAGCAGGATGACTGTTTGAAGAATGTTCATCCGGCCACCAGCTTTGTCTCTGGTCATTATCCATTTTATATGAACCTCCTTGTTATGGATTCTATTTGACATTTCTATTAGTATAGCATAAGAAACCGCAAGACTGCAACCCAATGTATTGACAAGAGAACTATGCTTTTGGTAATGTGTTATGGGGTAAAAATATTACCCGTACATCTTGAAAAAGGAGAACACAACATGGACATTATACAGGCATTGACAGAAGAATTACAGGTAAAACGATGGCAGGTGGAAGCTGCTGTTCAATTGATAGATGAGGGAAATACGATTCCGTTTATTTCCCGTTACCGAAAGGAGGCCACTGGTTCTTTAAATGATGAAGTTTTGAGAAATCTGCATGAGAGACTGCTGTATCTGCGGAACCTGGAGGACAAAAAAGCACAGGTGCTTTCCAGTATTGAGGAACAGGGAAAGCTTACAGAAGAATTGAAAAAATCCATTCTGGAAGCACAGACTCTGGTAGTGGTGGAGGATTTGTATCGTCCATATCGTCCGAAACGCCGGACAAGAGCCATTATCGCAAAAGAGAAAGGACTGGAACCTCTGGCAAATATTATTTTGCTGCAGAAAACAGACAAACCATTGGAAAAAGAGGCGGAAGCTTTTGTGTCAGAAGAAAAGGGAGTAGCGGATGTACAGGAAGCTATTGCCGGTGCACAGGATATTCTGGCGGAAGCAGTATCTGATGAAGCAGATTACCGTATCAGGATTCGAAAGATGACTGTAAAAAGTGGTTCTATTTCTTCTTCTGCAAAAAAAGAAGGAGAATCATCTGTATATGAGATGTATTATGAATTTGAAGAACCTATTGCAAAAATGGCAGGTCACCGTGTGCTGGCTCTCAACAGGGGAGAAAAAGAAAAAATACTGACCGTTAAGGTCAATGCACCGGAAGAAGAAATCCTTTCCTGGCTGAAAAGACAAGTGATTAAAAAAGAAAATCCTCATACAACCCCTGTACTGGAAGCTGTGGTGGAGGACAGCTACAAACGTCTGATCGCGCCGGCTATCGAGCGGGAAATCCGCAGTGATCTGACTGAGAAAGCGGAGGACGGTGCCATTAAGGTATTTGGTAAGAATCTGGAACAGCTTCTTATGCAGCCGCCAATCGTAGGCAAAGTAGTTCTCGGATGGGATCCGGCTTTCCGTACCGGCTGTAAGCTGGCTGTCGTAGATGAGACCGGAAAAGTGCTGGATACCACTGTTATTTATCCGACTGCTCCTACCAATGAAGCAAAAATCAAAGCAGCTAAAGATACGCTGAAAAAGCTGATTAAAAAATACCATATTCAGCTGATTTCCGTTGGAAATGGTACAGCATCCAGAGAATCGGAGCAGGTTATTGTAGATTTGCTGAAAGAAATTGACGAGCCGGTACAGTATGTAATCACCAACGAAGCCGGTGCTTCCGTATATTCTGCCAGCAAGCTGGCAACAGAAGAATTTCCGAATTTTGATGTGGGACAGAGAAGTGCTGCATCGATAGCGAGACGTCTGCAGGACCCGCTGGCAGAACTGGTAAAAATTGATCCGAAGGCCATCGGTGTAGGTCAGTACCAGCATGATATGAACCAGAAAAAGCTGGGCGAGGCACTGAATGGTGTGGTAGAAGACTGTGTAAATAAAGTTGGTGTGGATCTGAATACAGCATCCGCTTCCCTGTTGGAATATATTTCCGGAATCAGCAAAGTAATTGCGAAAAATATTGTTGCGTACCGTGAAGAAAACGGAAGATTCCGTGACCGCAGAGAACTTTTGAAAGTTGCCAAACTGGGCCCGAAAGCATTTGAACAGTGTGCCGGATTTATGCGGATTCAGGACGGTAAGAATCCACTGGATGCCACCAGTGTCCATCCGGAGAGCTATGAAGCGGTAGAAAAATTGTTCGCACAGCAGGGATTTACTGTGGCAGATTATTTAAAAGGCGGACATAAAGCAATCTTTATCAAAAATTATAAGAAAACTGCAGAAGAACTGGGAATCGGTGAGATTACTCTGCAGGACATCATCAAAGAACTGGGTCGTCCGGGCCGAGATCCCCGGGAAGACATGCCGAAGCCGATTCTGCGTTCCGATGTATTAGATATGAAAGATTTGAAAGAAGGCATGATTCTGAAAGGTACTGTCCGGAATGTCATCGATTTTGGTGCTTTTGTAGATATCGGAGTACATCAGGATGGTCTGGTACACATTTCTCAGATGAGTGACCGGTTTATCAAACATCCGCTGGAAGCAGTCAGCGTAGGAGATGTGGTGGATGTCCGTGTGATCAGTGTGGATGTGGCAAAGAAGAGAATTGCATTATCCATGAAAGGAATTAAATAGATTAACCTGAAGGTAAGGAGACAGCAATAATGGATATGAGAAAATGGTTCAAAGAAGCACAGTATGGAATGATGGTACACTGGGGGCTATATTCTCTGCTTGCCGGTGAATGGAAAGGAAAACGCTGCGGCCAGTACGCAGAATGGATACAGGCCAATCGGCAGATTCCTATTTCAGAATATGAAAAACTGGCGAAAGCATTCAATCCGGTATTTTTTAATGCGGAAGAATGGGTAAAATTCGCAAAAGAGTGCGGAATGAACTATGTGGTTGTAACCAGCAAGCACCATGATGGTTTTGCCATGTATCATTCAAAAGTAGACAAATACAATGTAGTGGATGCTACACCGTTTGGTAGAGATGTGGTTGGAGAAATTGCGGAAGCCTGCGATAAACATAATATGAAACTGGGGCTTTATTATTCACAGGATCTGGACTGGCATGAACCCAATGGAGGCGGATACCTTTCCGGACATATTCCCTGTCAGGGTGCATCCTGGTCTAACAGCTGGGATTTTCCGGAGGAGAGCAAAAAAGATTTTGATAGCTGCTTCCGTAATAAAATCTATCCCCAGGTGGAAGAAATCCTGCGTAATTATGGAGAATTATGTCTGATCTGGTTTGACGTTCCCATGACAGTCAATGAAAATCAGAGCCGCCAGCTTTTTGAACTGGTGAAAAAATACCAGCCTAACTGCCTGATCAATTCCCGTCTGGGTAACGGTGCCTACGATTATGTATCTCTGGGAGACAATGAAATCCCGGAAAACATGCCGGAAAATATGGAATTTGATCCGTCCATGATGAATGACATCGATGGATTCAAACCATCTCCTTACGGTTTGTATGAGACTGCCGCAACTATGAATAACACCTGGGGATTCAGTGCATGGGATCAGAATTGGAAAAAAGCAGAGAAAATCGCGGCAATCAAGAAAAAGCTCAATGGTATGGGAATCAATTATCTGCTGAATGTGGGACCGGACGGTCTGGGCAGAATCCCGGCAGCCAGCCAGGCAATCCTGCGGGAAGTGGCGAAGACACTGTAGGATCTGTCCCCTGTCCGTGGGGATAGACCTTCTTCAGACACGAATAATTATCCGAGCCCATTTATTGTTAACAACTAAATAGAGATAATACATGGCAGTCATGCACTACGGTGTGTGGCTGCTTTTTTTAGCAAGAACACGATTAAAATGCGGGATAATAATCGCTACTAAAGCATATAATATGATTGCAGAATAGAAAAATGCAACAAGTTACAAAAATATATTCTAAAGAGCAGCTAATATATTGATTTTTGAATGCTCTCCAGATATAATAGAATAGAAAAGTGCAACATGTTGCAAAAATCTTTCGCAAGGAGGCTTTAAGATGGAGATTCGAAGAGATTTTTATTTGGATAAGTTGATAAAAAGAAAAAACAATGGACTGATTAAGGTAATTATCGGTATTCGCCGATGTGGTAAATCCTATTTGCTGAATAATCTGTTTTATCATCACTTATTGGAAAGCGGAGTTGATGCTGACCACATCGTTCGTTTTGCCTTTGATTCAGCAGACGATCTTTATCTGATTGGCGAAAGCCTGATTCAGATTGAAAAGGAAAAGCGTGGTGTTGACCCTGAAAAGTTCATGGCATATATCCGTTCCAAGGTTGTAGGTGAAGGAATGTATTATCTGCTGCTTGATGAAATCCAGATGTTGGATTGCTTTGAAGCCGTTTTGAACGGTTATCTCCGCAAAGATAATATGGATGTATTTGTGACCGGAAGTAACGCAAAACTCCTGTCCAAAGATATAGCCACCGAGTTTGCAGGTCGTGGTGACGAGGTTCATATGTATCCCCTGAGCTTTGCCGAGTTTATGACCGCTTACAACGGTGATAAGTACATGGGATTATCTGAATATATGCTATATGGCGGTATCCCTCTGGTTGTTCTTCGTGAGGGAGCAAATGATAAGGCAGTTGCATTACAGAATCTGTTCAATGAGATTTATCTTCGAGATATTACCAAGCGTAACCGAGTGAAGAACATTGGGGAATTGGAAGATCTGCTGAACATTCTTTCCTCTGCCATTGGTTCGCTGACCAATCCGGAAAAATTGAAGAATACGTTCAAGGCGGTAAAGAAATCCAGAATCACTTCCGCTACCATTAAGAAATATTTGGATTATTTTGAGGATTCATTCTTGATCGAATCAGCACAAAGATATGACATTAAAGGAAAGGCATATATTGAAACTCCAAAGAAATATTACTTTTCCGATCTTGGACTTCGCAATGCCAGAATTAATTTCCGACAGTTTGAGCAGACCCATTCTATGGAGAATGTAATTTATAATGAACTTCGTATGCGTGGCTACAGCGTGGATGTAGGTGTAATACCGATTGCAGAGCGAAATCAGGAAGGTAAGGTTATCCGCAAACAACTTGAAGTTGATTTTGTATGCAATCTTGGTTCGTCCAGATACTATATCCAGTCTGCATACTCGCTGCCAGATGAAGCGAAACGTACTCAGGAAATTAGACCGTTCAGAAAAATTGATGATTCTTTCAAGAAAATCGTTGTTACCAAAGACATCGTTCAGCCACACTATGATGAGTATGGAATCTTGACTGTGAATATTTATGACTTCCTTCTTGATCCGCAGATTCTTGAAAAATAAACAATGTAAACTTATGTTGCGGAGATGTAAAGCTGATGTGGTGGAGTTACAAAGCGTACAGTAAGTATAGAGGAATACAAAGCATCCATGGAAGGAATCTATACGACATCTGTAAATGAAAGTACTATCGATGAGGCTCCGATGGTTTATAAATCGTTGGAAGATATCATCGATGTTATAGACGAATCGGTGGATATTATTGATATTATTCAAGTGTGTGACAGAAGGATTGGAAAGAGACGACTTGAGGAGATACGAGATGCAGCAGAGGATAAAAGAATAATTGATATTGTATCAAAAAGGTTATGTTACATAGATTGCAAACCAGTTGATTAATTCCCATATTTTACATATAATAACGTTAATATTGGGAAAGGGGCGAGTGATTATGCCAGAAAATAGAGCACATGTATGGACATCTTATACGATTATGCATGGAGATCAGAAAGTAGCCAGCATCCGAAGGGATGGCACATGTACAATTTATGCACATAGATTTATGCCATATAATTTGTATTTGGAGGATGCGGAGGATGATATAGAAATCCGAGTGCAGAATCTGGAGAATTTTTATTACTGGTGTGCGTCCCGAATTTTAACGATGGACCGGGAATATGCTAAGGAGATCATGAATAGTATTGGAGCAGTACAGGCTTCTACAGATCGTGAAAGGGCACAGATTGCATTGTCTTATCACTGCCTTTCGTTGATGGATATATATTGGACAAGAGAAAAAAATGAACGGCTGAGTTTTCAGGAAATAAACTTGTTTGAGAACCATCTGGAGAAGGCTTTTGTTGATGTGACATTACGAGGAAAGCAGATGACAATACAGAATCGCCACTTGATAGCAGATGATTTGGGAACGCAGGGATGTTTTCCAAAGGCATGGGTAAGAAAGGGAGATACATTCTTACTTATGAAAGATGGTGGTTTGGAAGTAGTGGAAAGTGAACTCCTGGCAAGTAAAATTTGCAGGTGTTTTCAAGTGAATCAGGTACAATATGAAGAAGATGTTTATGATGGACAGAAAGTTTCCGTGAGCAAGATTATAACATCTGTAGAACATAGTATTGTATCTATGGATTCTTTTGAAATATATGCCGTCAATCATGAGATTGATAAAATGGATTATATTTTAAAATTGGATGGATATTCCTATTATATGATGAACATATTGGATTATCTGATTGGAAATACGGATCGCCATTGGGGAAACTGGGGATTTCTGATTGACAATCATACAAACAGACCGATTCGTCTGTATGATTTAATGGACTTTAACAGAGCTTTTTTGGCTTATGACAATATAGAGGGTGCAAATTGTCTTACTACAGAACAAAAAATGAGCCAGAAGGAAGCAGCTGTGGAAGCGGTTAAGAAAGTCGGACTGAATCAGGTAAGTGAAGTTTTGCCAGAGTGGTTTGAGGATGGAAAAAGGAAGGAGATGTTTTTTGAGCGATTAGAGTTAATAAGAAGTATATGTTGAAGTTGACAATATTAGAAAAGAAGTGTAGTCATAGTTGAAATTCTAGAGTAGGCTTATAAATTTATCTGAAAACAGGAAAATACCTATTGAAAATGGATGAATAAAGGGTTATAATGACCTATAGAAAAAGAAAATTCTTCGGGGCGGGGTGCAAGTCCCCACCGGCGGTATAGTCCGCGACCCATGGCAACATGGCTGAATCGGTGAGATTCCGATACCGACAGTATAGTCTGGATGAGAGAAGAAAGTGCGGCAGTTTATCATGCGTGTAGTATCCCCCGGAGTCTGTGATTCCGGGGTTTTTTCGTATAAGTAATTGCCCGCCAAGATCGGAGAATTTCCTTTTGAAATACATAAAAGGAGATTAATAAGTATGAGTGCAACAACAGACACAAAGAAAAGAACAAACGAAAGAAGTAGTGCTACCAATGTGAGTAAACTGGTAAAGATTGCCATGTTAGCCGCAGTAGCGACAGTTTTGATGTTAGTGGAATTTCCGCTTCCATTTATTGCTCCTCCGTTTTATGAACTGGATTTCAGTGAAGTTCCTGTGCTGATCGGTGCATTTGCCATGGGACCTCTGGCTGGAGCTATCATTGAACTGATTAAAATCCTTCTGAACTTTGTACTGAATGGAACCGTAACAGCAGGTGTTGGTGAACTGGGAAATTTCATAGTTGGATGTGCGTTGATAGTTCCGGCAGCTATGATTTACAAAAAGTCAAAGACAAGAAAAAATGCGGTTATTGGTATGGTAGTCGGTGTAATTTGTATGGCTGTAACAGGCTGTGTGATGAATGGCGCCGTGTTGCTCCCAGCATACGGAAAAGCATTTGGGATGCCGATAGAGGCTTTTGTGGAAATGGGTTCTGCTATTTTCCCGGTAATCAATAATATCTTTACCTTCTGCCTTTTCTGTGTAGTACCGTTTAATTTAATAAAAGGTGTTGTAGTTTCTGTGATGACTCTGTTATTATATAAGTATATCAGTCGTCTGTTAAAAGGAGAACACTAAGAATGCCCCCGGCGGCTGGATGCTGCCGGGGATTTTTTTGTCTTATAGGAAAGTTCTTCGACTTTCCTATAAGACAAAAAAACCCTTCGGGCAGGATCGCACTGCGGCGGAAAGGAATTATGTTGCTGAAAGCAACCCGCCGCAGGCGGAGAATCCTGCAAAGCAGGATTCTTTTTCAAAGAAGTATGGGAGGAAGTTATGGGAGAGATAAAAAAAATCACACAGGAAACACACAATAAATTTCTGAATTTCTATGATCTGGAGACGGTAAATAAAGTCGGGAAAGAAGGTCATTATTATATGGCATCCAGAGCAAAATGTGAAAATGAATTGAAGATGAAAACGGGAGAAAATAATCCGGATGGAGTGGTCATTTACAGTTTGTATGGAGAAAATCATGACCGGGTAGTATTGATTCGTCAGTTCCGATATCCGCTGGGCGGTTATGTGTATGAACTTCCGGCCGGTCTGGTGGATCCGGGAGAAAACTATCATGTGGCTGCCGTGAGGGAATTGAAAGAGGAAACAGGTCTGGAACTCCAGCCTTTGGAGGTGGATGAGATATATCAGAAACCATATTTTACAACAGTGGGTATGACCGATGAATCCTGCGGTACGGTGTATGGATATGCTTCCGGGGAAATCAGTAAGAAATACATGGAAGCCAGTGAGGAGATTGAAGTGGTGCTGGCAGACAGAAAAGAAGTAGAACGAATTTTGAGGGAAGAAAATGTGGCATTGATCTGTGCTTATATGATGATGCATTTTCTTCATGACGAGGAACCATTTGCTTTTTTGAAAAAATAATTCTACAGTGCATAGAATCCCTGCCTTTCAAGAATGAGGGCAGGGATTTTAAGAGATTTCGTAACTGTTCAGTACCTTCACAGTTACGAGCAAAAATCCATTGAAAATTACCTGCGGCAATGGGATTTTTGCTTGTATGTCTCGGGATTTTGGCACAATATGTGCCAAAACACCTCGCGGGATAGTGGCTACTGAATAGTTACGAGATTTCTTAGATATACTGTTTTATGTTGTTGAATACAACTTCATAGGCATTGGCGAACATGTGAAGACCTTCTTTTGTAAATTCGGTTTTTAGATTACCGTTTTCGTCCCGTAATCCTTCATTTGCATCAATGAAATGATAGCCGAATTTCTGTGCAAGTTCGTTCATCTGTTTGTTCACCATATGAAGATTATCATTGGTACGAATTTTCAGCATGTGAGCAATGTTTTCGCTTCCCGGTGCAGTGGGATTTACAGGGTAATATGCCATCATATAGACTTCCGTTTCAGGGAGGCGTTCCTTGATCTGTTTCAGTATCAATTCATAGTTTGTAAGAAGATGCTGATTCCAATCTTCACCATCTTCCCGTTCATTCATGTCATTGGTTCCGATATTGATAAATACTTTGGAAGGAGCCAGATCAAAGAGTACAGTATCAATTTCAGAGATAAAATCGTCTGTGGTATATCCGCCGATTCCACGATTATAGATGATTTTGTCAAGACCATGATTCCGGGCAATTTCAGCAACGGGGAACTGTTCCATCAAAGAGGATCCCGTAAAAAGAATCTGTCCTTTGCTGACATTGCGGTTCAATATTTGAAAATTCCTGGCTTTTTCCCATTGTTCATGTTTGAATCGTGCATGCATCTGCTCTTCAACGATTTTCATAAACTCCATAAAGTTTGAATCTTTTTCCATTTCTTTCCTATCCATTTGCATTTCCTCTTTTCTTCATTTTGATTTTCATTATACCATGTGTATTAGCTAATAACTAATATAAAAATGTATGGTGAACTCCATTTTATTCTATACTACATAAATTTAACATGAATACCTCTCGGATTTGACATTAAAATTTTATAATCTTACTGCCTTATCATCAAACAGGCAAGACCTTCTCGCAGTCGGAGGATAAATGCAGGATCTGGAATCTTTTTAGATTGGCTGATTGATTGCCTAGAAAAAATGAAAATAAAAGAAAATACTTTTGTGAAAGGAACTATGATTCAGATGAAAAAAACAGAGAAGAAAACAGAAAACGCAGTAAATATTCCATACATGATGAACAGGGAGTTGTCATGGCTGAAGTTTAACATGAAATGAGCAAGAATTCTCCCACCTCTAAGGTGGTGAGATGAATTGCAAAAAATCTCACCGGATCAAAAAGAACACTTGTTCTTCCTGTAAATCTGTGATATAATATAATCAGTCGAAACAGAAAGGATGCTGATTATATGAAAGAGATGGATCATAATTCCCATTCAGTATATCTCTTATATTATCATCTTGTTATGGTAGTAAAATATCGGAGGAAAGTAATAGACGATCAGATATCAGACCGGGCAAAAGAGATTTTCGAATACATAGCACCAAACTATGGAATTGTTTTGGAAGAGTGGAACCATG
>JALERM010000030.1 GCA_022764165.1 Eubacterium sp. | reverse complement strand
GATAAAAATATCCTGAGGATAATCCGGTTATCAGGTAAATCTTTGATACACCGGAAATATCGCCTAACATGAGCCCTGCAGCACAGAAATCGTATGGGCGATCGTTTCCCTGGCTGCATTATTTGAGATACCGATCTGTATCCCGTTCATATAGACCGTGATCACTGTATCAGGATGGAACTCTTCAGCACCAGCGGTTCTGGAAGGCGGGATACAGAATTCCTGTTCCATAAAGGAAACCGGAACGACTTCCTGTTTCTGAGGAACCATATTCTCCCGTTCTGTGATCTCACATGCCTTGGCACGCAGACGGCGGATATGGTAATAAAACTTACTTGTGTGGATATGATGTTCTTCGCACCAGGCTTTATCAGAAAGACCACTGGTACGGCATTCATGGATGATATTTAGCCATTCTTCGTCAGAACGGCGTGGATGTCTTTTCAAAGTAAATCACTCCTACTTCTAAGATTATTTGGAGTGTCTTTTCACACAGGACCTTAATGATATGAAGTAAAATAGTCCGAATAGCAAAGCAACATAGAACATGTATAGAAGTTCCACTCCATGAGAGCATTATCTCATGGAATAAGGAGATTGTCTAAACGGTGGGTTATTAATCGCTTACGCATCATCCACCTGAATACTAATATTATTTGCATCCATAGAAAGATCCGTTGTTTTGATAATACTACCTGCAATATGCGCTGAATCAACAGATTTTTCAATATCAACTTCAGGATTTGCCTTTTCTACAGTAAGTGTGTCATAGTTTATCTTCAGCTGATAAAACTCCACTTTAGGCAACTTCAAATAAGCAGTACGATTATAACGTTTCAAAGTAGTCTTACTGTTATCTGCAGAAGAAAACTCTTTAAGCGAAATATGGTGCTGCTGTTCAAGCTGCATATTTAATTTTTCTGCATTGCTTTCATTCAAATATATGAGTGCTGTTTCCTGGCTATTTTTAATCACTTGACGCAGACAGCGACAAGATGTCTGTAAGACCATATTGGTTGGGCAGTCACCTTCCTGCGAAAGAATAATACCTGTAAGGCTTCGACAGTCCCACCCCTCTTTACCAATCTGTACAAGCAAAACAATGCGAATTTTAGAAATAGATTTATCTAAAATATCGAATTGCATCTGACTGTCAGCCGACATCTTATACTGCTTATTTCCTTTGTGAAATTTAAGTATAACATCAGTACTCAGACCATATTCAGCCACAATACGAGATACCAATGGGTATACTATTTCTTCTAATTTTTCGATAGTGCCACAATAAATGCCCAATTTTGCGGTTAAACCATCTGCATAAACAGTATCCCTATAAGTATCAAGAAATTCTCTGACACCTTTTTCTATAATCAGGCTACTATCTGCAATATCTGCGATTTTTACAACCGGACGTTTCAGAAAATTGCCCACGCCGTTTATAAGAGGATAGTAATATACAATATTTGTGATTTCAGCTGTACCGATGGATAATGAATCTACTACTTTTATTTTTTCAACCTTGTCCAAATACGGAGTACCGGAAAAACCAATTACAGAATTGACTGTATGATTCTGTGCCCATCTTGTAACCACAGCACGAAGCTTAATTTCATCACTTACCGCATGATGAACTTCATCAATAAAGATAGACAACGATGGTAACTTACCAATTAAGTTGCGAAGTTCATTTGCCTGTCTATCCTTATCATCATCACTTTCTTCAAACATATTTATCTGTCCCTGTTTTTCCTGAATGCGGTCAAGAATTACTTTTTCCGCATTGGTAACAGCAACAAGACCAAACAACTCAGAAAGTGGCTGATGATTAGCAATTTTCTGAACATTTGGGTTCTTTGTCTTATTTGATTTTTTTGCAGTTTTGCTTTGATCCAAAACCTCAAAAGAAATCATTCTCTTGATATCTGTTGCCGCCGGTTCTGGAAGAATCCACGACGGATTAAAGTTTTGAATAGTTTTAAGGCTTGGAACTACTGATGATTTCAAACCTGATGGTGCAAATATGATAAAATTATGCGCAAATGCCGGATTTGTCGGCTCGTTATAAGCAAAATACAAATCTAAGTAAATGAATGCTGCCATCAAATATGTCTTACCCGCCCCCATAGGAAGGCTAAACAAATAGTCCGTATAGGAAACACCATAAAATGCATTACGGAAGAATTCATTGTAATCAATTCCTGTCGGATCTTTCTTTATCTGTTTTTCCAGCTTTTCAGATACCTGTTCCCCTTTATCATTTTTCAAGCATGCATATTCAAACAATGCCGCAGCAGCTGGATTTTGAAATAAATATTCACGAGTAGATTTAGATAATTCTATCTCATTCAAATCAATAGAATTAAAGAACCCCTGACGAAACAGCTGTGTCAACGGCTTACATTCACAGGCAATTTTAAGGAACAGATACACTTTGATGGCCTCAATCTGTGCATCACGCATTTGACCTGTTTTCTCGATATATTCAATTAAATTTTTAACAGTGCACTGTTCTGATTCGTACCATTGAGTGCACTTATTTTCTATCATTTTATAGAACATGTATTTACTCCTGTCTTTAAAATGTATGTCATCCATTTTCCTCAAAGTGCAAATTTTGCCCTTTGGATTTGCACTTTAATTTACTTTTAATACGCAATTCTAAAGTAATCCAAATACGCCTTATACTTATCCTGTGCTGTCAGGCAGGTATCGGTCAGGAATCCTTTTTCATTGTTCCATTCTTTTAATCCACGGTAATAATACAATTTCAGGCTATCTTCGATGATAAACGGAACGATATTATATTTCAGACACTCCTTAAACATAATCAGTCTGCCTACACGGCCATTGCCGTCCTGGAACGGATGGATACGTTCAAACTTCACATGGAAGTCCAGAATATCTTCAAATGTCTTTTCTTCCTTGGCATTATACTCTGTCAGCAGAGCTTTCATTTTATCGGCAACTTCTTCCGGAAGGGCTGTATCCATACCACCGACTTCATTCGGCAATTTCTTGTAATCACCAACAACAAACCAATCTTTTCTGGAATCACTGGTTCCGTTCTTCAGAATAAGATGAAGCTCTTTGATAAATTTCTCTGTCAAAGCAGCCTTTGCGTTATCTATAATCATATCAATGCAACGGAAATGATTTGCTGTTTCAATCACATCGTCTACATTCAGCACTTCATTTTCTACACCAATGGTGTTGGTTTCAAAGATATATCTTGTCTGATCGTGAGTCAGACGGCTGCCTTCGATATGGTTGGAATTGTATGTCAAATCAATCTGTGTCTTATGATAAATGCCACCGGAATATTTACTTGCTTTCTGCTCCTGCAGAATATCCAGCAATGTAACCGGCTGTTCTTTTTTCTTGTTTGAACGCTCCGGTTTTTCTGCATTTTCAGGAATTTTCCAAGTCTTGCCGGTAAGAAATGCACCAGGCACACGTCCCTGGGCACAGTAGTTTCTTACGCTGCGCTCTGAAACATTCCATTTTTTTGCTATTTCAGTAACTGAAAGGTATCGCATCTGCTCTCCTCCGTTATAAATCGAATCAAAATTTACACTTTACTATGATATAGTATATCACATTATCGGCAAAATATCAAATCTTTATCCACATTGTTCTCTTTTGTTTTTGCCGATTACGGTATGTTTTATCTTCGCCAAAATAAGAAAAACTGGATGCCGCCTCTTTCAAGGCAATATCCAGTCTTTTAGATTATGTAATTATTCTTCCATCACTTCCAGCATCATTCTTGCTCCCAGACGGAAGCTGTTCTGGAACAGTAAGCACTCTGATATAGTCTGAAACTCCTGAACACAATCTGTGTATTTGGAGAACAGTTCTTTCTGTTCATCTGAAAATGTTGCTTGAAGCTTTTCTTCATTTTTAGTTATCAGTCGAAGTAATTCTTTGTACTCCTCATTTGAAAATGAACCATATTCCATCGGTTCAACATTACCATACCAAAATTCTTCAAGTATTCTCATTACGCATCCTCCCCATAAACTAATTCGTGAAGGACGATTTCTTCGGCACGATTGTGAATACTGTTCATTGCCTGTACCCAAGCCATCTGATTGTTCTCTTTCAGTTCATCGTTTACACATTCTGCTTCCTGCATCTGCATGATAATCAGCTGCAGTCTGTTCTGCGCCTGTTCGTTAAGGTCTGCAAGATAAGTCCAGAGTTTTCCCTCCAGCACCAAATCATCGAACCTTATAGGGTTATGCTCCTGCAGATAATCACGATGCATACGGCCATATTTGCCGATAGAACGATTCTCCTGTGGAAGCTTCAGATTTGGGATAAAATAATCCCCCGTCTGTAAATATCCAAGCTCGTTTTTTCTGATAACTTCATTATTCTTCTGTTTACTCATTTGTAAATCCTCCGTGATTTTTTGATTTTTCACGGCGATTTTTGGGATTTTCCACGTTCAAAACAGTACTGTCACATCAGGGATTTTCAAAAAATTTGGCGTACAAAATGGCGTACTTGAGGGTGTTTGAGTGCCGATTTTCCTTGATTTTACTGGGTTTTTCGAGGGTGTGTTCATATCTTGCCGTGGCAAACAAATAATACTTTTATCAAAATGTTAATCCTCCTAAAATGCACTGTCCTGCCCCGATTTGCTTCGATTTATACTGACTGTTTTTGGGGTGTAGCAGCGTTTACTCTATCACAGATTTCCCGAAACAGGGCAAAATGGAACAAGTTACGGCAGGCTGTAGTAGTAAAATGGTAGTAAAAATCGGGGTGTTTTACTACTGCGAGTATTTTATCATATATCCATAATGATAAACATCATAAGTCTGATTTCCCGATTTGTTTTAATTATAGTGTATAGCACACTCACACAACAATCCATCTCAAATCATATATTCTTCTTTCATAATGATAAAATCTATTTAAATAAACGTTTTTACTCAATTAATAGAATCTGCAATCTTATATATTATTTCCCAATGAACTGGTATCGCCTTAACAATACCCACTTCATTTATCATTGCCAAATAAAAATATTTACTCTCTTCCCGCATAAATAACGATTCTGCCCAGTTTCGCAGCATCTTAATGTAAGCACCGCCATCATTCCACTTAAGGAGATAATTCATTACCGGAACCATGATATATTCCATTGCATTGTATGTAGTTACAAATGCTGCGTGCAGGTCAATATTCCCGTTCGCTTCTAAAATATAATTTTTCTCCTGCTCTTTCCAACCAGAGTCTTGCAATAATGTTTGTGGATTCGAACAAGGCTGAAGATAGCACCTTGCAACAGGTGCTTCAAAGGAATGTACAATATTGTTAAAATGCTGCATACTATTTCGCAGTTGATATACAAAAGCATACTCTGGAATCTTATCGTAAGCATCATGCGTTCCCTGCTTAAATATTGTTACTGCGTCGGAATCTTTTTTGAATTCTTTCTTAAGCAATTTCTCCGTATGATCCAAAAAAGTTTTATATTCAAATAAAACACTACGACATAAACGTTCCGCTGTATGTAGATTTCTCACAAGATATTCTGCATCATGCGGTGCCTTGAAACACCAATCTTCCAATTCTTTTAGAGCCTCGTGGAAACAGATAAACTCTTCCTCAATGGTGCACAATAACCTAGTTGCTTCTAGCCCTTCCATTACCATTCGATAACATTCCTCTGACATAGGACGTCTGCTTACTTCCGTCTGATTTCTTATTTCTAACAAATAATACATTTTACTTCACTTCCTGTTATTCTCTTAACAAATCAGTCAGCTCATACATCACTTTCCAGTCTATCGGTTGCGCTTCAAATTTGACAATTACTTTCTTCTGATAAAATGCCATCTTAGGAGCATCCTTTCCATTCAGATAGACCATATGCGCCAAATGGAAATAAGTACAATTCTCTTTCGTAAAATAGCTATCCATGAACTCTCTTAGTTCTAATAATCCATCCCTTAAATAGTCCTCTAGGAAATATCCGATTAACTGTTTCTGTATCTTTTTTAATACCTCATAAACAGATTCAAACAAATCAAGCAAATCTATATTATCGCTCAAAGTGGATAGATATCTTCTGCTTTTTTTCGTCCAACTATCAAACTCAGACAGTAATGTAGCTGGAATACAACATGGCTGGAGGTATTTTTTTTGTCTGGTGAAACAAAAGAATGAACTATCTCATTACAATGATTTGCGCATTCCTTCAGATCCATTGCAAGGGCAAATGATATATCTTTACATTTTGCATCATCTTTTTCATCTTCATACATCTTATAAATTGCAGAATTTTCTCCATACTTTCTTGCCAATTTCGATTGCATTTGAAGAAAGTACGTCTTTAGTTCCAGAAGCAAGCCACGACATTTCCGCTCCGCAGTATGCCTATTACTCATAAGATGCTCTGCTCCCGCATCTGTATTCATACACCAGCCTCTTAATTCCTCATATGCCTCTGTAAAGAAAGCAAAAAGATCTATGACGTCCAACAAATCTCTGGACTCATCCAAAATATAAACTAATTTACTGTATTGTTCCTTTTCAATCCAGTAAGGCTTTTTCAACGATGACGATTGTATTTGTAATAGGCAGTACATTTGGTTCTCCTTTCCACAATGAAACAACTAATCCTTAAACAGCACACAGAACTTTACATATCAACAAATGCCCATCAAGCCCATTATATAAGTGTGGCGGCACACATGCGGTGTAATGTATATCCAGAATAAACGCATGAATGAAAATATCTGATTATTTTTGATGAAAACTGTAAAATGTTACAGTTCAGACAGCCATTATCCCATGTCGTACCGTTCCTGATAGGCTATAAAATGTATTTCAGCGGTTTTGGGGCCTACTATATTTTCAGAAAAATAGGCTACAATGTTTGATTTTTCGGGTTCCATCCTACTATAATCTCTATAAAATAGGCCGCAAGGCTTTTTTACGATTTGGAAGCCTATTATTTTGGCAAAAAAGTAGGCTGAAAGGCCTATTTGATACCGCTACAGCTTATTATCATTAATGGGAAATAGGCTTCAGAACCTGTTTATATAGATTTTAGCCTACCCTGTGAGGTTGGTTCTTTCTTAACTTTGGGTATGTTGCCAACTTTTAGTCTGGTGATATGCCTTGGCAGGGCCTATAGAAAATAATGTTTGTAAAAGTTTCCTCTTTCTCAACAAACACCTGAGTTGAAAAATGCCATGAAATTATCAAAAAAAACAAGTTTATTAAGGAAAAATGGAACTTGTACTATAAAAATATTGTATAGACCCCACACAGACATTTCGCCAGATTACAGATTGACAAATGGGCTGAACTGTAACCCGGTTCATGCGTTTATTCTAAATGTATATCCCAGTCTTCTTGCGAAGCTTACGGAACAGGTTTTCAACGTCCTGATAATCCATTGCTTTGCCAACATTCTTACCCATCATCTTGACAAATACATGGTTTGTCTTAACTCCTTCTGTATGAAAGAAACATACATACTCCGTAAATACTTCTAACAAATCCTGCGTACAGTCCAGTTTTCTTGGGCTGGATACGGTCTTTATTTCAGAAAGGTTTTCCATTTTACCGCGGTCATGGATTGTTATAGTGCATCCAGAAATATCAAAATCTCCAAGCCACAGTGACAACGCCTCTCCGATACGCATTCCTGTTTCAAAAAGCAGGTAGAGCAGGAAATCCGTGTATTTCAGCTTCTTCTGTTCGAGAAAAGAATAGAAGTGCTTCATCTGGATGCAGTGAAGTCTTAGTGTATTTCTTGCAAGCCCCCTGTCATCCTCAAATCTCAGATAATTCAGTACCGACTGTATTGGAACTGAATTATCATCCGCCAGATAATATCTGGTCTTACCATCACTGGTTTGAAATGTTACTACTACCATTATTCATGCTCCTTTCAGTTTAATCATGAATAATGGTACATCAAAACTATTTGCTTCGGGCACTTCAGGTACTATGGGGAAAGTACACGAGTTATCTTCCATAAATTTCTGCATAAGAAAAGCCCTGAAGGATTACTCCCTCAAGGCTTACTCCCATGTCAACAGACACTTTACTTTATGTATTTCAAATCTCCATTCCGCAACATCTGAAATCTAATTCGCTTACAATTTCTCGATCTGTATACAATTTCACTTTTCCAGCTTTAACTTTCTCTTCAAGCCAAGGATTTGGATCCGGATTCAGTTCATGTCTGCTCAGTTCTTTTTTTATCATTTCATGGCAGAAAAATTCATACTCCGCAAATTCAATGACAAAGTCTGTCAGTGTATGATTTTTTGCGTTTCTTGCCAAATGTGATTTATACAAAAAGTCAGTGTCCAGCAAGGCATATTTTTTATCTATTCCCATAGGCACTACCTCACTGTTTTCTTAAGTTTTTCATTATTTCAGTTAATCTGCTCTTATCACTTGACAACCGCTCATCACAAACTGCATCCATCTGCTCAACGTCATACATCAATTCTGATAAACTTCCAAATCTAACAAAATCCTTATGTATTTCCTGCCAACGTGCAGCTTTCCCCGTGAGTTTCATTTGTTTGCTAATCTCTTCTTCAGTGACCTGCAAAAGTTTCTTTGCATCTTTTGCATCAATCTTATCTTCCTCCAAAAGGCGAATTACTGCCGCCTTATATGGAATTGCAAAAATGTCCATTATCTTAAGAATAGTTTGCACAGAAATATTTTTATATGATAAATTGTACACATCTGTTTGTTCATCAAGTCGTTCCTTTGGAGCCAATAAAATAGCAGCAAAAACATTTGCTTCCATATCCTCAATCTCTTTTGCTTCTTCATCTATAATACTAGATGCCAAAATTGATCCAGATTGTAACAATTCAGAATCATGTTCTTCAAAATAACAATAAATATGATACAGCTCATGTGCTGCAGCAAATATCTGCTTTGATAATGGCAAAGCAGAATTAATCATAACAAACATACGTCCCTTGCGAATAAAAGTACATGCACACAAATCCGTATCCTCAATAGGATATCTTAGCATATCAAATGGCATATCATGGCGTGCCACATAATTCTCCAACACATTGAAGATATCATCCTGAATAATATTGTTTTTATTATAGAGTGAATTGAAACTTGTTGCACATTCACTTATTTTTATATATTTCTTTCTGTCTTTAACAAAAAGACTATTATCCAAAACTCGGCACATAATTCTAAGCCTCCCACGGTTTCATCATTTCCTCTGCATTCTCACGGGTGCGTGCATAAAAACAAATAAGATTTGCAATCTCATCTGCAATTTCAAGTCCATCTCTTGCTTCCTGGGTTTCCACCTTACCCATAAATGCCTTTATGGCATTAGTTTCTTGAAATACCTCTGGACGCTTAACCAGATTTTCCATGGAAGTGCCAAGAAACTCTGAAATCTTCTGTAGCTCAATTGCATTGATCATCCTGCCACCGGTAAGCATCTTGCTTATAACCTGCTTAGACACACCAAGATAGTCTGCAAGGTCAATCTGCTTTTTTCCATTCTGTTTCATAATATTCATTATATTGTTACTAATAATTTCGCTTGCCTTTACCATCACTGTTACCTCCAACATAATTCAAAGCAATAGTCTCCCTTATACACGTTTATTATATTCTTTGCGCCGCAGAAAATCAACGTTTTCTTAACATGCTTCTTTTATTTCTCTTTATCTTGTCCTCATTTTGGCAACTCTTTTTATATTATAACACTACACGCTTTTCGACCTTATGCAAAAACATCCTTTTTAATGATAGAATTCAGCTTTTTCTTTTTGTTTTAAGATTTCTTCTTTTTTGTTCTTCAATTTTTGATTCTCCTGTAAGTATTTATCCTTGCCAAAAGCAAGGTATGTAAAATGAGATAGGCGTCAGCCGCAAGAGTTACCTCTTGTCCGGAATGCAATTCCTCAATATGTGAATGTGTTCAGACACAGGAGCATTTAACTTCGGAGAATGCGCATACCGTAATGGATGAAGTTTTATTGCCTGGTTTGGTAGAGTAAGTTCATTTTATCAACTCTTTTGCTGGGTTTTTATGACCTTGTATTGATAGCACTCACCGGAATACGTCATTGACAAATACCTGCATTTGTGGTACTTACCGATTCTTTCAAACAAAAGAAAAAAGCACCCAACTGTTAAGTTGAATGCTTTCGCTCAATCAATATTCATTTTTATTTCAGCAAATCTGCCAGATAAAGTTCATCTCTCTGATGCTTGCCTTTCAGTTGCTTATATCGTTTAATCGTATCCACCAGTAAATCAATTCTGTCGCCGTAATACTCACGATAAAAAGCAGTACTATTATCATAACGGGTTCTATTATAAACCACATTTTCTTTACTGAAAGATTTTGGACTTTTCGATGCCTTTAATTTTCCCTTTATATTCTTTTGGAATCTTTAGTTCTGAAAAACTGGTGAAACTGGGCTACACCAATATCATTGAGATCGGCGGAATTAATAGTTGGCCCGGTGAAACAGTCACCGGCGATAAGTGATAAAATCACAGAACAAGGAACGACTACTGGATATAATAAAGCCATAAA
>JALERM010000014.1 GCA_022764165.1 Eubacterium sp. | reverse complement strand
AGGATGGAAGAAAGTAGCGAGAGCCTTCTTTAGAAGGCAACCAGTAAAAATGGTACTGCGAAATCCCGCCTTTGGCGGAACCAGTAATAATACCCGGAGGGTACAATAATAAACCCCCATTTGAAATGGGGGTTGCTAACTTAGATTGCTCCTTTGTAAAGTAGTGAATTGATTATACTATAAAATGGGTTAACATACTACCTAATTTATAGAGATTGTTGTCTGTTTTTATGTCTTGAGTAGTGGGCATATCTTTCCCAAGATACTGATTGAGATTTTCCTGTTTTCGTTTCAGCTCACGCACTTCCTTTTCACAATCTTTATAGGTGGAAGTTAGCTCACTTTTCTGCTTCATCAGTTCCTGATACTCTGCATTTAGCTTATCGACATTCAAGCCCTTTAAGTTTATGCCCGCCTGTTCAAGCATACGTCTTGCGCCGCCATAAAGAATGATCTGGCTTTCGTATCTGCGGAAATATGCGTCAGGGTTCTTGGCTTTTTTGTAGCCGATATGATAGGAGCGGTTGTCTTTGTACTGCTGTGCATATTTGATGATTTCCGCAAGGTCTTTGATGCGGTGTTCCAGTTCCACCACGCTCTGCTTTGCAGACTTTCCGGCTTCGGTTTTCACCGCAATTTTGTGTTCCAGTTCTGCAAGGGAGCCTACTTCATTATAGCTCTGTGCGGCAATCTTTAAATTCTCAATGGCAGCCCATATACACAACAAAGGAAATACTGCAAATGATACTATAAGGATGTAGGAATTGTGGCATATAAAAATGTCGTAAAACCTACATCCTTATTTGATTCTTGTATGTGTATTGCTACACTTCCAATAGGAGGTGAAGCATACATGAATAATAATCTCAAAGGAGAACTGGCAGTCATGGATAATCTAGGAATAAAACCAAACTATGCTGCCCTTGGAAGAAAGTATGGAATGGATTGGCGCACAGTCAAAAAATATCATGAGGGCTATGAGGGCAAGCCCTCAACCAGAATGAAAAGGAGTAAGCTTGATGATTTTAAACAAGAAATCGCAGATAAGTTAATGATTAGAAGAATAACAGTCAGAGGTGTTTACGAATTTATGGTTAAGAAATATGGCTATGAACGAATAGGCTCTTATCCAAACTTTAATAAATATGTAGTCAAAAACAAACTTAAACCTAAAGCTGATAATTCAGGTCATCCCAGATACGAAAAGGAACCTGGTGAACAGGCTCAGGTGGACTGGAAAGAAGATATTTCAATCGCTGATAAGTACGGAGAAATATTTGTAATAAATGTCTTGCATATGACACTTAAGTATTCACGTTTTAGTCATCTGGAAATGACCATACAAAAACGATTCGATGATGTATCCCGTGGTCTTATCAATGGATTTATTAAGTTTGGTGGAGTCCCCAAAGAACTGCTTTTTGACAACATGTCAACAGTTGCAAATATAAGGGCAAAACCAAAGCAACCTACTGATTCTATTTCTAAGCTGGCTAAAGAGTTTGGATTTAAAGTTAAACTTTGTGGAACAAGAAAACCTGAGACAAAAGGAACGGTAGAAGCTAAAAATAAAGTGATTGATTGGATCAGAGCTTATGAAGGTGAATTTGAAGGATTGGAGGAATTAACTGCTATCGTTGACTCAGTGAACAAAGATATGAACATAAACATCAATCAGGAAACTGAAATGTCTCCAACAGCTTTGTTTTATAAAGAAAAAGAGTATCTGCAACCATTACCTGCAAGAGATATCATCGATACATACCTAACGCCAATCAAGTATAAAGTTTCTAATGAAGCTCTTATCAGATATGGGAATAGCAGATACTCTGTTGATCCAAAGCTCATTGGTGAAGAGGTCACAGCAGACCTCTTGGATAACAAGCTTTACATCTATTATAACGGAAAACTTGTTACCTTTCACACATTAAATAAAAATCCAATTAATTATCATGAAAATCATTACAAATCTCTTATGGCAGGAAAGGTTAAACAGGAAGATATGGAAAATATAGTTGCAGAAAACTTAGAGATGATGGATACACTTCTTGAAAAAAGAAAAGTAAATGTATCTGAGGTTGAAGCCACTAAATCAGCAGAGGCACTTATAGCATATATAAATCAGAGCGAGTATGGAAACTGGATCATAGGATACTTTGCACATTTATCATTAGATGAGAGACTTACATTTATTAAAGGTATGAACGAGGTTCTTCCTTTTGTTGCTAACAGAGAAGTGTTTATGTCTCATATCAAGTATTCTATGAAGGAAAACAGATGTAGAAATCTTGATTTTGACTGCTGGGTAAATGACTTTATGGCTATGAGTGAAGCAGACAGTATTCTTACAGCAGAAGGCTATGAAGCTATAAAAAATAAGTACTCAAAAGAAATAGAAAAACTACTTGAAGACCTAAGGCTTGAGCATGAACGTGATTAAGCTGAAGAAGCTATTAGAATACAGGAATATATAAGCCTTCCTTCTTCAGCTAGTACTGACATTGAGTTACCAGATGATAAAGAATTACCGTTTTAATGGAGGATGAAATGAATACGTATAATAGTTTAATTAATAATCTTGAAGCATTGCAATTAAACAGAATAAGGGAAAATATAGATCAGTTTTTAGATATGATAGCTGACGGCAGTAAAACAGCTCTTGATGCCATTTATGAGCTTACTGAAATGGAAATGGGTTTTAGAAATGAACAGGCGATAACTGGATGTGTTAAGGTTGCTAACTTTCCTTACCTTAAAGAGATAAATGAATTTGATTTTAGTTTTCAGCCATCAATAGATAAATCAAAAATAATGGATCTGATGACCTTGCGCTTTATTGAAAAGGGTGAAAATGTTATTTTCTGCGGTACTCCTGGGGTTGGTAAAACCAACCTCGCCGTATCGATAGGAATAGAAGCAGCAAAACACAGGTATTGCGTATATTTTATAACGTTCCAGGAATTAATATCCCAGCTTAAGAAAGCATCCTCCGAAAACCGACTAGAGGCAAGAATAAAATGGTTCTGTAGATATAAGTTGCTCATAATCGATGAACTTGGCTATCAAAAAATGGACATTGATTCAGCCAATTTGTTCTTTAATCTTATAGCAAAGAGGTATGAGAAACTATCAACAATAATAACTACAAACAGTCCGTTTTCAAAATGGGCAGATATCTTTCATGAGCCAGTACTTACAAATGCTTTACTAGACAGACTACTGCATCATTGTTCAGTGATTAACATCAATGGACCTTCTTACAGACTGAA
>JALERM010000003.1 GCA_022764165.1 Eubacterium sp. | reverse complement strand
TATCAGTTTGATCGTAGGGGCCTTTACCCTTCCGATCGTAGTTGTCTGACCAGTTTTTACAGACATTTGCATTGTTGCATTCATTCCAAATAACCAGTCTGCTCTGGATCGAAGTAAGTAAGACTGAGTAAACCGGATATGAACTGGATCTTTGTGGTAATCACTCATGGTTAAGAGAGACTTCAATATTTCCTTATCTGTAAGGGAATGTTCAATAAAACGCAGGGTTGGCATTGTCTGCATTCTCAATTTTTGTTCCAACAAGTAATAAATACCATAACCCTCTGTATCGGAATCGGTACCTACAATAATTCCGTCATAATTATTTATTTTTGATTGTATATAGGCTATTGTTTTTTGTTTATTTGGATCTGCTATTGGTTTTACACCCCATTTTTCAGGAATTATAGGATAATTGATATTTTCCCATGATGTATTCCAGGCTTCATAATCATTTGGAGCATAATTTGTACATACATGTCCTGTAAGAGCAACAAAGTCAATCAGCCCAACAGCTCGTTGTATTTCACTCTGATGGTTCATGTAGCATGATTTTACTTCTTTCATCAGAGATGGTTTTTCCGCTATAAATAAATATTTCAAATTATCATCCTCCTGGTAAATAATGTTTTTCCTGTACAAGCCATTTCCGCCCTGATGGCACTACCCATGTCTGAAAGGACACTGATAACGATCACTATGGAAGAACCAAACAATGAGAAATTAGATAATCCATAGAAATTCATGATCGCCAGGGGTAGAAAAATCAACAAGCTTAGAAATACGGAATTGACAACACGTATTTTTTTTATGATTCCTGTAAAGTAATCAACCGTTTCTCCTCCTGGATGGATTCCTTCCACATACATCCCATAGTGACGCAGCTGTGTGGCCACTTCCATCGGGTTAAAGTTGTATTCTGCATAAAATGCTGTAAAAAAAAGCAAAAGGATTATATACGTCCCAATACCGAACAGCCACTGATAGGTATGTCCTGTAAACCATGTCTTCATGTCAAAAACGGCAAGTAGTGTTTGATTGAAAGAACATGCTGAAGTTAGTGATGATACAAGAGAAAAAATCGTCGATGTCATCAATACAGGCATGATATTGGCAATATTTAGTTTTACTGGGATATATCCCTTCATCTTATCCTGCCCTTCGGTCTGTGTCTCTACAACAGGTATCCTTATTTCTGATTCCTGAAGATAATAGGCAAATACCAAATATAATAACAGAAGCATGATAGCAGTCCCGTAAACGATCCTCTTCCCTTGCTGCATCGCCTGCAATGAATACATCAGGTTTTTTCCCTCATAGAAACATCTGGTTAGGATATTGACCATGATCAGTACAGAAAATCCATTCCCGATTCCCTGTTCCTGGATATATTCTCCAATCAATGCCAGAGTGAGAGCAGCTAAGATCCATTGTATGATCGCAATTCCCATTGTTCCTTTTGATGTCAGCTGATTCTGTTCATTGATCGATATCACCATAAATGTACTTTGTACAGCAGCAAAAACAGTTGTTATATAGAATGTGTATCTCTTGATCATTTTCTGTCCATAGTATCCGTTTCTCTGTAGTTTCTGGAATTTGGGTATCAATACGATGAAAAACTGTATCATGATCGATGAGGTCACATAAGGAGTGATCCCTATCGTTCCAACTGTCACTTCATTTAGCATACCACCAGAAACCATTGACATGATTTCCAAAGAATCTAACAGTTTTAATAAAGTTGTTGTGGCTGACCTGTCGATGCCATATACCGGCATCTGACATAGAAGCCGGGACAAAATGACCATCACGACAGTCACCAGAATCTTTCTTGCACAAGTTTTATAACATTTTGTAGGCATTTCGATCCTCCTCTCAAATTCTGATCAGCATATGTTTGCTTTCTACCCAATCCCTGCTCAGCTGGATCTCATCATCAGTCTCATCAAATCGTATGATATATTTATTATCCTGTACACCTGTGATGGTTCCATTCCCGAAAGACTTATGAGTAACCCTGTCCCCAACCGCAAATAATGGAGCGGCCATTTTCTTCTTCTCAGATTTTTTTACCTGTTTATTCTCCAATCCCTTTGAAAACATCTGCATTTCATCAAGATACGGTGATGGCTCGACTTTCTTCGAATGGTTCTTTCTGTAAGTATAAAGATACAGGTTCTCTTTCGCCCGGGTCATGGCTACATAGAACAGCCGCCGCTCTTCTTCGAAATCATCCATATTTTCCGCTTTTGCTGATGGAGTGATTCCATTTACACAATCCACAATAAAAACGTGTTTCCATTCGAGCCCTTTTGAGCGATGCATGGTTGATAAAACAATGCCATGCTCATTATTCTTTACTTTATTTAATTCATTTTCATATATCTTAATATATTGATCCCAGGATTCCCAGCTATTGCCTGCCTTTTTGACATCTTCCACATAACTGTCCCACACTTCATAGAACTCATCCGGTTCCATGTTGCGGTATTTGGCATAATCTTTAAGATATTTTTTATACATGCCGACATGATACATACAGTCTAGTGCTTCAGACGGGTTCCCAGTCTTAAAAGCTTTGATCACAGCAAAGAATGACAGGATATTCTCAACAGCACTATCACGTTTCCAATCCTCATGATTCAATTTGAAAGCGATCCGTATCATCTCATCTTTGTTTAATCCTGCTTTTGTATAGGATGGATGGTTCAGATATCGTTGGGGATGATTCAGTACACGGTCAAAATCCAGCTGGCTGCCGGTTCCGTTTGCAAGCCTCCGAAATGCACAGATATCATAATAGATCCAATGCTTATATTTATCCTGCAGACCCTCCGTACATACAAATGATATCTTGTTCTCCATGCAGTAATCTACGAACGATATTGCTTGTTTATTGTTTCGGTATAAAATAGCGATTTCCAGAGGATCTGTTCCACCATTGATCAGATGTTGGATCCGTCCCATGACTTCATCCACCTCATAAGCCCTGTTTTCAGTAACTGCCGTTTCTACTTTGCCCTCACCTGTCTTAAATCCTACAAAATCTTTTAAAAATCGTTTGCTGTTTCGTTTGATCAACTCTCCTGCTTTTTCAATGATCATACTTTCAGACCGGTAGTTGGTACTCATATGGATCACTTCTGCCCGAGGAAAATCCTTCTGGAAAGCCAGCATGACTTCTGGTTTAGCACCCCGAAAGCCATAAATCGACTGGTCATCATCTCCTACTACTGCAAGATTTGGATTTTCACCTGCCAGAAGATAGATGATGTCCCGTTGCAGGAAGTTGGTATCCTGATATTCGTCAACCTGTATATAACGGTACCGGCTTCTCAGCCAGTTAAGGCAGGAAGGATTCGTCTGCATCGTGTCATAGGCATAGATCAGCATGTCATCAAAATCAATTTTATGGTACATTTCCTTGAATTCTTCATACGCCTGATAGAGATTCTGAAAAAGTTTCAAGTCTCCGCAGCATTTGGGCTTATATTCGTTCAATGGAATCTGATTGTTCTTTACAACCCCGATATCCGTCATCAACATTGTGATGAATTCTTCTTTGTCATTAATGGAACGATTCTTTTCCAGTTGCTTTCTGAAAAAATGTCGGACATCATATTCCATGATGATACCCTCATTCGTATAGGATGTGAACTTTCGTAAGATTGCCAGACATAAGGAATGGATCGTACAAAATGTGGTGCCAGGATTCTGGTGAAACTGTGAGATATACCGTTTTTTCATTTCTTTTGCGGCAGCATTCGTAAAGGTTACCATAAGAATCTCCTCTGGATTCACACCCGCCTCGCTGATCATATAATGGATACGCCTGATCAGCGTCGTTGTCTTGCCAGATCCAGGACATGCGATTATGATCATCTGCCCATTTACTGTATGGATCGCTTTTTCCTGTGCTTCATTTTTAGTCATATGTATAGTGTGGCAGCTATCGTTAGGGCAGCTGTCCACTCCTCCTTTCAGATATGTTTTCTTACTACCATTGTACAAGCCAAACAAAAACCCTGCATTTTACATGTGAACTAAATATGGGCGAAAACTATACGATTGCTCATACATTCTACTTAGCGAACCGGGTTCGCACAAAAAAAGCATCCAGAACAATAAAATGTTCTAAATGCTTTTCTTATCACAATCTTGTTTCTCGCAATTGGTCTACCGGAACGACTTCCGGTGCTATCTTATAATGCTTACATTCTTCTGCCGGAGTCTGGCAATTCGGATTAGAATTACATGCCATCCTAACCTTATGCCATTGACCATCATCTTTTTTTTCATAAATTTAATCCTTTCGTTTGTCATAGGCGGAAACCCACTGCCTTCAGGCGGTGGGAGGAGCCTTGTGTATTTGCAGCCAGTTAACCCTGACTCTCAATATATTTTTGTATAGTAGATGATGATACTTCTCCGATACTGCACGCAAAGTATCCATCTGACCAGAAGATCTTTTTCTTCCAATACTGTTTAGACAGATACGGATCATATTTCTGCCAGAGATAATAAGTTGTCTGCTGTTTTACAGTCTTAACAATGTCACAAATCCTGTCCGTTGTATCATAACCCAAGAGTAAATGGATATGGTCTTTGTCTGTCTCCATAGCAATAATTTCGTATCCATTTGTATTTGCAATATCGAAGATCTTTTGCTTGACATCATCGGCAATAGGACCTCTGAGCAGTTGTTTACGGTACTTCGTAACTAAGACTATATGTACTTTCAGATCGTACTTGCGTCTGTTGTGCCGATGATATCTATGATCCATTAATCTACCTCATACTATTGACTTTCACTAATTAATATTATATAATATATTTAGTGAATCACAAATCAAAGGAGTACATCTATGGAGCAGATTACCATAACAGCTAAAATCCATATCATTGCATCTGAAACAGATAAGTTTTTACTTGATGAAACGATGTCTGTGTACCGTGATGCCTGTAATTATGTTTCTGAGTATGTATTCCGTACACATGACCTGAAACAGTTTTCGCTCAACAAAATGTTATACGCGACACTCCGTGAGAAATTTGGGCTGAAATCCCAAATGGCTCAGTCTGTTTTTAAAACAGTTATTGCGAGATATAAGACCATTCTTGAAAATCAGAATGAGTGGATCAGACCATCGTTCCGAAAGCCGCAGTATGACCTGGTTTGGAACAGGGATTATTCTTTAACTCAGAACTGCTTTTCGGTGAATACTCTTAGCGGTCGTGTAAAGCTTCCATATTTCGCTGATGGTATGTCGAAATATTTTGACCACGCAATTTATAGGTTCGGCACTGCCAAACTCCTAAATAAGCACGGTAAATATTATCTTCATATACCAGTCACTTATGATGTCGAAGAAAGCAATATTTCTGACATCTGTAATGTCGTAGGCATCGACAGGGGTATCAACTTTGTTGTTGCAACCTATGGCAGCGATCACAAGTCCGGATTCGTTAGCGGGAGATCTATCAAGCAGAAACGGGCCAACAATTCCAAACTCCGTAAGGAACTTCAAATGCGCCATACTCCATCTTCAAGACGAAGGATCAAAGCTATTGGTCAGCGAGAAAACCGTTGGATGCAGGATGTGAACCATCAGGTATCAAAGGCACTCGTTGGATCCAACTCAAAGCATACCCTCTTTGTATTAGAAGATTTAACAGGTATCCGTAATGCTACAGAGCGTGTTAAACTGAAAAACCGCTATGTATCTGTATCGTGGTCGTTCTATGATCTTGAACAGAAACTGATCTACAAGGCGAAACAGAATCAGTCTTCCGTGATCAAGGTAGACCCTCGCTATACGAGTCAGTGCTGCCCTGTATGTGGACATACAGAAAAGTCTAACCGCAATAAGAAGATACATCTGTTTACCTGCAGAAACTGTGGCTACAGATCCAATGATGACCGTATTGGAGCAATGAATCTGTATCGTATGGGAATCAACTATCTTGCTGATAGTCAAGTACCTGATACAGTTGTGGCAGAGTAAACTTTGCCACAAAGGGTGCTGTCAACAACCCTATGATGTAACGCCACTTTAGGTAGAAGTACCTATCGGGGCTTAAAGGTCGGAGGTGTAAAGCCGTTACTACGACTGGGCAGTTACAAGCCCATGACCTTTAGGTCGTGGGTAGTTGACATTCTACCGGCATCAGCTGGTAGTAAGGGAAACAATACTCTTTTACATAAAGAAACATAAGTCTCTCCTTTTTTTCTGAATTTTTTCCTTTCAGGAGAGATCAGCCTATCGCAGCAGAATATCCTGCTTCTGCATAGATCCAGGAATCTCCCGGTTCTTTGCTGCGATACATGTTCTTAAAGCTTGGTGTAAAATTTACCTTATGTACACCGGGTCTTGAAAATTCCTGCTGTTCCATGAAATGCCTGATATTCTTGGGGGTGTTCTCAACTATATAATGGTAGGACATAAATTCTTTCATATACAGCAACCCATTTCCAATATCCGTATAGAAGGCGGTCATCTCCCTTCCATCTAAATCACGTATGTAAGAATAGGCGATGACATCACCATGCTGTATATCTTTTGCACAGATGACATCATGTGTATCCAGATACTGTTCAGCGATTTGTCTCGCATCGATCTCTAAGCGAAAACAGTCAACTCCCAATTTGCTATTGGAGGTTACATTATAAATACCATCTTTGTCAACAAGCCTGTATCCTCTGTTATCTGTACCAAATATCCATGATTTTTCTTCTGCCACAGTATACTGACACACACCGCCTTTCAGAACCTTATATACAACATCTCCTTCTTTCAGCATGATCTGCGGAACATGACTTTCTTCCCTGTCCTCAGAAGATATTATATCAAATATACTAATTTGTCCATCTACTATTTCTTTTCCCATATCGCTGCTCCTTTGTATGAATTTGGTACCTTCATTGTACCAAATTCATACAAGATCTGCTTTTTACATGGCATTGAAAAAGTGTGCCGCTTAGACACACTTTTCTGAATACGTTCTATAAATTTAGTTTGATAGAAAAATTATCGTAAATCCCAACAGGCACAGAATCGTATAAACCATATTCTTCTGTGGTTTCTCTAAGGAAATTATGAACAGTAATCCGTTTTTTTTCAGGATCCACGACCCAGTACTCTGTTACTCCAGCATTGCAGTATTTGAACAATTTTACATGATAATCCATCATCCTGCTGCCAGGTGAAACAATTTCAATGATCCAGTCCGGTGCTCCGTGGCAGCCTTTTTCATCAAGTTTATCCGGATCACAAATTACAGAAATATCAGGTTCAACATAATTGATCGAACTTTCATCCAAAAATACAGCAAATGGTGCAGGATAAACTTCACACATACCATGATTGGAATCAATATGATTAGCTATTATCTGATTGAAGATACTGACCAATTTCTGATGTGTCCGAGTCGGTGGTGCCATATAATAAATTTTTCCATTGATCAGTTCGGCTCTCATTCCTTCCGGTAGATCATAGATATCATTAACTGTGTATACTCGTTCCTGTGGTATTGGCATTTTTTGTACCTCCTTTTGTTCATTATACATTTCTTTCCATCTGTTTGCAAGCCATCCCGATTAATCTGGAAGACATTTCCTTATAACATGCGATCGAAGATTCTGCAAGAATTGATATGGCATGGAAAAAGTGTGCCACTTGGACACACTTTTCTGAATACGTTCTAAATATTTAGTTTGATAGATAATTGCTTAATTGCAACTGATACCTAACCTTCTTTTGTTTTCCTTGGGAAATTTTGAACAGTGATTCCTGTTATCTGTCATAATGCGTCCACATACGAATGATTTTTACATAACCTTCATATTCGATTCCGTCATAACTGTTATTATCTTCTATCACCTGGAAAACAATCCTATGTTGGATATTAATCCGTCGTGAACAATAACCCTGCAGATTCCCGATCAGTTTTTCATAGGATGGTGGATTCTGAAATGGATTATATCTCATGATGTGAACTACTCCAACTTATAGAAGTCGGAGCTTCTTATATCAATGACCCCGGTTATTATCACACCTATTTGGCAGTTTTCCCAAAATCTCCATAAGCGTATGCGTTCGGCGAGTTCCTCACCTACGATATCTTGTCCTTCTTATGCTGGCAGCAGTCGAAGTCCCTCTGTTTTTATATTTTTTGCCGCATTATGGTCCCTGTCCATCCGATTCCCACACTGGCATTCCATGACACGTCTTTTCAGTTC
>JALERM010000196.1 GCA_022764165.1 Eubacterium sp. | reverse complement strand
TATCAGTTTGATCGTAGGGGCCTTTACCCTTCCGATCGTAGTTGTCTGACCAGTTTTTACAGACATTTGCATTGTTGCATTCATTCCAAATAACCAGTCTGCTCTGGATCGAAGTAAGTAAGACTGAGTAAACCGGATATGTATAGGGTCTTTATGATAATCCGTCATGGTTAAGAGAGACTTCAATATTTCCTTATCGGTAAGGGAATGTTCTATAAAACGAAGGGTTGGCATTGTCTGCAGCCTCAATTTTTGTTCCAACAAGTAATAAATACCATAACCCTCTGTATCGGAATCGGTACCTACAATAATTCCGTCATAATTATTTATTATTGATTGTATATAGGCTATTGTTTTTTGTTTATTTGGATCTGCTATTGGCTTTACACCCCATTTTTCAGGAATTATAGGATAATTGATATTTTCCCATGATGTATTCCAGGCTTCATAATCATTTGGAGCATAATTCGTACATACATGTCCTGTAAGAGCAACAAAGTCAATCTGTCCAACAGCTCGCTGTATTTCACTCTGATGGTTCACGTAGCATGATTTTACTTCTTTCATCAGAGATGGTTTTTCTGCTATAAATAAATATTTCAAATTATCATCCTCCTTTATTCCATTATAAATCTGTCACATTTTTTTTGCTTTTTCACATGCAGGAATCTCAGCATGCCAAATAATATGGTTTTGCAGAGTAACAGAAATATAAAAACTGTAGTTAAAAAAGATACATTTCACTTCCATCCGTATATTTTTCTTCCATATTAATCAAAAAGGGAACGGATTTGAGGAGATATGTTAGACCAGATAACAAGAATAATTGAGGGGATTTATGATAATACCTCATACACAAGCAACAGTATTCCAGTTAAATTCTATGAGAAACTATTTTGCTTTTTTGATGTTATCACCGATAACGCAGCAATCGTATATAGTTCAATTGCTGTACTGGTAACATTCATGGCGGTTCTACTATCCACATACAAAACAAAAAAACATAGATCTGGTATAGATATGAAACAAATACCAGGAATGCCAGCATGGATGTATCCATTTTCATTTATCGTTTCATCAATTTCAGCGAAGACAATAGATTTTCTTCCATATTTTCATAAACGGCTGTCTACCGCTCTATCACTTACATCATCAATTATTTCAGAGTCCAAAACTTATATGGAGGAATATGCTTCAATTGCACAAACGACAACAATAACACCTGGGAAAATTGCGTCCTACTTTTATTGTTTGACCCAGGAAGAATGGAAAGAAGTATTATCAATAGAAACAGATTATTCATTTTTAACAAAACACCTTCATGATACTCTGGTTCAGATCAAATATATACCTGTTTTCCATTTGGATATTACAATAGGTATGTATAAATACGGTAAAATTCTATGCATACTGATGATTATTCTTTTCATTTGGATGCACTTAGTGAGTATGTCAAAAAATTATACCCAAAAAGAAAAGATCATGATAATTATAGTGGGTTTGCTGTCCATGATTAATAGTATCTATCTTCCTCTGGTTTTTTCCCTGCAATATTGTCTGATGTGCGGAACAGGCTATGCTCTATTCTCACTTTTAAGGTACAAATACCCAAACAACAAATAATCATATTCAGTCAAATGTACACAGATAACACCTTTAATTAACGTAAATGAGTATTGTTCTGCAGACAATCCATCAATTCTTTCGGGGCATTGATGATATTATCAGCGACCCGAATGAATTCTACTGCCTCTCGAAAAGGTAATATGATACCAGAATATGATACCCAGGCATTGAAACATGATATAACAGATGAATGATTATAATGTAGACAAAATGTAATAAATTGATCAATATGTTCCATAGAAAAGGCCTCCTTTTTCATCATTATACAAGAATACAGAGAAAGAGATGAATTCGCATTAGGAATCCATCTCTTTAGTAATGTAAAAACTATTATGTTGCTGGAATCAGCATCCGATCTAATTGTTTTAGTACCGTGTTAGCCACAAATTTACCTATTGCTTGTGTGACTCCATTTGCGATCATTTGCTGCTTAGCTCCAAGCCGACCTATCAGCCGAAAATCTTTTTTTAAGCCCATAAGGGCTGTGGATTCTGCAACAGAAAGACACCTGTCACCTTCAGGTGGCATGATATTATTTTTCCTGACATTTGTTATTGTCGGGGCAATTTCATCATAGGATAGCCGACGCATGATGTCTGAATGTGTGTGTGGACCATATGAGAATATATCTTTTGGGATATCCTTCCAGTTTCCACCCTGTGGAACATATTTCATTTTTTTAACAGTTTCTTGCTTTGGTATCGTATAATCGTTGTAATTATACCAGGTAGAATCCACCTGCTTTAAAGCATCCTTCACTGTTTTAGCCGGTAATACTTCTATATCAGGAAGGGTTATTTTTCCAATTCTGGAAAGTATAACGATGCATCGTTCTCTCATGGTATATCCCCCAACTTTGTAATCACAGATAATCTTAACTTCTGCTTCATATTCCGGCAGCCCCTCTAATAACTTGCTGATATACAATCCATTCTCTTTCGTCAGCATGCGAGGAACATTTTCGACCACAACAACTTTCGGTTTATCACGGACTTCATTGGTCAACCTCACTATTTCTTCAACCAATAACCTCTTTTCTTCCGATTCTATTGTATTTAGGTTCCTGCGGTTGGCATTGCTGAAAGCTTGACAGCATGGTGAAGCCAGAAAAACATCTGCAAATGGAAGTTCGTTTCCCTTTACTTTTCGGATATCTTTACACACCATATGGTCCCCGATATTATATGTATAAGTATCTTTGACCTCTTCATTGAAATCATTTGCATATACGAACCGAAATCTTCCCGTATCCAGCCAAGCTTTGTCAAATAATCCCGCTCCGGAAAACAGGCTGACCACATCATAGATTTTTTTTACATCTCTTATGATAGATGGCCTGTCGTCATCTGATACTGACATAGTAGACAGCCAATCATCCAGGGAATATTGATAGAATTCAGATTCTGAGCCTGATGCTTTGGCATAGGGAATAACGATCTTTCCAATAGCAGTTCCAAATATTTCTTCGATCGAGCATATCTTACTTTTTGCTGTATTTGCTTTCTTTAGTGCAAATACAACAATCTGGGATTCTTCTGCAACGACTTCCAGATAATCAGCTGTTGCTACCATTTCCCGTACATCTTTCGACCTGATGTCAAACAAAGGTTTTTCGCTGTACTTTGTTTTCTTCCTGGAGACTATCAGCTGTCCATTTTCATCAGGGATAATTAGTATTTGATGTCGTACTTTATCAACGACATATCGGTAATGAGTCCCAATTTTAATGGAATTTTCTGATAGAGAAAATGTTAATCCTCTTTTGCTGTTTTTGATCTTTTTTCGTATTTCCATATCCAGATTCTTCCTTCTTATTCTTTATAATCGCTGGAATAATATGGAACACAAATGTACTCACCATACTGCAGCTCATCACTGGGCAAATGATTGATAGCCCTCACTTCATCCATATATTCCCTGATGTCCGCATATTCAGGGGTGATATATTTTTCTGATAAACCCCATAAAGTCGTGTCACGGGTAACATATACGGAAGTATAGTATTTGTAGCGGTCCTTCTCTACAAAATCAGCATCTACCTTTGTTGTGAGAGCATACGCTGAGAGAATGGATGCAGCGACAGCAAAAGCTGCTAACTGAATTTTGTGTGCATGTTTTCTTCGTTTTTTTGTCATAGTTCTTTCCTCCTATTTACTGGTAAAACCAGTCGTTCTTTGTTCTTGCCTTCTGTTATTACTTGTCTCCATAATTGTGAATAGTTACATTATGAATATGGATAATGCTAAATCCTGAAAAATAAAAAAGACACCACACATAGCGATGCCTTTCTTACAAAGTTTGTTAAATTATTCTTCAAGTACATTATCAGCTTTTCGGGCATGATTGATGATAGAACTCATGCATTCTCCACAAAGGCACACAAGAACTTCGTCCATAATGGCACGTTCCTCTGGTGTACCTTCAAGATACATGCAAAGAAGTCTTGTAGTATCATTTTCATCATCAGATAACATCTCAGACATGATCTGGCTGATGATGTCTAATTTTTCATCAATAGCATCCTGCACTTCTTCTTTTGTTGTTTCATTCAGGTAGATATAATTACTCATGTGATCTCCTTCCCAACTAATTTGTGTTACAATTTTTTCCATTATCTCATAGATCCCTTTCCAACGAACCGGGTTCGTTTGTGTCAGATATAATCTTTTTCTCACATTTGACGACTCTGATTGACGTGATCATACTGAGTAACTCCCTGATAGAGTATAACTCGACCTCGCAGGATTCCCCAATATCATCATAGAATGTAACTGTCTTCTGACCATCTTCATCTATTTGAAATCCATGTGCGCGTTCCTCAAACCATTCTGCAAAGAGATCTTCCAGTGATGTAAGCTGTTCATAAAACGATTGAGAATAAGAACCCATGCCGGTATATGATACTGTCAGATACCTTTTTAAGCCTTCATCTGCAATTAGCAGAATCTCATATTCCAGGTTGTATTGTACATTCATACAGCCGTCTACATAAGAATCCTCTACGGTTGGTTTTGACGAACAGTGATTTTCCCGTCTGTATAGAATGTAATATAATGTTGCATCATACAATTCCAAGGAATCACGCTTACGTAGATGACAATGCTTCTCATATAGATCCATCTCGGCTTTTAACCGATCAAATAACTGGGTATTGCCGTTTTTACGATCTTCCTTAAAGCATGATTTTACAGTGCCATCATCCTTTATCATGCCAACACAGAATCCATATGTATGTCCATTCCACTCTTGACCTTCTCTAATTGTGATAGTTTCATGATTTGTAAATCCCGTATATTCCGGTACATTTTGAAGAGACTCGATCGCTATCGTTTTCATTTTTTTCCTCCCGTTTTTCATTAAATTAATTCGCCATTTTCATTAACAGGGATGTTATTCAAAAAGGCAAATAACTGGTTTAGAAGTTTTGACAGTGTAAACCATTGGGGATCTTCCGGACCATGCGGATAATCGACAAGGCAGATATAATCTGGATAGTGCACAAACATCTTGACAAAACTAATGTCTTTAAGCTTTCTATTATACGCCGAGTAAGCTCTGCAGAAATCCAGAAGATCTGCGTCATTTTCCAGACGGAACCATTTATACTCATGTTCCGATCCGTATGGATTGGCCATCGATGGCAAGTCAACACCTTTTGTGTCAAAAGACAGCCGCTCTGCGATTGCTTCATGCTTTTTCGTCATCAGCTCTTCTTCGTATTCTTCACAAGACCATTGATCAGAAAACTCTTTTCCATCATCTGCAATATAGATTTCCACTTCTTTTTGAACAATTCTCTTTTCTGTTTTCATTTTCTTCCTCCTGTATTTGAATAATTCCTAAGTATTTACCTGTCTCATGAGTAATTATGAAAGAACTTCCTACATAATCATCAACAATGTCACATGCTATCTCTCTATTTTTTTCATCAAACAGAATCAGATCGATATAAGGACGTTCTTCCTCGCATATTACCAATTTTACGTCCAACGAATATCCATTTAGGAAATGAAATGTATGGGTAATCGATTCATCCCTTTTCAGGCCATATTTTTGATAGATTTCAAGACCATTCATTGCTATAAGCCGGTTCATATATCTATATTTCTGCTCCGGAATACGGATATAGGATATGAATTCATTGTCAGAATCCTGTTTCGTATGATGAGAAACTGTAACAGTCATATATCATTCCTCCCTGTATTTCTTTCAAACAGCTGTTCCTTTAAAATAATCGACTTTTTCCTGCCATTTTTTATAGGCTTGTTCCGTCAGATCCTCAAAATCTACTGGCTTCATATAGCAGTTATCCCATGCTAGATGATCCTCGAGAATCTTATTTCTTACTTCAATCAGATTATGTGCTTCTTCCTCTGATACGATGTCACTGTCAATTTCATTTACTTCGGCATCATAGAATTCACAATCCCATCCAGGTTCATCTGATAGTTCCTGCACAGATAAATACCCAATTCCATCTGATTTTATGACACACCAGGCAGCACCATAATACTCAGAAACAGTTTCCGGTTCGTATTTACGCCCAGTTTTAGCACAATCCTTTACAAATTCGTTCATCTGATACATTCTTTCGCCCAGTAAGAAATATTCTTCGTCCACATAATGACAGCGAATAACAAAATCAAAAGTTTTTTCATCATAGATATGAATCGCATTGCCATCAGAAATCTCAAATAATGAGTCGCCTTCTTCATTTACAAATTTAATTCTCTTGTTATTCATTTTCTTTCCTCCTAATCTTGCAAACAATTTTGAAATAACTCTTCTGATATACTTACCAATCCAAATTCATCGGTCCAGAAAGATACAGATAGTAACTGGATTGGATGAATGGGTGAGTCATCATATTCTCCTGTAAATACAAAAAACTCTGATATCTCTTCTACCTGATCACATACTTTTTCGAAATCAATGGATTCAGAGAAGGTAGAAGTATCAAGATTTCTCATCTCACAATGTAAGACCGCTGGATCTTCTTCATCTCTTTTTCCCATAAAATCACAAAAATCAAAATGATACCATCTACCAGCAGCTTTCATCTCATAACCTCCAGGTGAGATATAATGTTCTTCAGGTATGATTACCCGGTCAAATTTAATGCTTGCATACATTCTCATAGTTCTTTCCTCCTGTTTACTTTATTCTCCATGATTTGAATTGTTACATACCAAATATGGCTAAAAGCTTTTCTGGAAAAAGGAAAGAGTACCGGCAAAGCGATACTCTTTCTACGAAAATATTATTTTGTCATATACATTTCTGGTGAGATATAATTGATCTTCTTACTGTTCTTGTCGATACATAATAGAAGATTCTGCACCGCAGGGAAATCTGTCGGTCTTCTTCCTGACTCCCACAGAAATCCCTTGTTTTCAAGATTCTCCAGTATACGCATCTGTTCTTTCCCATTTAAAAAAAGATAAAGATTCTCCCCCATCATACTTCCTCCTCTTATTGATCAACATTTCTCTGAGTATTTTTTAGATAAAATCATGAATTGACATACCAGGCGCATCCCATGGATTTCCCGGAGAGTAATCACCATTCGTGCAGGAAGGACAATAATTGCCATAAAAATCATACTCTGAATGTTCCCAGGTATCATCCCAGATATCGTCCATAACCGGCTGTGGATCATGGAAATGCGTAATATAGTCAATCAATTCATCGTTTGAGAGGGTACTATAGTATTGTAATTGTTTTTCTTTTGGTTCGTATTTGTTTACTGTCCGCAAAAGAAGGACTGCATGGAGCAGTAATTCCCTTCTGGTAATCTTATGTAAATCTGTCATATTATTCCCTTTCATTTAGGCTGCAGCTAATTGCCACACACCAGTAGTTACCATTTCTGCTTTTCCTGATTTTTTCAAAACCTGTAAAGTCTGGCGTACCTTTTCTTTCCAGTGCGGATTAGTCTTCGTTTTTTGATGTCCTTCAATCTCTGCATAAATATCAGACAGACGTGTTTGTTTCCCCAATTTTCTGAGTACGCCATAGACTACATCTCTCCATGTAGCACATTGGCTATCTCTGATATCCAGTTTCTTCTTCACGGGCAGTTGGAAATCCAGCCTATAGGGTCCCAGCTTTTTCAGTATCAGGATGTATTCATGGACCAATGGGACAAATGGATTTTTTCCATTCCCTATCCTGCTAAGATCCTGATTACGGTTGGAAGAAGCATTATGCTGCATTTTAACATAATCAAGCAAGAATTCCCCCACCTCAGCAGGTGGTGGGATGAATTGCTCCTACGCAGTCTGGAATATATAGTTTCCTTTCTGTCTTTGTACCAGCCTTAGTTTTGACAGTGAAATCTGCCTGTATGTTTTTC
>JALERM010000162.1 GCA_022764165.1 Eubacterium sp. | reverse complement strand
TGAAAAAGCTGATGTTGCCGTAATAGATCCGCCAAGATCAGGATGTGCACCGGAACTTCTTGACACACTGGCGCAGACAGGACCGGACAGGATAGTCTATGTATCATGTGACCCGGCGACACTTGCAAGAGATGTAAGGATTCTTACAGAGAAAGGATATGAGTTTGTTGAGGCAACGCCTGTTGACATGTTCCCGTGGACTTCACACGTTGAGACGTGTGTTTTATTGTCCCACAAAAGTGCAGACGATTTTATCAGTGTAAAAATGGAGTACGCAGACGACCGAAAAATCCAGCCAGATCGTATCACCTACAGGCTTATTCAGGAGTATATCGAAGAAAAGTACGGCTTCAAAGTTCACACTGCAAACATTGCAGAGGTCAAAAGAAACTTAGGCCTGCCGATGTACGACGCACCAAACGCAGTTGAAGAACTAAAACGCCCATATAAACCAGCACCAGAATATAAAGTAGAAGCTATTAAAGACGCATTAAGGCACTTCAAGGTCATAGATTAAAGTAAAGTACCCTTTCAGCAGATCATTACTGTTGAGAGGGTCTTACTTTTTCAGAAGCCGGCCAATGTAAGGATAGCCCTACAAGATTGCGGGTCTTTCTCTTCGAGCCATGTTTCCAGATTGCTTATAGCGATATCCTTTTGAATATGGATGCTCTCTTCAAATCGATATTCGATTGCACATGTAAGGATATCAACAGGTTCATCAAGAACCTTACCGCCAAGAACTGGGTATTCGTCAATTACAATCCAGTCAGGTGGGAGACCATCAAAGAGAGCCTGCGGATACAATTCCCTAAAGTGAATCTCAATTTCCATAGCTTCGATCTCACCTTGTTCTTTATCTGGGTAACAAGTGGCATAAGATACATCGAAGCCTCTAGTGAGCAGCATCTGAACGACATTGATGAGTTCAATATCAACAGGAATGGTCTTATCGGCGCATTTACAACAAGGCTTCGACCAAATTTCACTGTATAGCTCTAAACATCGTGGACACATCGTCATCATACAATCACTTCCTTCACCAGTTTATAGAAAGTAGTTCTTTTAAGATTAAGTGCCTGCATAGTTGCAGTTGCAGTTTGCTCGCCAGTGCGGTGATATTTACCGCCGGGTACACTGGAATAACCGAGGTTACAAGTCTATTGTTTGGAGATGCGTCAGCCGTTTGGAGGAAAAAGGATCTGAATGTACTGCCCCTACCATAAACGAGGAAACATTGCAGACAGCAGTGGTCAAGGCTATTAACGAACTTTTGGCTAACAAAGAACCCTTCCTCCAGGCGTTGCAGAAAAACATAGCTACTATACTTAATGAAGAAAATGATAATGCCACCAATGATATTGATAGCAAATTGGAAGAATTACAACAACAGCTTCTTATCCAAGCAAAATCCAAGAATGACTATGAAGATGTGGCTGATGAAATCTACCACCTTCGAGAATTGAAGCAAAATGCACTTGTTGAAAATGCAGAGCGTGAAGGAAAAAGGCAACGAATCGCTGAAATGACTGATTTCTTTAATGAACAATCCTGTGAGTTAGAGGAATATGATGAGCAGTTAGTAAGGAGGCTTATAGAAAAAGTTACGGTATTTCATGATAAGTTCGCCGTTGAATTCAAATCAGGAGTCGAGATTGATGTAGAAGGGTAATCTTTAGAAAGAGAACAGAAGAATTATATTGGATTTTTAAAGATAATATGATATAATAAAACGACTTGGAGGTGGAAGAATGTATAACTTTTCTTGCTAATTATATGATGCATAATAAGATATTTAAAGAAACGGCTATAGAACCGTTTGTTTTGTTATGCAAATTGCAAGAAAGTTAAGTATTCTACACTCAATAATACATTACAGTAACCTTATGTTATGTATAACAAAAGGTAATAATAGTATTTGTTTTTGAGCCGTAAGAATTTACTTTCTTGCGGCTTTTAATATTTGTAAAAGAAAGGAAGATAAACGTGATAGACAATGATACTATGTCATTCATGACAAAATCCTTGCAGAGTTGGATAACATTATAGAGTAATTAATGCCGAAAACCGACTTTGCTTATAAAATTTTTATAATGTAAAGGAGGAAGAAATATATGTCCTTAATAAATGTTTCAAATCTAACTTTTTCATATGAAGGAAGTTATGACAATATTTTTGAAAATGTAAGTTTTCAGATAGATACAGATTGGAAACTCGGTTTTATTGGAAGAAACGGACGCGGTAAAACTACTTTCTTAAATTTACTGCTTGGCAAATATGCGTATTCCGGCAATATAAGTTCTACAGTTAAGTTTGAGTATTTTCCTTATGATGTGGAAGATAAGAGTCTATATACAATTGAAGTAATGAAGAGTATTTGTACGGAATGTATGGATTGGGAGATTTTTCGTGAAATATCATTGCTTGATGTTCAAGAAGATGCTTTATATCGTCCGTTTAATACATTGTCAAATGGTGAGCAAACGAAGGTCCTTCTTGCAGCTTTATTCCTTACAGCGAGTTGTTTCCTGCTTATTGATGAACCTACAAACCATCTTGACATCGATGCACGTAATGTAGTGCAAAACTATTTGAAACGCAAGAAGGGGTTTATTTTGGTATCTCATGATAGAAGCTTACTTGATCAATGTGTTGACCATATACTATCTATCAATAAAACGAATATCGAAATCCAAAAGGGAAATTTTACTTCTTGGTGGGAGAACAAAACGTTACAAGATAATTTTGAACTGGCAGAAAACAAGAAACTCCTTAAAGAAATAGGAAGGTTGTCTTATGCAGCAAAACGTAGTTCAAACTGGTCAAATAAAGTAGAAAAAAGTAAATATGGAACAACAAATTCTGGTTCAAAACTGGATAAGGGTTATGTTGGACATAAGGCTGCAAAAGCGATGAAACGTGCCAAAAATATTGAGTCAAGACATCAGGAAGCCGTTTTACAAAAATCAGAACTGCTCCACAACATTGAACAATATGATGACTTAAAAATTTCACCACTTGAATTTCACAAAGAGTGCTTAATAGAAGCGAATGATTTATCATTGTCTTATGGAGATAAAGAAGTATGCAGTAATCTTAATTTCAGAGTCAATATTGGTGATAGAGTTGCCATTATCGGAAAAAATGGGAGTGGTAAGTCTAGTATCCTAAAATTGATTAATGGAGATGATATTAAATTTACCGGAAATTTTATGCTAGCAAGTGGACTAAAAATTTCTTATATTTCGCAAGATACTTCATATTTAAAAGGTAATCTATCTGAATTTGCCTATAATAATAAGATCGATGAAACTCTATTTAAAACGATTCTTCGTAAACTGGATTTTAATAGAGAGCAGTTTGATAAGAACATGGTGGATTTTAGTGCTGGTCAGAAAAAGAAAGTACTAATTGCTAAAAGCCTTTGTGAAAGTGCACATTTGTATATATGGGATGAGCCATTGAACTATATTGATATTTTTTCACGTATCCAAATTGAAAAAATGATTTTGGAATATTGTCCTACACTATTGTTTGTGGAGCATGATGATGCTTTTTGCAATAACATTTGTACGAAAAATATTAATTTAGGTTTGTAGAGATTTTGAGTTGCCACAATAACTAAAAGATATTTACATGAAAGGGTGAAGAAATGTTAAAACAAAAAGAATTAATTGCAAACGTTAAGAATCTTACTGAGTCAGATGAACGAATTACAGCTTGTATGATGTATGGATCGTTTACCAAAGGAGAAGGTGACCAATACTCTGATATAGAGTTCTATATATTTTTGAAAGATAGTATAACCTCGAACTTTGATTCATCCAACTGGTTGTTTGACGTAGCTCCGTACTTGATGCTTTATAAAAATGAGTACGGAACAGAGGTAGTTATTTTTGATAATCTTATACGTGGGGAATTTCATTTCCTTTCTGAAAAAGATATGAACATAATCCCCTCGTTTAAAGATTCAGGTTATATTCCTGATACGAAGGCTATGCTTATTTACGATGAAACAGGGCAATTAGAAAATTATTTATCAGAGATAAGTGGTGCAAGACCAAATAGACTTACTGAAGAAAATGCTAATTTTTTGTTGTGTAATTTCTCTAATCTATGGTTGATGGGAATCAACGTTCTAAAAAGAGGAGAATATGCTCGTTCATTAGAACTCTTATCACAACTTCAAAAAAATACACTACAACTTATACGTATGGCAGAAAAAAATGCTGATAATTGGCTAAACATGAGTAAAAACCTTGAAAAAGAAATTAGCCTTGAAAATTATAAAAAATTTGCAAAGACCACTGCTCGATTAGATAAGGTAGAATTATTTGAAGCCTATAAAAATTCTTTGCTATTAGTTATGGATTTGCAAAGTCACCTTATTGAACAATACAACTTAAAAGTTACACATGACATTTTAGAAAGATTGTTGAATTACATTAGTGAATAGGAGAGTAACGTTATTCACAGTATTGGGTACTGAAAATTAACAGCATACCTCAGTTTTTCAAAAAACAGCGAAGCCTATGGATATGTTCCCGTCTACCGATAGTGCAAAAAGTGTCGTGGATATGTTTCCGAGAACGGACATACACAAATGACATTCATTCTGTCCTCTCAATCCATGTGGAAGCAGTATGTCTGTTAACAAGAAAATAATTATTGTTCGTCCTGACGAGTTGTTAGACTCGAAAAGGATAAACATCATTTTTAGAACCGGTAGCCGATTTTTGGCTAGCGGTTTTTTGGGCTCTTTGGCAAATAGTGGTGATTGAATCTCGCGCTATCCTATGGAAAACCGCCTTGTGTGAGGGGCTGCGAGACCGCTTCGATCCTAGAATTGCTGAAGCACGAATCTAGCGTCACTCACATTTCATCTTTTGACGTAGCTGAGACAAGGTGTTTTTCTTCGATCCGCTAGTGGTTAATCTCTTTTTGGTGCAAATATGGTTTAGAATTTCTTTGCATGGCTTAAGGGAGTGGAGAATCGGATATTAGTAGGATTTACATCCACAGATAAAAATAGGCTTGATTTTAACAGCGAAACTAAAATACCCTACTTAAATGAAGTGATAGATTAGATGTTGGGTTGTTAGGAGATGCTTAAAAATCCTATGCAATCAATAGTTTTTAGTGTTTGTTGACTTGATCCCTAAATCGCCTGAGTACTAAACGTTGAGTGTGTCTGCTTACTGTCACTAGCCAGTAAGTGAGACTGTAGTTAATCTCTCATTTTCCCCAGTATTATGTTGAAAATAGCCATGAAGCGATTATTTCTAAAGAGTTATTTTTGCAGGCTCAAGAAGAAATTTATCGGAGAAGTAATATCTACACAGGAGAAGGCAAGAACAAAAGAATTTATAGTAGCAAGTACGCTTTAAGTGCCATCACCTTCTGTGGATATTGTGGCGATATTTATAGGAGAACCTATTGGAATATTCATGGCAGAAAAGAATTTGTCTGGCGATGCGTGACTAGAATCGAGCAGGGTCCCGAGGTATGTAAGAACCGAACCGTAAAAGAAGATGAACTCTATGGTGCGGTAATGACCGCAATTAATAAGCTACTTGCTGGTGGCAACAATATGATAAAGACACTGGAAGAAAATATTCATGCTGTGATTGGAGAAACCACAGAATACCAAATTTCAGAGATTAATACCCTACTAGATGAAAAACAAAAAGAACTAATCAAGCTGGCCAATAAAGGTCAAGATTATGAATACCTGGTAGATGAGATCGATGAGATGCGAGATAAGCGTCAGACTCTTTTAGTAGAAGATGCCTCCCTCAGTGGCGAGAACGAGCGCATCAATGAGTTGATTGAATTTATCCGCAAGAACAAATTCCGCACCTTAGAATATGATGATAAGCTTGTAAGGAAGATAATCCAGAACGTTAAGGTCTATGAAGACCACTTCGTCATAGCCTTCAAACCAGGTATCGAAATGGAAATATGAAAACCAGAAGTAAATAGCCCATGACTCTGAAGTAGAGTTGTGGGTTTTCTTTTAATTGCTGATTATAATAATATTTTAATGACTATTGCATTTATCAACCAAATGGTTTATGTTATTCTTAGCATAAACTTGGAGGTGCTGTATGACTACGGCAGAAATGATTAAAGAACTGTGTGAGCAAATGAATATAAGTGTTTCCGAACTTGCTAGACGTATTGGCCAGACTCCACAGAATTTCAATAAAAAATTACAACGAGAAACAGTAACCTTGGATGAGTTGAAGGCCATTGCTGATGTGCTAGGTGTCAAGTTTGTGCAGGCATTTATTTTACCAGATGGAGATGAAATAAAAATATCTAACGAATAAAGGAGGATGTTTATATGGTAGGTAATGTTATTCAAATAGTAACAGAGAAATTATCATCTTTGCCTTTTATAGAAGGCATTGTATTAGGGGGCTCACGTGCAAGAAGCACCCATACAGAAAATTCTGATATAGATATCGGAATCTATTACAATTCAGACTCATTTGACCTGACAGCGATTAATCAAATTGCTACAGAGTTGGATGATGAGAATAGAAACAACCTTGTTGTACCTCCCGGAGCGTGGGGTGATTGGGTTAATGGCGGTGGATGGTTAGTTATAAACGGGTGTCATGTTGACTTGATATTACGTGATATAAAACGGGTGGAACAAATAATCAAAGATACGGAGCAAGGAATTGTTACTGCCAATTATCAGACCGGGCATCCCCATGGTTATATAAGTGCTATGTATCGTGGAGAATTAGCGATTAGTAAAATACTATATGCTAAGAACGAAAGCTTATGCGAATTAAAAAAGCAGGCAGAAATTTACCCTACTGCTCTAAAGAAAAGCTTGATGAACTTTTTTATATTTGAAGCTGAATTCTCTTTAATGTTTGTAAAAGCAAATGCGGGGGCAGAGGATAAATATTATATTGCAGGCCATGTTTTTCGTATTATTTCATGCTTAAATCAAGTACTATTTGCATGTAATAATGCTTATTGCATTAACGAAAAGAAAGCTATAAAACTGCTTGAAACTTTTGAATATAAACCT
>JALERM010000013.1 GCA_022764165.1 Eubacterium sp. | reverse complement strand
CTATCATTTTTTCAGAAGCATTGGGAAAAGTGAGTCCGAAAATATGCACTTAGCAAGACTTTGGCGCGAAGGCTTTCCTGAGCGTCAATTTAGTCGCGCTTAGTGCAGAGTTGAGGAGGAACGGCCTGCTTCTGAAAAAATGATAGGAAGTTTCCGTCCCTTTCCCAAACAGCAAAAAAATATACTTACTTTTCACTCATGATTTCTTTCAGCGATGTAGCAAGCCCCGCCAGTCCCTGCAGATCCGATGGAACAATAATCTTAGTGGCCTTTCCATCTGCCATCTGTGCCAGTGCTTCCAGACTCTTCATGGTCAATACGGTCTCATCTGCTCCGGCTTCTTTCAGGAAACGGATACCATCCGCATTCGCTTTCTGCACTTTCAGAATCGCCTCCGCTTCACCTTCAGCCTCACGAATCATCTTTTCCTTCTGTGCCTCCGCTCTCAGAATTGCAGCCTGTTTCTCAGCTTCTGCATCCAGAATTGCTGATTCTTTTTTTCCTTCTGCCACCAGAATAGTAGATTTCTTCTCACCTTCTGCAATCAGGATAGATTCACGACGTTCACGTTCTGCTTTCATCTGTTTCTCCATTGCTTCCTGAATAGCAGCCGGAGGCATGATATTTTTCAATTCCACACGATTGACTTTGATTCCCCATGGATCCGTAGCGATGTCCAATGCCGCACGCATCTTTGTATTGATAATTTCACGGGAGGTCAGTGTCTCATCTAATTCCATATCACCGATAATATTTCTCAGGGTAGTTGCTGTCAGATTCTCAATCGCCATGATGGGATTTTCCACTCCATAGGCAAATAACTTCGGATCTGTAATCTGGAAAAATACAACTGTATCAATTCTCATGGTAACATTATCTTTGGTAATTACCGGCTGCGGCGGAAAATCCACAACCTGCTCTTTCAGATTGACTTTCTTGGCAACCCTGTCAATAAAGGGGGCCTTAAAATGAATACCCGTTGACCATGTCGCCTGATATCCTCCAAGTCGTTCCACTACGAAGGCTTTCGCCTGCGGTACGACTTTTACGCAGGAAGCGGCAATCAGGATAGCCAGAATCAAAAATAACAGAAACCACATTAAAACCAAAATACCTCCGCTCGCACTCATTTACTTACCTTCCTTTCTTTTGACGATCAATTTCACACCTTCAATTTTCTTTATGCACACAATGGCACCTTTCTCGATTACGTCCTCCATATCCTCTGCACGTGCCGTCCATTCTATTCCATTCACCTGTACCTGGCCTGCTGCCTTCAGATTATTGATTTCCTGCAGAACCACCGCCTCTTTTCCCACTAGACTCTCTGAATTTGTTTTGGTACGGTTTTTATTCATATACCGCATGGCCACCGGTCTGGTAAAAAACAACATCACCACCGATACAACAAGAAACAGAATCATCTGTACCAGAAAATCAGCCTGCAATGCAGCCGCCACACAGGCCACCAACGCACCGCCTGCAAACCAGATGGTCGTCAGCCCCAACGTGATAATCTCAACAACCAGGAGAACAATAGCCACTGCAAGCCAAACAATTGCTTCCATATTCCCCTCCTTATATGATATTTTTACTTATCATACACTATTTATGTTAAAAATACAACAATCTGCGATGAATTTTCAGACTTTTGTAAACTTCTCCGCCACAAAAAATAGGCAAATCCCTCTTCCATGAAGAATTTGCCCATTTTACTTTTTAAAAAAAGTGCTGATTTCCAATCTGCTGTCCTCTGCCGCTCCCACTGTTGAAGTAAAGAGCGCCTCCTATTGGATTGGATCCATTCAGAGCTTCCTGTGCTGCCTGGAAACAGTCACTTCTTGCTCCACGGCTCAAAACCGCTGCCAGTCTTCCGCTGGCCACCGGAGAAAACTGTCCACTCTGATATACTACTTCTGTGATACTGTTTGGAAACTGCCCGCTTCTGACACGGTTCATGATAACGGCTCCTACCGCTACTTTACCGGTATGACTCTCCCCACCGGCTTCACACTCAATGATTGCTGCCAGCAGATTCAATTCCCCGGAACCTGCTGTTACGGAAGCACTGCCCGCTGCTGCTGCCTGCTGCTCCTGATATTCTTCCATTGTGAGTGCAGTCACTTCTTCTATATTAATATACTCCGCAAACATATAACCCTGACTGTCATTTCCATATTCTACCTGATACCAGTCACCTTCCTGACCCAGGATTTTCACCATACTTCCTCTGCTCTTTGAACCGATCACATCTCCATCCATGGAAGGTGTTTTTCGAATACGCAGAGAACTGGCATCCACAACGCCCTGATTCCCATATGTCTCCTCATAAAGATTTTTTGCCTCATCTGCAAATACGAGCAGTTCCGTTTTTACATACCCTTCAATTTCTCCGGACACAATCTTTGTCCAGTCGGATTCCTGCCCCAGTACTGTGGCCGCTGCCCCCTTCGGCAACACCCCTGCTTTGTCAGCTTCCTCAGAAGCCGCAACTCTGATATTTGCATATGTTTTAACATCGGCTGCCGCCATATTTCCCCAATCGGCAGTTTCCAGAACGGAAGCAGTGGAATTATCATTTGTAACCTCTGTAGATGTATCATCCGCATACACCAAAGTTCCTGCTCCAGCACTTACAACCAGAACACTTCCCAGGATACCTGCTGTTTTCCATCTCTTATTCACTATGAATACCTCCTAATGTTTTCGTTCTTTTTAATATTTGTTACAAATTTATTAATTTTTGTTACGAACAGATTGTATCAAAATTACATTTTCCTGTCAACACCATTTCTTGTATTTTTTCCAATACCAATTCTGTCTACATTAGAAGATTAAGAGAATTTTACAGACTATTCTCAGATAAATGTGCTTTTTTGTAATTCCTTTGGAAAGGGACGGAAACTTCCTATCCTTTTTTCAGAAGCAGGCCGTTCCTCCTCAGCTAGCCGCTAACTACGACTAAATTGACGCTCAGGAAAGCCTTCGCGCCAAAGTCTCCGTAAGCGTCGGATCTTCGGACTCACTTTCCCCAATGCTTCTGAAAAAAGGATAG
>JALERM010000132.1 GCA_022764165.1 Eubacterium sp. | reverse complement strand
AGTTGCAACAATTTAGTCTTGGTGGGAGTCCAATCTCCTTCCAAGATAAAGCCTCCGGCGGATTGCAGAGGTGCGCAGATGTATTATGTCATGCAAAGCATGACGCGCACCTCGCAGCAAGTACGCCGAGGCGTACTTGAATGAATTGTCAAAACGAAACAAATCAAGGAAATTTGTCACAGCTCTTTCAGTAGTCCTTGTATTTTGAAATACAAAGTGTTACAATCTGTAACAGTTGTATAATTTGCTGAAAGAAAACACGCAGGTGCGATAGGCATACTTGATTTAAATTTGGAGGGATATGATGAGAACAGCCGTAGTAACGGACAGTAACAGTGGTATTACAAAAGAAGAAGCAGAAAAGATGGGGATTTTTCTGATTCCCATGCCGGTAATTATTGATGGAGATACACATTTTGAGGGGCAGGATATGACTCAGGATGATTTTTATACCAGTCTGAAAGGTGGCAAAGATGTGACAACCTCTCAGCCTGCTCCCGGTATTGTGATGGATTTGTGGAATCAGGTGCTGGCATCCGGTTATGATGAACTGGTTCATATTCCCATGTCCAGTGGTCTGAGCAATTCCTGTGAAACGGCAATGGCATTGGCACAGGACTATGATGGAAAAGTATGTGTTGTGGATAATCACAGAATCTCAGTAACAATGAGGGAATCTGTGTTGGATGCGGTATTTATGACAAGTGAAGGGAAATCTGCAAAAGAGATTAAGGAGAGTCTGGAAAAGGCAGCATATGATGCCAGTATCTATATAGCTGTAGATACATTGGAGTATTTGAAAAAAGGCGGAAGAATAACCGTAGCTGCGGCTGCTCTTGGATCCGTATTTCATGTGAAGCCGATTCTGACGATACAGGGAGACAAACTGGATGCATTTGCAAAAGTCAGAGGAATGAAAAAATGCAGACACAGGATGGCGGAGGCTTTACAGGAAGATCTGGATACTAGATTTCGTGAGATTGACCGGCATCGACTGATCGTCGCAACTGCAGGTGCCGGTTTGACCGAAGAGGAAGCAGTAGCATGGAAAAATGAAATTGCTGAAGCATTTCCGGGGATGGAAGTTTACTATAATCCGTTATCATTTTCCATTAGCACCCATGTGGGTCCGGGGGCAATAGGAGCAGGAATATGTGTTAAGAACAGGGAAGATTAGTCCACGAGGCTAAGCTTCCCTCTTTTGTTCCAAAAACAGTCTTGACATATACCCCATAGGGGTATATGATAACGGTGAAAGGAGGCTTAGGATATGGAAGAAAAACGAGAGTGCTGCAGTCACAAGACAAAGGAGCGTTCCGAGAAGGAATATAAAGATTTGATTCACCGTCTGAACAGAATTGAGGGACAGATCCGGGGAATCCGGGGTATGGTGGAGAAAAATGCTTACTGTACGGATATTCTTGTTCAGGTAGCTGCGGCAAATGCAGCTTTGAACAGTTTTAACAAGGTTCTCCTTGCCAATCATATTAAGACGTGTGTGACCAGAGATATTCGTGAAGGTAAGGAAGAGACTGTGGACGAGCTGGTTGAGACATTACAGAAATTGATGAAATAGGAGGGCAGAATGAAACAATATACAGTAACCGGCATGAGCTGTGCAGCCTGCAGTACCAGAGTGGAGAAAGCGGTCTCGAAGGTGGACGGGGTTACATCCTGTTCAGTGAGTCTGCTGACCAATTCTATGGGCGTGGAAGGAACAGCGGCAGATGATGCCATTATCAAAGCAGTTGAGGAAGCTGGATACGGTGCTTCGCTGAAAGGAGCTAAGATAGGGCAGGTGCAAAAAGCAGGTACCGCAAACGAAGAGGAAATTTTGAAAGATCGGGAGACGCCTCTTTTGAAAAAACGCCTCCTGTCATCTCTGGGATTTTTACTCATACTCATGTATTTTTCCATGGGACATATGATGTGGAACTGGCCGCTGCCCAGATTTTTTGAAAATAATCACGTAGCCATGGGGCTTTTGCAGCTCCTTCTGACCGCCATCATCATGGTGATCAACCAGAAATTTTTTATCAGCGGATTTAAAAGTCTGTGGCATCGTGCACCAAATATGGATACCCTGGTGGCATTGGGGTCTGCGGCGGCATTTATTTACAGCACGTATGCGCTGTTTGCTATGACCGATGCGCAGGTAAATGGTGACATGGATGCAGTCATGGCCTATATGCATGAATTTTACTTTGAGTCAGCGGCTATGATTCTCACATTGATTACCGTAGGAAAGATGTTGGAAGCCCATTCCAAAGGGAAAACTACCGATGCATTGAAGAGTCTGATGAAGTTGGCACCGAAAACTGCCACGATTATAAAAAATGGTAAGGAAATTCAGGTTTCCATTGATCAGGTTCAAAAAGGTGATTTGTTTGTGGTTCGTCCGGGAGAAAATATCCCGGTGGACGGAATTGTAGTGGAAGGAAGCAGTGCAGTAAATGAATCGGCTCTGACAGGAGAAAGTATTCCGGTGGATAAAGAAAAGGGGGATACGGTATCTGCTGCCACATTGAACCAGTCAGGATTCCTGAAATGTGAGGCATCGAGAGTCGGTGAGGATACCACGCTTTCCCAGATTATCCAGATGGTCAGCGATGCAGCTGCCACCAAGGCTCCCATTGCCAAAGTGGCCGACCGGGTTTCCGGTGTATTTGTGCCGGCAGTGATAGCCATAGCCATTGTCACAACTCTTGTCTGGCTTCTGGCAGGGCAGAGTTTTGGATTTGCACTGGCAAGGGGAATTTCCGTTCTGGTTATCAGCTGTCCCTGTGCACTGGGCCTTGCCACACCAGTCGCCATTATGGTAGGAAATGGGATGGGTGCTAAAAATGGCATCATGTTTAAAACTGCCGTGTCGCTGGAAGAGACCGGAAAAACGCAGATCGTGGCACTGGACAAGACAGGCACGATTACAAGCGGCGAACCCCGGGTGACCGATGTGATACCGGCGGGGGGTATCAGCGAAGAAGAATTATTTACCTGTGCTTTTACTCTGGAGCAGAAAAGCGAGCATCCGCTGGCACGGGCGGTGATTGCTTATGGAAAAGAGAGAAACATGATTCCCGGCGAAGTTTCAGATTTTGCGGCACTGCCGGGAAATGGTCTTCTGGCAACGTATCAGGGCAGTAGTCTTGTCGGCGGCAATGACAAGTTCATCAGCGGCAGGGCAGAAATACCTGTAAAAATTAGGCAGCAGTCAGAGAAGTTATCTCAAGAGGGAAAGACACCATTATTTTTCGCAAGAGATGGAAAATTATTGGGTGTGATTGCGGTGGCAGATGTGATCAAAGAAGATAGTCCGCAGGCAATTAAAGAGTTGCAGAACATGGGTATCCATGTTGTCATGCTGACTGGTGATAATGAACGGACGGCACAGGCAATCGGCAGCCAGGCCGGCGTGGACGAAGTCATTGCCGGAGTACTTCCGGACGGAAAAGAAGCTGTCATCAGAAACCTGAAGAAAAAAGGAAAAGTTGCGATGGTGGGTGATGGAATCAACGATGCACCTGCACTTACCAGAGCCGATATGGGAATTGCCATCGGAGCCGGTACAGATATCGCCATTGATGCGGCGGATGTGGTTCTGATGAAAAGCCGCCTCAGTGACGTTCCGGCGGCAATTCGCCTGAGCCGGGCTACCCTGAAAAATATCCATGAAAACCTGTTCTGGGCATTTTTCTACAATGTAATTGGCATTCCGCTGGCAGCGGGCGTATGGATTCCGCTGACCGGATGGCAGATGAATCCCATGTTCGGAGCTGCCGCCATGAGCCTGTCCAGCTTCTGCGTCGTAACCAACGCATTGAGACTGAATCTTCTTCGCATCTATGATGCGGGTAAAGATAAAAAAACAAAAAAGAAAGTTGAGGAAAAAAAGATGGAAAAAACCATGAAAATTGAAGGAATGATGTGCGGACATTGCGAGGCAAGAGTGAAAAAATATCTCGAGGAACTTCCTCAGGTGGATGAAGCTGTCGTTAGCCACGAGACAGGAACAGCAGTGGTAAAACTGAATGCAGAGATCGACAATGAAGTGCTGAAAAAGACGGTGGAAGAACAGGACTATAAAGTGCTGGATATTCAATAAGAAAGGTGTATAATAAGAAAAACAGTAGTCAGAATCCGGCAGGGGGATGTAAGCATGGGAAGTTATTTTAATCCAGGAAACGAAGCTTTTCAAAAGATGGTGAATTCAGAAATATATGTGGATAAAACCGGGCTATTGCAATATACCAACCGGGTCATCAATACGATGCAGGGGTATCTGTGTGTCAGTCGTCCCCGCCGTTTTGGCAAATCCATGGCAGCTAGTATGCTGGCAGCTTATTATAGCCGGGGATGCGATTCGAAAGAATTGTTTTCCGGACTTGAAATTTCCGGCAGCAGGGATTTTGAAAAGTATCTGAACAGATATGATACGATTTTTCTAAACATGCAGGAGTTCTTGAGTCAAAGCAGAAATATGGAGGATATGCTGGCACTGATTCAGAAAAGCGTGCTCTGGGATTTGCTGGAAAAATACCCGGATTTCCGCTATTTTGACAATACAAATCTGGCAAGAACCATGCAGGACATCTATCATAATACGAAATGCCCATTTGTGATAATCCTAGATGAGTGGGACTGTATTTTCCGCGAATATAAAATGGATAAGGAAGCACAGGAGAGATATCTGGATTTCCTCCGTAATCTGATGAAAGATAAGAGCTATATCCATTTGGCCTATATGACAGGAATCCTCCCAATCAAAAAATATGGGACGCACTCCGCATTGAATATGTTTGATGAATTTTCTATGATTGATCCGGGACCACTGGCCCCATATGTTGGTTTTACAGAACTGGAAGTTTATCATCTGTGTCAAAGATATGGAATGGATGCAGAAGAAGTGAAGAACTGGTATGATGGGTATTCTTTTGCAGGTGCACGGTCTATCTATAGTCCCCGTTCAGTAGTAAGCTGTATGCAATTTGGCAGGATAGGAAATTACTGGAATCAGACGGAGACATTTGAAGCGTTACAGGTCTATATTGATATGAACTTCAATGGGCTGCGGGATGATGTACTCAGCATGATTGCAGGAGAAAGAGTACCTGCGAATACCGGTAGCTTTACAAATGATATGGCAACATTCCGAACAGAGGATGATGTACTGACCCTGCTCATTCATCTGGGATATTTGGGATATGACTATGCGAATAAATGTGTATTTATCCCAAATGGTGAGGTTCGGGCGGAATATGTCAATGCAGTGTCAGTATCTGAATGGGGAGAAATATCCCGGGCATTGAAAGATTCGGCGGATACTTTGCGGGCAATCTGGCAGGGGCGTCCCTCACAGGTGGCAGAGAGTCTGAAAAAAGCCCATTTTGAGACATCTCATATCCAGTATAATGATGAAAATGCATTGAGTTATACGATTTCCCTTGCACTGTATGCGGCGCGTAATTTTTATACACTGCACAGAGAACTGGCAGGGGGAAAAGGATTTGCGGATATCGTATTTATACCCAGAAGAAACTTTCAGGATAAACCTGCACTTGTAGTTGAACTGAAATGGGACAAAAGTGCTCAGGGTGCTATCAGACAGATCAAAGAAAAAGAATACTGTGAAAGCCTGAAAGAATACCAGGGGAATCTTCTTTTGGTCGGTGTAAACTATGATGTAAAAACCAGAGAACATGAATGCGTGATTGAACAGTATCAAAAATAATAAAGAGACAGCGGTGTAAAGTATACTATTAGTTACTTTGAAAGAGGACGGAAACTACCTATCCTTTTTTCAGAAGCAGGCCGTTCCTCCTCAGCTAGCCGCTAACTGCGACTAAATCCTTGCTCAGGAGAGCCTTCGCAAGGAAGTCTCCGTAAGCGTCGGATCTTCGGACTCACTTTCCCCAATGCTTCTGAAAAAAGGATAGGTAGTTTCCTGTTCTGTTCCAACGTAACAACATTCGTTTCCCACTGAACCGGTATTCTTTTTTTATTCCCGCTTCATAGACCGGTATTTCATCTTTGTCCCAGAAACTGGCCTTTGATGTATAGCTCTCCTCCTGCTTTACAAACTCGATCCCATAACGCTCGCACAGATACTCTAATTTATCGATCAGCTTTCCATAGGGGATCGACGTAAA
>JALERM010000072.1 GCA_022764165.1 Eubacterium sp. | reverse complement strand
ATTTTATTGGGACGGAACAAGAGTTGGATGTGTGGTACGCCCTATTACATGATCTAGACTATCAGATTTTATCCAAGGCACTCCAACAATATATGCTGACAAATAAATTCAAGCCGACCGTTGCGGAACTGCGGGAGATTTATGCAGAGCTAGTAAGTCCGGCGACTTCTGATTGGAGTGAAGGCTGGGAGCAAGTCAGTAGAGCAATCGGGCATTACGGAATGTATCAGGAGAAAGCGGCAATGGAAAGTTTTGATGAAGTTACCAGAGAAGTCGTAAAGCGCCTGGGGTTTCTGAATATCTGTCTGTCGGAAAATATCGTTGCTGACCGGGCAAGATTTGCAGAAATTTACCAAGCTATTCATAGGCGGAAAAGAATAGAAGTGAACGTAGGAAGTGCATTGCCAAACCTGCGGGAAATGGTGCAGAATCGCTTGGGTGAACTGGCACAGAAAGGACAAAAGGCAATAGAGCAGGAAAAGGATAAAAACTAACTTAGCAAGCACTGCCTGTGTTCCCTCACAGGCGATAAAATGAGCGATTTCTCTTAAAGAAGAAATGCTCAAATTTATCATTCAGGGAGAATTCCCTAACCCTTAAAAGCATGTGAAAGGATGAAGCGATATGGCAAAGAATAGAGCCAATAGAACGAGAAAAAATGAACTGAAAATTTATTTGAACGATAATGAAAAATATATCCTGGACAGGAAGGTGGAGTTGTCAAAGAGGAAGAGTGCTTCGGATTACATTAGGACACTGATACTCTTTGGATTTGTTTATGATGTAGATTATTCTTATCTAAGGCAATACAACGAAACGCTTGGAAAGATCAGTAGGAATCTGAATCAGATTGCTAAGAGAATTAACAGTACCGGGAATGTTTATGAAGAGGATATGGCAGAAGTGAAAGCGATTATGGATGAGGTGTGGAAGACGCAGAAGGCGATGTTGAAAAAGCAGCCGTTGGTACATAAGGGGTAACCAGAATTTCCGGTGCAGGATTGTGTGGTGTGGGAAGTATTACTCTAATCGGAGGAAAAGGTAGTGCTTGCTAAGAGACATCTTAGGAATTCCTTAATGATTTCTTAGGAGGAAAATCATACAAAAATCAAACTATTTTGTTATAATGTATAACGAATTATGCTGAAAGGAAAGTGAAATTATGCGCTGTAAAGTTTTGGTTGTTGATGATGAACATGATATTGCGGATTTGCTAGAAGTGTATCTGCAAAATGAAGATTATATTGTATATAAATTTTACTCTGCTGTAGAAGCGTTGGATTGTATTGAAAAAGAAGAAATAGATCTTGCTATTCTTGATATAATGTTACCCGATATTAACGGTTTTTCTCTCTGCCAAAAAATTCGAAAAGAGCACACATATCCGATTATCATGCTTACTGCAAAAGATGAAGAAATGGATAAAATTACAGGGCTGACTTTAGGTGCAGACGATTATGTAACAAAGCCTTTTCGTCCCCTCGAACTGATTGCGAGAGTAAAAGCACAATTAAGACGGTACAAAAAATATTCAACAATACCGTCTGAACAGGAGCATACTGAAATCTTGACTTATAAGAAGTTAGCTCTCAATACAAAAAACTATGAATGTTCATTAGACGGAGAGCCCTTGTCGTTGACTCCCACAGAGTTTGCTATTTTGCGTATTCTGTTAGAAAAGCAAGGTATGGTCATTAGTTTGGAAGATTTGTTTCATACAGTATGGAAAGATGAATATTACAGTAAAAACAGCAGTACGATTACAGTTCATATCCGTCATTTACGGGAAAAGTTGAAGGACACCGCAGAGAAACCGCAATATATAAAAACAATATGGGGTGTAGGTTATAAGATATAAGCTGGGAAAGGATTATTATGAAGAAAGAACCGAATAAAAGAATAAACTACCTTGTGCCATTTTTATTTGCTATCTATATTGCACTTTTGGTATGGATTATTCTATTAAAATTACAATTTTCAATCAGTGAATTAGATACGATTAGAAAAATCAATCTAATACCATTTCATTATGATAACGGAATTGGTATTGAATTCCACCTAAAAGAGGTTATGGAAAATATTGTTGTTTTCATTCCGTTTGGCATTTACCTGTCTATGATAAATAATGTGCGTAGTTTTAAAGCAAAGAGTTTACTAATTTTTGCTGCTAGTTTGACATTGGAAGTCGCACAATACATTTTGGCAATAGGTAGGACGGATATAACGGATTTAATTGCAAATACATGCGGTGGCATGTTTGGAATATTCATTTATGAATTAGCTACAAAAATATTCCGAAGTAAACGTCGTGTTGATTGTATTATAACCACTTTAGCGGCGATTGTTACAATAGCTGTAGGCAGTATGCTGATTATTCTTTTGGTTGCAAACTAAGGGAGGTAGATGTCATGGAAAATAAAAAGTTAGACATAGAAAAACAGTTACGATTTCGTTTATTTATTATATTGTTTTTCTATGTCGTAATCGGCTTTATTGCCATTATGTTTCTACAATACCTATTTGTGCTTTTTCATAATCCGGTCACGGAATATTTACAGTTGAGAATAGATATTATTTTTATTCTTTATTTGCTTATTGGTTTCATATGTATTTTTTATTCCTTTTGGAGAAAACCATGGATATATTTAAAAGAGGTCATTACAGCTACTCAGACTGTTTATGAGCAGAACAATCATTCCATTTCCTTATCAGAGCCGCTTCGGGAAGTGGAACATCAGATGAACGAAATCAAAATGTCGGTACTGCTTAATCAACAGGCTGCAAAGGAAGCTGAAAACAAGAAAAATGAGCTTGTCATGTATCTGGCACATGATATTCGGACTCCACTTACCACAGTAATCGGCTATCTTAGTTTATTGGATGAAGCCCCAGATATGCCAATGGAGCAAAAAGCAAAATATATAGGGATAGCCTTAGAAAAGGCAGAACGCTTAGAAACTTTAATTAATGAACTGTTTGAAATCACACGTTACCACACAAATACGGTGCAATTAGAAAAACGACAGGTTGATTTATATGCTCTTTTATCGCAAGTTATTGATGATTTTTACCCTGTCCTGTCTGCAAATGGAAATACTACTCAAGTATCTGTCGATGATAATCTGTTTGTAATGGGTGAACCAGAAAAATTAGCAAGGGTTTTTAATAACCTTTTGAAAAATGCGGTGGCTTACAGTTATCCAAACACGGAAATTAGTATCTCTGCAGAGAAAAAAGATAGTGATATTATTGTGGTTTTCAAAAACTATGGAGTCACTATTCCCGCAGAACAGCTATCGACTATCTTTGAAAAGTTTAATCGTTTGGATAGTGCCAGAGCATCCAATACTGGCGGAGCCGGTTTAGGACTATCTATTGCAAAAGAAATCATCAATCTGCATGGTGGTAAAATAATAGCAAAAAGCAGCAATGAAACAATTGTTTTTATAATCACGCTACCGTGTTCCTCTTAGGAAATAAAACACTTGAAATTAGGATTTTCTTAGGATTATTCCAACGAAATTTTAGAGAATGAAATGCCCTTGTTCGGTACAATGAATACTGAACAAGGGCATTTGCTTTTGTATACTGAAAAGGAGCGAAGATAATGGAACTGAAAATTAAACATTTAAGAAAACAATTTAAAGACAAAAATGCTGTTGATGATGTTTGTCTTACTTTGACACCAGGCGTATGGGGACTGCTTGGAGCTAATGGTGCAGGGAAAACTACCCTTATGCGTATGATTGCAGGTATTATGACACCTACCGGCGGAGTTATCTGTTATGATGGTACGGATATTTTCAAAATGGGAAAAGCCTATCGTGATTTATTTGGATTTTTACCACAGGATTTTGGATATTCAAAAGACTTTACCGTAAAGGATTATCTTGAATATATGGCAGCTTTGAAAGATGTTCCGGCAAGAGAAACAACGAAGAAAATCAATCATCTTTTGGATATATTAACGCTTTCCGATGTAAAAGGAAAGAAGATTGCAAAGTTATCAGGTGGTATGAAGCGCCGTGTGGGAATTGCACAGGCAATGCTAAATGATCCGAAAATACTTGTAATGGACGAACCGACAGCAGGACTTGATCCCGGAGAAAGAGTACGTTTCCGTAACTTTATTTCAGAGTTTTCACATGACAGGATTGTGCTGATTTCTACCCATATTGTTTCTGATATTGAGTATATTGCAACAAGAAATGCCATTATGAAAGCAGGAAAGATAATAGACATGGGAACAACAGATGAACTTGTGAAAGAGATTGAAGGAAAAGTATGGACTTGTACTATACCAGTCGGAGATTTGGTCAGTTGTGAAATGCAGTTAAGAATTATTAATCAGCGTAGTGAGGATAACGGTCAGGTATCTATCAGGTATTTATCTGAAACGCCTAAAATCAAAGGGTCAGTTGCTGAACCGCCTCGGCTTGAGGATTTGTATCTTTGGTATTTTCCGCAGGGAAATTTGGGAGAGGAGGAAAATTGATATGCGTTTATTTAGATTAGAAGTGAAACGAATTATGAAGTCACACCGTACACTGGTATTGCTTGCTATTGCGATTTTGATGTCTGTTGTAATGGCATACTTACCAATTAGTTTTGAATCTATTAACCGTCCAGGAGAAAATGGAAAAGTTATAGAGTTGGATGGCTTGTCAGCAATCAAATTTAAGAAAGATTACTTTGAGAAAACAGCAGGGGACATTACTCCACAAAAGTTAGCGGAATCTTTGCGGATATATCAATCCTGTGTACGGGAATATGGTACGTTGGATGATGTACCACTGGAAGTTTACATTGAAAATATTATGGCAATTCGTCCTATGCTAAAAGGATTAACCGAAGCTTTTGCTGATCCTAAAACAGGTATTGGCGCAGACTTGATGGATATTGAGCCAGATGAGGTGGAACAGTATTTTTATGAAAAATGTGCTTCTCATTTGGATGATATTATGAATCTTGAGCAGAAAGATTATCCAACAGCTAGACAGTTTGCGACAGATAAGTACGCTAAGCTGAATCAGCCACTCTGTATATATTCTGGTATGAGCAGGGATGCTTTTGACTATATAGAATTGTATATCTTGGTTTTATCAATTCTTTGCATTGCTATTGCGGCTCCTGTTTTTGCAAATGAATATCAAACCGGCAGTGACAGTATTTTACGATGCACCAAATATGGGCGTGTAAAATTAGCTGTTACAAGGATTATGGCGGCTTGCAGTATTTTTATAGTGATGTTCATTTTGGGAATGGCACTCCATTTAACAATTCTTAATCTTGCATTTGGTACAGAATGTTTAAAAACTTCTTTCCAAATTTTGTTTTCAATTATAAGTCTGCCAAATATAAATTTAGGGCAGCTTCAGATTATTTTGGTGTTAGCAGGACTGCTTTCGGTATTAGCAACCATTAGTTGTACGTTTTTTTTATCTGCTAAGTGCAAAGATTCCTTGACAGCACTGTTGATTTCCATAGTGATATTGTTCCTGCCTATATTTACTTATAGTGCGATTGGAGGAGCTTCATGGCTTTCAACGCTTTTGCCGTCATC
>JALERM010000041.1 GCA_022764165.1 Eubacterium sp. | reverse complement strand
TACCATCTCTTCCAAAACAAAGCCTTCGTCACGGGCTTTGCATCCGATTGAAGATGCCTATTTCCACCAGTCCCACCTCAAGGGAAAACAGGACTACGGGCATCAGGCTGTGGCTGTCATGCTCTCCTGCAACGGAATCGTCCTTAACTATGCCCTTGTCATGTACGACAAGTCCATGTCGAAAGTAAAGATCATGCAGGAAATTGCAAAAGAACTGCCATACCGCCAGTAGTCTCTTATTTTCTTTGCGATAGCTGGTATACATGCGGTGACATCATGGATGCTTTCATCAAAAAGGGCTTCTACACCATCGGTGCACTGAAGACGAACAGAATCCTGTATCCCTGTGGCATAAAGCAGAAGGTCAGTGAGTTTGCCCTTCATTTACGGAAAACAGATGCTGCTGTCAGCCTCGTGACCGTTGGCAGCCGGAGTTATTATGTTTACCGGTATGAAGGAAACCTCAATGGCATTGAAAACGCAGTAGTGTTGATCACTTACCCGAAGGATGCATTCCAGGTTCCTAAAGCGTTGCGTGCTTTTATCAGTACGGATGTTTCATTAAGTACCAAAGAGATTCTGGATAAATATGCGGATCGGTGTCCGGTGGAACTGTTTTTCCGCCAGTCCAAGGACAAACTGTCGTCCGACCGGTATCAGATCCGTTCATCCAAAGGAATTCACCGGTACTGGCTGCTGATGTCACTGGCACATTTCCGGCGTCAGTACGGAAACACGCAACCGGGTACGTGAAGCTGCTCAGCAATACGGAATGGATATTACCAAATTTAACACCACTCCAAAAAGCAAAGGGCAGATTGATATGATTTTTTACAAGAAGAGCGGTGCCGTCCTGACTGACACTCCATTCTTTCTTGCCCTGACAGAAGGAGTAGAAAATTACTGTCAGCACACCGGATATTCACTTAATATTAAGTACGTTTATGATACGGAAAATGTACAGCAGAAACTGGAAGACTTTATCTATGCAGGTGCTGTCGGATTTATTTTGCTGGGAACTGAGATGATGGTGGAAGATCTGCGTCCGTTTGCCTTTCTGGATATCCCTATTATCCTGCTGGACAATCATTTTCGTTCCACAAAGATGGACTGTGTCCAGATCAATAACGTAGATGGGGCATTTACCGCCACCAACTATCTGATCAACAAAAAAAGAACCCAGCCGGGCTATCTGCACTCTTCTTATTCCATTACGAACTTCGAAGAACGCTCCGACGGATTCTATAAAGCGATTAAATACAATGGGATGTCCCGCTCCAAGTCAATTGTACACACACTGACACCCTCCGTGGAGGGTGCATACGAAGACATGATGTCCATCATCCAAAACGGTGAGGAACTGGCCAGCTGCTATTTCGCAGATAATGACCTGATAGCCGCCGGGGCCATGAAAGCATTCCGCGCATGCGGGTACGCCATCCCCCAGGATATCGCTGTAATCGGGTTTGACGATATGCCGCTGTGCACATACGTGGAACCAACCCTGACTACCATTCATGTACCAAAAAAATATATGGGGAAAATGGCGGCAGAACGGTTAATCAGTATCATTGAGAACAAACTCTTTTATCCGGTGAACATCCAGATTGGAACGCATCTGATTAAGAGAAATTCTATATAAAAGTTAACCAGGGGACGGGTACATAGCCACTCTCCGCCCCCTGATTACTATCAAATTTTCCTGACCCGCACAGCTATATATTCCTTCCCCGGCAGTGGCACCCGAAATTTTCCTTTGAAAGTTCCTATTTTTTCAATGGTCATTTCCCAGGTATCGATGACTTCCACCTCGTATTCCGTTACATCATCAATATAATAATCACGGAAGGAAGGCCGATTGAATCCATAATAAATCAGCATATAGTCATTCTGTAAAAATAATGAGTCGGGAACAGCTGCCACCTCGTCCCAGGCTGCGTCTGTTTTGTAACGGAGTCCATATCCCGGTGTTTCTTTTAATATTTTCAGAAGAAATGCCAGACGTTCCGGGCTTTCTCCGTGAAGTTCACCGCCATGAGACCACCAGAGAATATCCTGCGGATGCATATAGGTTTCTCCGTGACCTGCGTAGCCGCCCCGGCAGGCAGCTTCCCAGAATCTTCTCACCAACTCTTTTCCACTGATATTTCCCCAGCCATGCTGGATATTTCCTTCATAGGCAATCTCATCCAAAACCACCGGCTTTCTATACTGTATCCGGTACTGGTCTACCAGTTCTGCACATTTGTACACATCGGTACGCTGAATGCTACAGTGTGTAATCCACGGTCTTGTGTGGTCATACATCGTTATGCAATGATGGATGGAACGCAGATGATGATAAGGATCTTTTTCGCAGATTGTCTTTGCCATACGTTCCCAATCCTTAATGGACTTCTTCGCCAAAAGATCATATTCATTAGCCAGAGACCACCATACATTTCGATAAGCAGAAAAACGGGCCAGTATATATTTCCAGTAAAGCTCATCATCCTCCGGTTTCATCTGGCTGAATCCCCATCTGTCATAAGGATGCATCATAATCAGATCCGCTTCTATCCCCATATCACGCAGTTTCTCTATACAGGAATCAATATGCTGAAAATGCCCTACATGAAATCTGGTGAAATCCCACTCATTCCCTTCGCTCTTTCCCATATACTCCATAAAATTATCTTTGGTCAGCAGAGAGCTGTCAACAGGCATTCCTTCATAGGGATAAGAAATAGGTTCGTGCAGATTATAATCATAATGTTTGGGAAAAATACAGAAGCGTATCTTATTAAAGGCACTGTTTTTCAATGTCTCCAGTGTCTTCTCCTGCAATTTTTCATCCTGCAGTTCCCACACATAACAAGTGGTCCCCAGCGAATAGTGCGGTGTTCCGTCCTCATAAGCAAAATGATAAGTATTGCAGACCCGGACAGGCCCGTGATTTTCCCCTGTGGCTTCAGTTACCTGAAAGGTTCCCTCATATGCCTGAGTACTGAAACTTCCGAATATACGATACGTGTAGGTCCCCGTAAAAGAAGGCATAAACCGAACTTTGTAAATACCATTTCCATCATAGAATCCATCCACCGTCAGAGACTCCTGCGGATGAGAAAACGTACCTTTGATATCATAATCTGTAAATGGATTGCCCTCCGTATGGCCTTTACAGGAAATCTCCTGCATATCCCACTTTTCCAATATACTATTTCGAACTTGTACCATAATATATCCTCCTGAATCCCGCCACGGATACTAATTTTTTGCTAAGCACGTGGCTGCTTGTCCTGAAATCATTTTATTATCCTGTCGGCTGAATTACTATACAAGATTAAGTAAACCGGGGCTTAATTTACTTAATAGTGTCCACTCAACCTGAAGGGACGGGTACATAGTCACGGCTGTGACTATGTACCCGTCCCCTGGTCACTCTCAATAATTTATTCTTTCAGGAATATTTCTACTACAGTATCGTTTTCATCCGGCAGCGGATAGCAATCCATCTCAGCATGAGGAGTTGAATCAAAGAAGAAGAAGGCGTTTTCAGCGTATTCTTTCAGATTCCAGAAGAATGTCTCTTTGATTTCTGAATTGTCGCTTACGAGACGCATTTTCTCGATTTTTCCTGCCATGTTTTCCAGACAGATAGCACCGACCTGTTCTTCCATTACATGTGCATACAGTTTGTTTCCGTTTCTGGTGAACCTTCCCCATTCCGGTTTTGGAAGTTCAGCGTAGCCGCAGCCATAGATACTTCTGTGGTTTTTCTTCATCCAGCATCCTACTTCCTGAAGGATTTTTACGGATTCTTCCGGAATATTTCCTTTGGCATCCGGTCCCACGTTCAGAAGCAGGTTACCTCCTTTACTTACGCACTCTACCAGCATATGGATGACCATTTTTGCTGATTTGTAGTGGTGATCAGCGGAAGCATAGCCCCAGTGGTTATTCAATGTGATACAAGCTTCCCAGGGAATCGGATTTCCTCCTTCATCACGAAGTCCTGCCGGCGGGATCATCTGTTCCGGTGAAGCGAAGTCACCGGAATACGGTGTCGGATTCAGGGTACGGATAGAGCCTGCATCCTCAGCACTTCCTTCCAGACGGTTGTCGATAATCAGCCATGGCTGGATAGAACGAACCATCTCAATCAGTTTATCTGCTTTCCAGGTGTCACATTTCATATTGCCATAGGAAAAGTCGAACCACATCAGATCCAGTTTTCCATAGTTTGTCAAAAGCTCTTTGATCTGTCCGAACATAAATTCCAGATAACGATCAAAGTTTCTGTTTTCGTTCGAACATTCCGGATGATTTCTCATCGGATGATGCATGTCTCCGTAATGCGGATAATCCGGATGACGCCAGTCAATCACGGAAAAATACAGACCTACCTTAATGCCTTCCGCACGGAATGCATCAAGAAACTCCTGTACCAGATCACGCTTACAGGGTGCATTGGTTGATTTGAAGTCTGTCAGCTTGGTATCATACAGGCAGAATCCGTCATGATGCTTTGCTGTGAGAACCGCATATTTCATACCTGCTTCTTTTGCCAGTTTTGCCCACTCTCTCGGGTTATAGTCTTCGGCATAAAATTCATCCATAAAAGGTTCATATTCTTCTTTAGTAAGTTCTTCCCGGCTGCGCAGCCATTCTCCTCTGGCTGGTATGGAATATAATCCCCAGTGGATAAACATTCCAAAACGGGCATCTCTGTACCATTCTGTCCTTTTGGTTCTCTCTTCTACAACTTTATTCATGTTCAAAAAACCTCCGCATATTTCCTATTAGTCATTTCGATTGCTGTACTGCAGCAGTTTTAAAATCATATCCGCTGTTCCTACATTGTAGCCGGCTACCCCATAAATACCGGTCATTGTTTCATCTACAATTACGATCAGCGGCAGTTTTCCCGGTTCCAGATACATTCTTCTGGCAACCGCAGACATATCCGCACCAAAATCATCCAACAGAAACTGTACATTCGTCACACCTGACAAGGTCCTCTGTAAAGTAGGATTCCGCTTAACCCCCGTATCACGGATCACAAAATACAGATTCGCCTGCAGGTTGGCAAATGCCTCTCTGCGCTGATAGATTTCATTCAGAATATGTTCTGTAGGTTCCTGACTTTCTTCCAGCCAGATGAACAGTCCTTTTTTCTCACGTACCAGTTCACTCATTCTGCAGACTGTTCCATTTTCTTTTTTAAGTGCAAAATCAGTAATGTCATTGTCTTCCATCATATCAGATAGCTGTGCTTCCATCTGTTCCAGATGAATGGAACGCTTTTCTCCGTCACCCAGTGTAAATACCAGTTTTTTGGCAAATATATTTCCATTCGGCAGACGGTTTGCGGTAAGAATCCGATAAGTTCCCGGGAACAATGCTATTTCTCCTGTAATCTCCTCTCCAGACTCGTCACAAAGCTGCAGGGTCTGATATCCTCCCTCTTCAAACCTCGCAATTGTCCAGTTCTGGAAGTATGTCCAGGTAATCTTTTCGTCCTTTTCAATGATGACAGCAGAAGTTCTTTCTGCTGATTTGTCCTCCCGTTTTTCCAAAGTAACAAACTGTTCTCCATTCCACACTTCCAGCATCTGATCTGCAGGATTTAGCCGGGACGGTACGCCCAGGGTACGAAGGATCTGCACGCTGACCACCCTTTTAGTCAGAAGGCTTCCATAACCACTGGTCAGAGCACCTCTTGCAGAAGTAATCAGATTTTCATACTGCAGGCTTCCGTCTTCCTTTACTTGGTCGTTGACCAGTGTCCATGCAATTTCCGGATTCTTCCGAATCTCTTCTTTTTCCTCTTCAGAGAAATAAGAACGGATAAATGGACGGAAGGATATAATCATTTCATTATCTACCCGTGGACACAGTACATAAGGCACCAGAATTTCTTCCGGATAAGTACCCGGATATTCTGCAGCTTCCAGACAATTTTCCTTCAGAAGTTCAGCAGTGATATCCACATAATCCTTTTCTCTCAGACTATTGAGAATCGCCATCTTCCAGCTTTCCGGCCATTTTTTTTCTGTATCTGTTGTCAGAAAGGCCGCTATTTCCGCCTGGTTTCCTTTGGACTGTTTCATGATTTCCACACAGCGTTCACGGTCACTGTCTGTCAATCCTTCCACTGCCTGTTCGGCAAGCTTTTCATCAAAGAAATTCTTCTCTTTTTCCAGGCGCTGTGCCGTTACCGCCGCAAACTTCTCTCTTCCCAGCTGAATTTCTTCCTCTGACTGTACACAGCGATTGATCGGTGCATCTTTCGGTGCATATACTGTCAGATCTTCCCATACATTTTCCTGCTCCTGAAGCTCTCCAAGTACAATGGTACACTGCCGGGTTTCACGGACATCCACCAGAGCTTCCCCATAAGCTCCGTCTTTACTGGCTGTCACGTGAATACTTCCCAGTCCGGTTACCAGACGTACCTTTCCTTCTGCATCTGCAGGAACAATTGCCACGTTGCCAAACATGGAATAGTTTAATACTTCAAAGTTTACTTTTACACCTGCTGCCGGATGATTTTCACGATCAACCACACTCACCTCCAGCACAGCAGTATGTGCATACCTTCCCAGCTGATTGAGCACCTGGGACATACCTTTTTTGCCTACAATGTCATCCTCCGGTTCCACCGGCAGCAGCCAGCGGGAATGCACCATCATGGCCCTGGAAGAAGCATTGGTGAACCACCCCTTGTTCAACACTTCTTCCGGCTCACAGGCACCCAGGAATTTCCATTCTCCGTCGCACCAGGCTTCCACCCAGGCGTGATTGTCATCACAGTGAGACCACAGCGGAACGTACACCTGACGTGCCGGAATACCCACACTTCGCAGCACTGATACCAGGAATGTAGATTCTTCTCCGCATCGGCCGTAAGCGGAACGATACACACTGGAGGCACTGGCAGTTCTTCCGTCGGTCGTACGGTAAGTAGCCTGGGAAGCACACCAGTAGTTCACTTCCAGAATCGCATCCAGCATACTTTTTCCCTGAATCCGATCTTTTAACTGTTCATAGAAAAATCCTCTGTGATCTGTGATATTTTCATTGTTGACCCGATGATGCAGCACATAGCCGGCAAACAGTTTCTCCGGAATTTTCCCTGCGAACGGTCCCTTCTCCCACAAATACACCCCATGTTTTGCGTAGGAGAGGAAAAGCTCCGGCGGATAGTCCGCACTGTCGCTTACCGGCATGGATGTGTACAGACATTTGAGCCCCCATGCCTCCTGCTCTGTACACGTTTCCAATACCCGGCAAATCTCCTGCTGTCTTTCCCCAAGATGTGTCATCTGCCTGTCAAAAGCCTGTTGTATTTCCTGCAAAAACTGTTCTGTAAACATACCTTCTCCTTTATTCTGTTACTCAATCCCTTTCAGAACCTCAACAGCTCTTCTTACGTTTTCTTCCGAAGTCTGCCAGATATCATATTCGCTCAGTGAGGGGAGTCCCATACTGACTTCTTTTTTCCGATACCGCATCGGACTGTCCAGTGTCACCTTACCGGACATGTGATAACTGGTTCCTCCGGTGACGGGACGCAGTTTTTTGATTACTTCACTGCCGACACCGCCGCCTGCCATAATATCGATTCTTCCCCGTGCCTCTTCGATCAGACGCCGGATCAGTTCTCTTCCCTCCCAGCAGGACTGCTGCTGACCGGAAGTCAGAATCGTATTGACCCCAAGTTCAATGGCCTCTTCCATAGTACGGAAAGGATCTCTGCACATATCAAAAGCCCTGTGCAATGTCACATCCATGCCATCTGCTTCCTGTATCAACATTTCCATTGCAGAAATATTCAAATTTCCATCTGCATTCAGCACACCAATCACCACTGCCTGGGCTTTCTCTTCACGAAACATACGGATTTCTTCCCGCATGATTTCCAACTCATAGGAACTGTAACAAAAATCTCCGAACCGGGGACGAATCAGGGCATGTATCCGCACATCTGATTCTTTGCGAATCTGGTGATACAGCGGAATCCCAGGTGTTGTTCCTCCGATGGGAAGATTTCCGCACAGTTCCAGGCGGCTTGCGCCGCCCTTTACTGCGTTCAGTGCGGACTCGACACTATCCACACAACATTCCAGAATATAATTTTTCATAACATCATCCTTTTACCGCACCGATCATAACACCTTTAACCAGATGCTTCTGAATCAACGGATACAACATCAGAACCGGAAGTGTAGCTACAACCATGGTAGAATATTTCAGAAGTTCTGACATACCCTGCAGCTTGGCTACTGCAGATGCATCGGTAACCTGCGTCATATCTACTTTACCCATAATCAGGATTTCTTTCATAACGATGGTCAGAGGCTGCAGTTCATCTTTGTACAGGAACAGCATCGCATTGAAGTAATCGTTCCATTTTGCAACACCATAGTACAGAGTCAATACTGCCAGAATCGGTTTACTCAGCGGTACGATAACTTTCATCATGTACTTAAACGGTGTACATCCATCCATCTGTGATGCCTCATACAACTCGTCCGGAATGGAGTTTACAATGTAGGTACGGCAGATGATCATGTTGTAGGTAGACATTGCTGTCGGGATGATCATTGCCAGTCTGGTATTCAGCAGTCCCAGTTTATTAACCAAGATATAAGTAGGAACCATACCACCACTGAAATACATGGTGAATACGAAGAACAGAGAAATAAATCCTCTGGCTTTGAATTCTTTTCTGGACAATGGATACGCACATAACATTGTCATAACCAGGTTAAGACATGTACCTGCAACCAGATAAAAAACAGAGTTCATAAAACCAGTCAGAATTTTTCCATTCTTAAATACTGCCTGATATCCTCTCAGGGTAGGATTTACCGGAAGCAGTAACACATCTCCGCGGACAACCGCCTGTGGGTCAGAAAAAGACGCAGACACAACAAAAATCAACGGATAAGCAATTACAATTAAAACAAGAGTCAAAATTGTATAGTTAAATATTGTAAAAATCTTGTCCGGCATACTCATATAACGAAATTTAGCTGTTTTCATGTTCTCCCCTCCTTTACCACAGACTGGTGTCTGACATCCGTCTGCTCAGCTGGTTAACGAGAACCAGAAGTCCGAAGGACACCAGAGACTGGAACAGACCTGCCGCTGTTGAGAAACCAAAGTTTGCATTGACCACACCGACTTTGTAGACGAAGGTGGAGATAACCTCTGATACAGAAGCATTCAAGGATGTCTGCATCAGGAAAATCTTATCCATACCGATATTTACCACGTTTGCACAGCTGAAAATCAACTGAATGATAATGGTAGGCATAATGGTTGGAATATCTACATGAATAATTCTCTGAAGTCTGGTAGCTCCATCCATGGTAGCTGCCTCGTGGAACTCAGGGCTTACACCCGCCAGAGCTGCCACATAAATAATAGATGAATAACCGGCTGTCTGCCATACACCACTCCATACATACAGATGCCGGAATATTTTCGGATCGCCAAAGAAGTTAATGGCGTCAATTCCCAGCTTTCCAAGCAGGACATTGACAATACCTGTTCTCATATCCATCATCTGTACCATCATACCAACCATGATAACCACAGAGATGAAGTATGGTGCATAAGTAACCAGCTGAACGGTCTTTTTAAACTTGATGTTGCGAACTTCATTGATACCGATTGCCAGAAGAATCGGAATCGGGAAATTTACAAGAAATGTATAGACACCAAGGATAATGGTATTCTTGATAACAAGAACACTGTTGGTGGAGGTCAGGAACTGCTTGAAATACTTCAAACCAACCCATTCACTTCCAAGAATGCCTCGACGGATACTGTAATCCTTGAAGGCAATGATAATTCCACCCATGGGAATGTATGCAAATACGAATGCATAGATTACCGGCAGAGCTATGATCAGCCAAAACTGCCAGTTGGAAGATTTAATTTTGTTTTTCTTATTGGCGGGTACTGCTCTCCCTTTTGCCATACGAGTCCCTCCTTGCTTATATGGCTGCCCGCTAGACGACGGACAGCCATTCCTTTTACCCCATATATGTTCTGTGGATAAATCTTAAGAGTTCATTCTGTCGTAAGCAGTCTGGTAAACATTCAGCAGTGTTTCCAGTCCGGCTTTGTTCAGAGAGTCAACATAAGAATCCCAATCAGCATCTACATCTTTTGCTCCTGTCATGAACGCTACAGATGTTTCACTGATCAGTTTTTCAACTTCTACTGCGATAGTAGAAACTTCTGTACTTTCTGCATCAGTTACTTTCAGTTCATTCAGGTTTACAATATTCTGTGTTGCACCGTATGGCTCATACAGTTCTTTACTTGCATCAAAGAGCAGTCTTTCCAGGCCTTCCGGAGCGTATGGATCTACGTCAGCATCAACAGCCTGACCCAGACGATAATCTTCCGGAGCTACACGGATACCAACATCCTGCCAGTCATGATTCTGAGCTTCCGGAGAATATGTATTCAGAACTTCATATTTTGCCGGCTGTCCATCCAGACCAACTTTTCCTTCCGGACTCAGAACTCAGTCAGTTTCTTCATCAGCACCGTACTGAGAGCAAAGGTCACCGGTCTCACTGTAGAAGAAGTCTACCCAACGAAGAGCTGCTTCTACATTTTCACAGTTATCAGTAATACAGAAAGCACCGGAAGATACACCGTAGTTCGGCATAGTCCATGCAATTCTTGTTCCATCCGGTCCTGCGATCGGAGCCATAGCTTCATAATGTCTGTACAGTTCGTTGTTAGATGCGGAATCGATACAGTCAGAGATTGTACCTGCCGTGAAGAACAGTACAGGCTCATCTGCCTGGTTAACCAGAGTCTTCATCTGTTCACTTGTCTGTGTGAAGTCGCCATCATAGATTGCACCCATTTCATACAGTTCGTTCATGAACTTCAGAGCTTCTTTGTACTGATCACTTGCTGCAACACAAGTTACTTTATTAGTATCAGAATCCAGAGCAACCATATCTCTTACACTGAAAGTAGAAGATTTGGTAGGAATAAAGGTGTAAGCCTGCATCAGCCAATCCTGCATACGGGTGAACCATCCCGTTTCAGCACCGGCTACAGCGATTCCGTCTGGTTTCATTTCCAGGAACTTCTTACATACATCGATAAATTCATCGGTAGTAGTAGGAATTTCACAGCCCATCTGCTCCAGATAGTAGGTATTTACCCACATTTTTCTTGCGTATTTACAATGGAAACAGTCATTTACATCAACCAGAGAGTAGATCTGTCCATCTGTCTCACGGGTTACACCGATGTCATAACCGTATTTTTCCATCATAGCCAGGTAGTTAGGAACATTTTCTTCTGTCAGATAGTCATCCAGAGGAATCAGAATCTGCTCTTTAACACCGTATTTTGCGATGTTTGGTCCTACACCGAAAATAACATCCGGATAATCATCGGACTGGAACAGCATGTTCAGTTTATCTTCCCAGTCATCACGACCACCTGTGATGAATTCAAAATGAATACCGGTTTTTTCTTCCATGAACTTGGTGAAATCGTTGGTAGCGAAATCTTCAACGTTTGGCATACTCATGGTGAACAGGCTCATATCCAGGGTACCGTCTTTTACGATTGGGTAAGTACCTGCCGGGTTAAGAGTATCTGCGGAAGCTTCTGTTTTAGAATCAGATCCTCCTTCTGATGTAGCTCCACCTTCATCAGCTTTTTTGCCGCCGCATCCTGCGAGCATACCAACTGTCATCATTGCAGCCATGCCCAGTGCCATTGCTTGTGTTAACTTTCTTCTCATATGTTACCTCCTTCGTTTTGTCGCCGAAATCCAGATTGTGTACATTTTTGTCATACAGAAAGCCGGCGCGCCTCGGACTTTCTGTTGATTTTGTACACCAATCATTTCGTTTCTGGCTTTATTTTATACATTTTTGCATGTATTTTCAAGGAACAACTTTGTTTTTACCAGACATTTTTTCAATTTTCACATTTTCTTCCTGATTTCATAGTGATTTTAGTGCATCTTCTGGTAATCACTGGGGGTTACACCCACTACCCGTTTGAACGCACGGCGGAACGAATAATCACTTCCATATCCCACTGCCGCCGCCACATCCTGTACTGCCTGTCCATCCTTCAGTTTCTCCTGAGCATACCGCATACGCAGCACTTCCAGATAAGAACTGAAACTAACACCATACATTTTTTTAAAGTCACGGTACAATTTTTTCTCCGGCATCTGCAGCCAGTCTGCCACAACTGCCAGATTAAAGTCCGGACTGGAATATTCCTGTTCTATCTTCCTTTCAATCTCCTGTTTCAATTCTTCTGTGGCTTTATCTTCATCCTGCACACGTTTTTGTGCAAAATAATCCCAGACTTCAAAAATTGTCTTCTCCATCTCTTCCACATTGCGTACTCGGTGAATCTTTTTCAAAAATTCCTTCACCGCATCTTCTGACTCTCCTTCCATACATCGGAGAAGTACACAGCGCACTACTTCCAGATTATGCATCACAGGACGGGGACCACCGCCCAGAACCCTGAGATGGTTTTCTTTAATCTGAAGCATCAGCTGCTCCAGCTGCTCTCTGCTTCCACTGCGAACCGCCTTTTCCAGCTGCATCTCCACTTCCACCGGAAATGTCACATGCTGGTGATGCGGAAGATCTGACAAAATCAACGGCATACGCAGTTTATAATATTTAGCATAATCACAGATACGACATACATGCTCATACTCCTCTGCGATTGCCAGCGGAGTATCCGCTTTTTCACCGATTCCTGTATGAATGTTCAGAGGAATCTGACTATATAATGCATAATTAATTTTTTCAAACAGTCCTTTTAAATCCTTACTTGCAGCACCATCATTCACATTAATAAACAAAATATACTGCAGAGGATCTATACTTAACATCTGATAAGAATAAGGCAAATAAAGATTTAATGTCTCCAGGATACACTCTTCCAGAACATCCAGAGGCATATGGAGTTCCTGCTTCAGAGGATGTTCCAGATCCATGACTGCCAGATAACAGGGTAAATCTACCGGGAATTCAATTCCGGCACCCTGGATTTCTTTCTCCAGCTCTTCCTGGGAATCATAACTGCCAAACAGGAGTTTCCTTAAAATTCCCTCCCGAACCCATTGTTTTTGTTTATCCACCGTAATCTGAAGATCTTCTGCATGAGTCAGAACGTTGCCAAACTTAGCCCAGATACTTGATTTTCCAGAAGGATAATCTGCCCGTTCCGGATACTTCTGGGAGTACTTCAGATAGCGGGCCACTACCGGACGACTATTGTTCCAGTACCAGAGACAAATCGCCACGCCAATAAAAAGTGAAACAATACACAAGGCTAAAATTGCAGAACGAATCCAGCCAATCTTGGCAAGAAGAATCTTCTGTGGTATGACTGTGACAAGCCTCCATCCATTATTTGTGGAATAACTGGTCACTGCCATACCTTCTGTTTCCAGTCCTTTTTTCTCCAGATAATCTTTCCAGACAATGCCATTTTTGGGAAGTTTTTCTTCTTTTTCCAGTGCCTGTTTTCCTTCGAGACAATCATAGGTGCAAAGAACATTACCCTCTGCGTCCGTCAGAAAAGCAATTCCCTCATCATTTCCAAGGGCACTTCTGAGCAGATTCCTGATCTGACTGTTATCCATCTCAATCAGAATCATTCCTTCACCGGCATCTATGTTGCCAAAGTAAAAATCCTGCAGAACCAGAAAACTTCCGCTCCCGTCCTTATTGCGGTCAAACATGATGCCATCCGGTCCCATATCATAAAAACTTTCAAGTACATTCTGGTACTGATCCACTGTTTTTATGATATCAAGTGTAGATATTCCTCTCTCATTGCTGGGAAATACATGTGGCAGCTGCATGATATAAGCATCACCTTTGGGAAGAATATATATATTTTTTATAAACCAGTTCAGTATCCTGTAATCCGGAAAAGAATTGGCCATCTCATAAGCGCGAAAAAAGCTGTCTCCGGAAGAAGAAAATGTCCTCTTCTCCATATATTTTTTTAACTCACTGCTGCTTCCGATATATTTCGCAACATCAACAACCTGTTCCATCTCGTTATTGAGAGAAATAACTGCTTCTCTGGAGAAGCTCTGTGATTTTTCCTGCTGAATATTCAAAAGTGCTTCCTGCATATTGATGTAAATGATAATAATCGCCACTGCAGGTGCCAGAATAATTGCCAGATAAGAAAATAACAGACGAATGGATACCGTCTCCTGTTTTCTGTTAAAATATTTCCGCATGTATAATCTCTCTTCTTTCCTGTCTTGCAATCTTTCCATAAGTGTAGTAGGGTATTCTTATCAAATGATAAGGAGCATTCTCATGTTTTTCAGACACAAACAAACCTTGCCCGAACTCAAACTGTATCATGACAACAAGATCATCTACCAGGGATATCTCAAGGACGTTCCCCTGAAGGAATCCGTCATTCTTGCTAAAAGCGTTGAATTCTTTGATGATCCGGAGCCCTGCCATATTCACCGCAGTGCTGTCCGTACCCGACTGACCGCCGAGATTCAAAAAGAATTTTCTCAGACCGGTGTCTCGACTCATCCCGGCCCACTTCTTCTGTCTTACACAGACTTTGATACGATTGATCAATGTATCTTATCGGATGAGGAAATACAAAAGAAATCCAAAAAATAACGCCGCATTAAACAGTTTGATTGCTCCCAGATGACGGAGCATAAAATCCGAAACATGTTCTGTATTCCTTGTTCTCTGTATCAGAATAATCATGCAGAGAGCAGGAACAGACATTGCTGTCACATACACCAGGAATGCCAGCCATACACCACTTGCCTGATCTTTCAGCAGATAGGTGATCGCTGCCATATAAATCTGCCCTGTACAAAAAAATTCACCCAGGGAGATGGCAGCCCCCAGTACCAGAATCAAAACCGGCCAGAGCATTCCGCTTTTCCCTGCAAAATATTTAATCATCTTATGATTCATCCGACGCATCCCCACCGGAAGCTGCGTCCGAATCTTCCCATAATCCTGTCGGAATACCCGGATGGCATCCGTCAGATACAATACCCCCGCAATTCCAAACAGAACAGCCAACACCACATCTACAACTCTTCCCACACGGTCCAGCATATGCTGGGAAATCTGTGAAGCAGTCGTATAAATCACCAGTCCGATGGCAAAATATGTGACATACTTGCCTGCCAGATATAAAACTCCACTTTTCCACACAGAACGCTTTTCACTGATAATCAATGAAAGCAACATAAGCAGCATAGAAATCGAGCAAGGATTCAATCCGGCCAGGAGTCCTGCTCCCGCCAAGGTAAGAAGATTGGCATTTTTCGAATTTCCCTCCACACCACTCTGGTCTTCTGCTGCCTTCTTCGCGGACTGTATCATCTGTAATAATTGTTGATTCTCCCTCTGTGCATCTGCTGCTTCCATAAGCTTTTCTTCGCCAAAAGGAAGAATCGTACTGGAGTCTGTTCTGCACTCATTCCCGACAAAGACCGCCGGCACTTCCTGAAGCTTTTCCTCTACATCAAAAGTCCGGAACAACACTTTCAGAAGATCCAGGCAGTCATCTTCAATGATATTATACTCCAGAATCTGAATTTTCCCGTCATTCTGAGATAACCACTCCTTAACTTCACTGCAGGCGTCACAGGAATTGGTTGTAAATAAGATCCAGACCGGAGCGTCCGCCTGCCCAACTCTGTCTTCCAATTCTGAAAGTTGTTTCAGTAAAACGTCACTTTCATCTTTGTCTTGCGAAACATCTTTCGCCTGAGCAATTTCTTTCTCTGTGTTATTCGCTTCTAAAAAGGCATCTCCTTCCTCTTCCAGTTTTAAAAGAAGTGCCTCTATCTCTTCATAACCACTGACCCACTGGTTTCCTGCCACCAGAACCGGAAGGCTCGTCCCCTGAGGAATTCCCAGTCTGGCTCTCTCTTCCTCATACCGTTCTTTACAGGAATCCAGAAATACATTGTAAGTAAAGGTCTCAATCTGCAGCTCTTCCCTGAGCTCCCCGGAAACACACTGCTGCAGCAACTTAAAAAAGTCCGCATCCCCCTGACAGGTCGCGCACACATTTTCATAATAAAAACAAAGCTCCAGCGGTTCTGCAGCACACACCGTTACTTTTTTGGTAATAAATGGAAAGAAAAAGACGAAAATCGACAGAAGTTTCAATAAAAATATAATCCTTCTGTAGCCACTCTGTTCCGTCCTTCTCATACCCTGCATACCACTTTCCTGAAACTATTCTGATCGGAACCATCCCGCCATACTCTCCCGTCAGCATCACGGGGTTATCCGAAAAACTTAAAGAAACACGAATTTTGTTTCATTATAGCATTTTTATGCGTTAATGCAAATACTTTTTCGCAAACAGTTTCTATTTTCAGATAATTGCTGTTTTGTTCCCCAAAAACAAAAGAAAAAAGGGGTGACCGGGGGACGGGTTCATAGTCACAGTTGTGACTATGAACCCGTCCCCCGGTCACCCCGGTCACCCATTATCTTCCGGCTTCTTTATCCAGTTTTACATTTCTGAAGTACAGAATCATATCGATGGTGATTTCTGTAATGTTCAGGAAATAGAATGCCCAGGCCAGCATGAAAATCCAGCCTCTCTCCGGATTCTGGTTGTACTGCAGGAATTTGTTGATGATTCCAAATACATAACCAATCCAGATGAATACTTCAAAGAACAGACTCTTTCCTTTTGCAGTTCTGGAAACCCAGGATTTGCGGATGGAAATCGGCCAGGAAAGTCCGAAGCACAGAATCATCAGTGCTTCCAGAAGGTTGCAGATCATTTCGATATCCATAATTAATACTCCTCATTTATCTTCTGTTATTAGTTGTGCTGTTTCAGATAAGCAGCCCTTCCCTCTTCATAGAGGTTATTTCCTTCGCTGTCGATGATGACAACCAGAGGCATATCTTCTACATAAAGTTTTCTCAGTGCTTCTGCTCCAAGATCTTCGTACGCGATCAGCTCTGCCTTTTTAATGCATTTCGCCAACAGGGCTCCGGCTCCGCCAATAGCGCCAAAGTAAACACCACTGTATTTTTTCATGGCATCAATTACTTCCGGAAGACGGGCTCCTTTTCCTATCATTCCTCTTGCACCTACAGACATCATTGTCGGTGCATAAGCATCCATACGTCCACTGGTAGTCGGTCCTGCGGAACCGATTACCTGTCCCGGTTTTGCAGGAGTCGGTCCTACATAATAAATGGTAGCATCTGTAGGATCAAAAGGAAGTTCTTCTCCTCTTGCCAGAGCTTCACACATTCTCTTATGACCGGCATCACGGGATGTGTAAATGGTTCCGGTCAGATATACAGTATCTCCTGCATGGAGCGTTTTAGCCAGTTCTTCTGTCAGCGGCAATGTAATGTGTTTTTCCATTTAAATCACCTCCGTTTTATGACGGGTCACATGGCAGTTGATGTTAATTGCACATGGCATACCTGCAATATGAGTCGGTAATGTTTCAATATTCAGACCAATGGCTGTGGTCTTTCCGCCAAAGCCCTGGGGTCCGATACCCAGCTGATTGATTTTTTCCAACATTTCATTTTCCAGATCAGCATAGAACGGATCCGGGTTGGAAGAATCAATCGGTCTCATCAGAGCTTTCTTTGCCAGCAGTGCTGCTTTATCAAATGTTCCGCCGATACCAACACCTACCACCATTGGAGGGCAGGGATTCGGACCTGCGGTCTCTACAGTCTCAATGATGAAATCTTTGATTCCCTGCAGACCTGCAGACGGTTTGAACATGCGGATAGCACTCATATTTTCACTTCCGAAACCTTTTGGTCCCACAGTAATTTTAATATTTTCACCCGGAACGATTTCTGTATAAATCATTGCCGGTGTATTGTCCCCGGTATTACCACGGCGAACCGGATCTTTTACTACGGATTTTCTCAGATATCCTTTGTCATATCCACGACGGACACCTTCGTTGACTGCATCTGTCAGATCGCCGCCTGTCATATGTACATCCTGACCAATTTCAAGGAATACACATGCCATACCTGTATCCTGACAGATCGGTACGCATTCTTTATCTGCGATTTCAAAATTCTCGATAATATTATCCAGAATTCCCTTTGCGATTTCACCATCCTCACATGCACGGCAGTTTCTAATCGCACACTTCACATCTTCCGGAAGATGTTCATTGGCTGCGATGCACAGTCTTTCTACCACATCCGTGATCTGACTTACTTCTATCTCACGCATCTGAAAAATTCTCCTTTCTTTACTCCATAAAAATCTATAAACTCATGGAATTATTCTATCACAAAACCCCAAAATATACTACGTTACAATTTCAATTCACTCAGTTACCAATCTGGGCTTTTGTACATTCCACCCAGGAAATTATGTACAAGGTCCAGAGCACAGCCCCGGTGTCAGCACTTCTTTGTCCGGGCCATCGAAAAGGCGCCGGTCCTTAGAGGGCAGGCGGACTGCATTTGTCCGCATGGCCTCTTAGTACCGCTGCAGCCTTTTCTGAGCGAAAGCGTGTCCCGACAAAGAAGTGCTGACACCGGGGCGTCCCCTCTGACAATCCTAGTACATAATTCTCCTATATTTTATCTCTCATGACGGGCATATTTAGGAAGCAATAATGGTGAAACATTTCCGGTCTCTACACCTGCATCCTTGAGTTCCTCTGCATATGCACGGATATGATTCAGATTCATCTCTCCAAGTTCAACGGTTTTGCACTTTGCAGCAGCTTTTTTACCAGCATTTCTTCCAAATACAATCACATCAAGAAGAGAGTTACCCATCAGTCTGTTTCTTCCATGAATTCCACCTGCGGCTTCTCCTGCAACTAAAAGGTTCGGAATTTCTTTTGTAAATCCATCGCCATCAATCTCAAGACCACCATTCTGATAGTGAAGTGTCGGGTAAATCAGAATCGGAACCTTTCTCATATCAATTCCATAGTTCATGTACATACGGAACATAGCCGGAATTCTCTTTTCGATGGTTCCTTCTCCACCAAGGATTTCAATCATTGGAGTATCAAGCCATACTCCCTGTGCTCCTCCAGGAACTTCTACACCGCGTCCTTCTCTACACTCACGGATAACACCGGAAGCATTTACGTCACGGGTTTCCAGCGGATGAATGTAAGCTTCTCCGTTCGCATTTACCAGCTGAGCACCAACAGAACGAACTTTTTCTGTTACCAGTGCGCCAAGGATCTGGGATGGATATACTGCTCCTGTCGGATGATACTGGATAGAATCCTGATAAAGCAGGGAAGCACCCGCTCTGTATCCCAGCACTAATCCATCGGCAGTTGCACCGTAATGGTTGGATGTGGGGAATCCCTGATAGTGCATTCTTCCTGCACCACCTGTTGCGATAACTACTGTCTTCGCTCTTGCAACAGAATAGTCTCCTGTTTCCATATTAAGGAGAACAGCACCGGCAACCTGTCCTTTTTCATCTTTCAGAAGTTCAACGGCTGAAGTAAATTCAACTACCGGAATACCAAGATTCAAAACTTCATCTCTTACGGTACGCATGATTTCTGCTCCGGAATAATCTTTTGCAGCATGCATTCTCTTTCTTGAAGTACCACCGCCATGTGTGGTTACCATTCTTCCGTCTTCTTCTTTATCAAACTCAACTCCAAGCTCATTGAGCCATTTGATTGCATCCGGAGCTTCCATGACAAGTCTCTTTACAAGTTCTGGTTTTGCAGCAAAGTGTCCGCCGCCAAAGCAGTCCAGATAATGCTGTACCGGTGAATCATTTTCTTTGTCTGCTGCCTGAATACCACCTTCAGCCATCATTGTATTTGCATCACCAATACGAAGCTTGGTAACGATCATGACATTGGCACCTGCATTGTGAGCCTCGATCGCACAGGAAGAACCAGCTCCGCCACCGCCAATGACAAGTACATCAACATCATAATCTACTTTTGTAAGATCAATAGTTTCGTCCATCAGACGGCTTGTAGAATGAAGCATTTCTGTCAGTTCAAGCGGAGCTTTCTGACCTTTGTTTGGTCCGACTTTAATCTCTGCAAACGCATCTGGGTTATAATCTGGATGAAACTCTTTCAAGAGAGCATCTTTTTCATCAGCTGTCAAACGTCTGGGCTCTGTTGCCATACGTTCTGCTCTTGTAGCTTCTACCTTCTTGATAGACTCCATCATATTTTCTGGATATGGTGCATACATATTTCATGCCCTCCTTATTTCTCAATATCTCTGTTATTGTAAAGTTCCTGCATCTCTTCGATCGGTTTCTGCATAATCTGTTCAATCAGATCATCATATGCACCCTCGTTAATCTCTTCCACTCTGTTTGTGAGATGTTTTGCTTCCGGTGCAATATATTTTCCGGTGAGACGTCTTGCCAGAAGACCAACCATCGGATGAGAAATACCTGCCGGACATCTTACAGAACAGCAGCCGCAGGCTACACAGTCAAAGGATTCTTCCGCACATTTCTCAAATTCACCTCTCTGTGCATAAGCGATATACTGCATAACATTCAGATTCTGAGTACATGCTTTTGTACATGCATTACAACCGATACAGCTGTAGATTTCCGGATACAGTTCCATCATAATCTGCTGATTTGGTTTAATCTCATTGATATCATAAGTTCTCTTGTCAGTCGGGAAGAATGGAATACTTGCCACATACATTCCCTCCTGTACCTGTGTCTGACAGGCAAGGCAGGTCTTCAGTTCATTCTGTCCTTTGATTCTGTAAATAGTAGCACAGGCTCCACAGAAACCATGACGGCATCCGCATCCTCTTTTCAGAGTATAACCTGCATATTCCATCGCAGTCATGATGGTCAGATCTGCAGGAACACTATATTTTTTACCAAAAAAATATACATTAACCATATTTTCCATAATTGGCAGTCCTTTCTCTTTTTTAGTACTCGTTGGGCAGTTCATCGATTTCATCGAAACGGAACACCGGACCGTCTTTGCAGACATATTTGGAACCGATGTTGCAGCGGCCGCATTTGCCGATACCGCATTTCATACGAAGCTCCAGGGTGGTATATACCTGTTCTCTGGTAAAGCCCAGTTCCTGAAGTCCGGCAAGTACGAATTTGATCATGATCGGCGGTCCGCAGACAAGTGCTGTCTTGTTGGTGTCAAATCCCAGTTCTTTTACATAGTTGGGTACAAATCCCACATGACCGTCCCAGCCTTCCTGCTCCCGGTCGATGGTCAGGTATACATTCACACCTTCTGTCTTCATCCATACTTCCTGGATTTCTTTCAGCTGTACCAGATCGTCTGCGGAACGGGAACCATAAACGATGTCTACGGTACCGTAATTCTCACGGTTGTCCAGCACATAGTTAATAACGGAACGAAGTGGAGCCAGACCAATACCTCCGGCGATAAACAGCAGGTTTTTGCCTTTCAGTTCTGTCTCTACCGGAAAATAATTTCCGTACGGTCCGCGGACTGTGATTTCATCACCCACTTCCAGGCTGTGCAGATAATCGGTAAGCATACCACATTTTTTAATACTGAATTCCTGATATTCTTTGTTGGTCGGTGAGGAAGTAATGGAGAACATACCCTCGCTGATGCCAGGTGCACAGACCATAGCACACTGTCCAGGCATATGTTCAAATAATTTTCCGCCTTCCGGTGCATTGACACGGAATGTTTTTACATCAGGTGTTTCCTGACGGATATCGGTAATGATTCCAACTTTGGGAATCAGAGTATCCAGCGTATAATTTTCATGACAGGTACATTCACTCATTATTTTTCACCTCCCTGTTTTTGAAAGGACTTGATAACTTTTACAATATTTAAGGATGCCGGACATTTTTCCACACAGCGACCGCAGCCTACGCAGGAATACATGCCGTTATTGTTTGCGGGATAGTATACCAGCTTATGCATGAATCTCTGACGGAATCTCTGCATCTGGCTGGTACGGTTATTGCCGTGTGCCATCATGGTGAAGTCAGAGTACATACAGGAATCCCAGCAGCGATAACGCTGTACGCCGTGTCCGGTATTATAATCTTTTATATCGTAACACTGACAGGTCGGACACACAAAGGTACAGGTTCCGCAGGCCAGACATGGTTTGTATAATTCTTCCCATACCGGGGAATTGAATTTTTCTGTCAAAGCGTCACCGTTCCATCCCTCCAGAGACAGATTGCTGTAAGGCAGTTTTTCCACGATATTGCGGACAGCAGTTTTTTCTGCTTCCACTTTTTCCTCGTCTGTACTGTCAGCTTCCGTCAGCAGTTCTTTCACTGCTGCTGTCAGAGCCTCACCTTTTTCTGTCAGTGATTTCCAGTACATTTCATTTTCCACCATCCAGACAGCAACATCTGCCTTCGGTTCTGCACAGTCAATGCCGAACACTTTACAGAAACAGGATTCTTCCGGCTCATGGCAGGCCATTGCCACGATAGTTCCATGTTTTCTTCTTGCCGCATAGAAAGTATCTACCGGGTCTGTAAGAAATACGTTGTCCAGTACCTGTACTGCCTGTACATCGCAGGCTTTCATGCCGAACACAACAAAATCCTGATTTTTCAATGCTTCCGGTTCTACATGAAGCTTTTTACCTTCTTTTTTAACACTGTAAAGATTCTCGCTCTGCGGGAAAAATGCATCTTTCGGGGATTTTACAGTTTTCAGTGTATCCAGGTCAACTTCCGCCTCTTCTGCCCAGGTCTTGAAGTTTGTCTGACCGGCTGTCTTTACCGGAAGATATAATTCCTGATTTTCCGCAATCATCCGGAATAATGCGGACAGATTTTCTTTCGCGATCTTATACATACATTATCCCCTCTTTCCTACGATACTCGGCTCCACGTCACCAAAGGTGAAATTGGTAAGCGGTGCTTTTTCTTCCAGATTTTCTCCGGCCTGATACTCACCGTAGAACTCATTGATGTCTTTGATGAACTTACGGTTGAACAGGTGCAGCGGAATTCCCTGTGGGCATACACGGCTGCACTCACCACAGTCAGTACATCTTCCGGCTACATGGAAGGCACGGATAATATGGAACATTTTTTCCTCAAAGGAATCGGCATTTGCTTTCTGAGAACTGTCAAACTTGTTGCTGTCGAAAACGCATTTGCGGCAGCTGCAGGCAGGACAGACATTTCTGCAGGCATTGCAGCGGATACATTTACTCAGTTCACTCTGGAAATAAGCAAATTTTTCTTCCGGTTTCATAGCCTCAATCCGTTCTACTTCTGCAAAACGATCCGCATCTTTGGTATCTTTGGATTCACCGATCAGTTCATCATAAATCCTATGCTCTTTGCCTTTGCAGACATGGCACCGTTCCAGCATGGCATCACTGTAAGCACATGTTTTTTCTCCGTAAATGGTCTGCACAGTCAGTGTATCAGCTGCATCTGTCAGTTCTGCACCGCTGATGCTCTCGATTCCTTTAATACCCTGTTTTCTGATTTTTTCAATATCCAGCTTTCCTTTACATCCCACACCAATAATGTAAGCTTTTTCTCTGTCTACACGGTGTTCTTTCATCAGCTGCTGAAAGCTGTATGTATCACATGGTTTCAGACAAACAAGTGTTTTTCCTTCCAACTTGGAAGCTTCAATCATATATTTACTCAGATTTGCTCCGCAGAATCCGTTATATACGAAATCTTTCAGAGATTCTTCTGTCTCAAAATAAGCCGGTTCCGGATTGTATGGCAGGTCTCCGGCTTTCCAGCCAAGAACCCGGGCTACGGTTCCGTCTGCCAGCAGTTCTTTTGCACGAGTAATTAATTCCTGCATCTCAAATCCTCCAGTCTTACATTCTTGCCCAGGGAGTAAATTTTCTCCACAAACTCATTCATGGTCTGGGAGAATTTGACACCCTCAGCAGCAGATACCCACTCTACACGGGTACGTCCATTTTCCACACCGATATAATCCAGCATGGAGAACAGCAGTGTCATACGTCTTCTTGCATAATAATTTCCGGTACTGTAATGGCAGTCTCCCGGATGGCATCCACACATGATTACACCGTCTGCACCTTTTTCAAATGCACGGAGGATAAACATGGGGTTTACACGGCAGGAGCAGGGAACACGGATGATCTTTACATCAGCCGGATAAGTCAGACGGCTGCTGCCGGCCAGGTCAGCGCCTGCATAACTGCACCAGTTACAGCAGAACGCTACGATTTTAGGTCTGAATTCTTCTTTTGCTTCTATCGACATATTGCATCTACCTCCGCGATAATCTGTCTATTGGAGAATCCCTGCAGGTCCATCGCTCCGGACGGGCAGGCTACGGTACATGCTCCACATCCCTGACACAGTGCACTGTTTACCTGAGCCAGACGGCGCACCTCACGGATTCCGTGGTCATTTACCTGTTTATCTTCATAGGTAATCGCTCCGTAAGGACAAACATTGGCACAGGTGGAACATCCGTTACACAGCAGTTCATCCGGCTGAGCGGTACATGGGTTGGTCATCAGTTTGTCTTTTGCAAGAAGTCCGATGGCTTTCACAGCGGCAGCGCCGGCCTGTGCTACGGTCTCCGGAATATCTTTCGGTCCCTGGCAGACACCGGACAGGAAGATACCTGCAGTAGGCGATTCTACCGGACGAAGTTTTGCATGTGCTTCTGTAAGGAAGTTGTTGGTATCAATACTTGCCGTCAGCATGGTAGCAATCTTACGAACATCCGGGTTCGGCTCGATGGCAGTTGCCAGAACAACCATATCTGCCTCTTTCAGAATCTGTTTATTGTCCAGAAGGTCAACACCCTGAACCAGAAGTTTTCCATCCGGCTGCGGAATGACTTTTCCAACCTGACCTTTGATATAGTTAACACCGTACTGTTCTACGGCTCTTCTGTAGAACTCATCAAAGTTCTTACCTGGTGTACGCACATCAATATAGAATACAGTCACATTTACATCCGGATATTTATCACGGATCAGCATGGCATGTTTTGCTGTGTACATACAACAGATCTTGGAGCAGTAGCTCTTTCCTCTGTCATCAGAGCAGCGGCTTCCCACACACTGGATAAATACCATTTCCTTCGGAGCTTTTCCATCGGAGAGGCGTTCCAGATGTCCTTTGGTAGGTCCTGCGGCATTCATCACACGTTCCAGTTCCAGAGAGGTGATAACATCTTTACTCTGACTGTAAGCATATTCATCGTAATTATCCAGTTTGATGGTGTCAAATCCGGTAGCAACTACGATGGCACCGTATTTCTCAGTTACGATCTCATCTTTCTGATCATAGTCAATGGCTCCTGCCTGACATACTTTGGAACATACACCACATTTTCCGGTCTTGAATTTGATACATGCCTCACGGTCGATCACCGGCACATTCGGGATTGCCTGGGCAAATGGAGTGTAAATCGCACTTCTATTATTCAGTCCACGGTTAAATTCACTTGGAGTCTTTTTAGAAGGGCATTTTTCCTGACATACACCACATCCGGTGCATTTGTCCATATTTACGCTTCTGGCTTTTTTACGGATATCTACAGTAAAGTCGCCTACAAATCCGGAAACTTTTTCTACTTCACTGTATGTATAAATCTTGATTTTTTCATGTGCTGCTGCTTCCACCATCTTTGGTGTCAGAATACATGCGGAACAGTCCAGCGTAGGGAATGTCTTATCAAGCTGTGACATTCTTCCTCCGATACTTGGAGTTTTCTCCACAATATCTACTTCATAACCTGCATCCGCAATATCCAGGGCAGTCTGAATACCTGCAATACCGCCTCCGATTACCAGTGCACGTTTGGTTACACGGCTCTCGCCCGGCATCAGCGGTGTGTTCAGATTTACCTTTGCTACGGCCGCACGCATCAGGATCACGGCTTTTTTGGTGGCCTCTTCCATATCTTTGTGGATCCATGAAACATGCTCACGAATGTTTGCAATTTCCACCATGTATGGATTCAGTCCGGCACGCTCTGCCGCTTTACGGAATGTGGTCTCGTGCATACGCGGGGAGCAGGAACATACAACCAGTCCTGTCAGATTTTTTTCCTTAATTGCTTTGGCAATCAGAGCCTGTCCTGCTTCGGAACACATATACTGGTAATCTTCCGCATGAACAACACCCGGCTCCATCATGGCCATTTCTGCTACTTTCTTAACGTCTACAGTCGCTGCGATATTACTTCCGCAGTGGCAGACAAATACTCCTATTCTCTGCACCCGACTCACCTCCTGTATCTTCTGAATGCGCTAACCAATAACTGCTGAGGAAGTTCCGGATCCAGCAGTTCCGGAATCTCGTTTGGTGACAGGTAATCCTGTTCCCTCTGACGAACCACAAGCTGTCTTGCAGCATCAATCAATTTTCCCGGTTTTACATCTCTCGGGCAGCGCTCCACACAGGCAAAACAGGAGAGACATTTCCAGAGAGATTTGGAATTTACCAGTGACTCTATATCTTCATTCACCACATAAGATACAAACTGATGTGGTTTGATGTCCATCTCGTTAAAAGAAGGACAGGAGGCAGAACATTTTCCGCACTTCATACATTTCAGCGGATTAACACCGCTGATTTCCTTAATCCTCTCGGCCTGACTTTTTGCGGTATTCACTATTTTGCCACCTCCTCTTTCACACCCAGAGCTTCTGCCAGAAGTTCGGTAAAGTAATATACCGGAAGTTTTCCGTTTCCGCTCTTGTTCAGGTTGTACAGACACAGCGGGCAGGCGGTGATCAACATTTCTGCGCCAAATCCTGCAGCACTGTCCATAATGTTATTGCACATGTTTTTTGACATGTCTTTTTCTTTCAGAGATATGTAACCGCCGCAGCATTCATTCCGGTACGGATAAATCACCGGCTCAGCACCAATGGCACGAATAAAATCTTCAATAATTGTCGGATTTTCCGGATTGTCAAATTCCAGAATTTTACCCGGACGAAGCAGCAGACATCCGTAATAGGCACCGATTTTTTTGCCCTTCAGCGGATTTACTACCTTCTCCTTTAACGTGTCAAAACCTATGCGGTCACGGAGCACTTCCAGATAGTGGAGCACAGTAGTTTCACCTGCATAGGGTTCTTCAAGCTGCATATAATTGTTGGCTCTGGTACGGATATCCTCCACATTCTTCATATCGTCATTGACACGTTTGATTACATGATGACATGCTGAACAGAGAGTTACCAGATCCTGGCTCTTTTCCTTGGCCTCATTGAGAGCACGGACGGAAGAAAGTTTTGTAGCAATCTCGTCAGTGCCCAGCGGATAAACTCCGCCGCAGCACTGCCAGTTTTCTATTTCTTCCAGTTCAAATCCCAGTGCCCTGGCGGAAACTCTGGCATAGGCATCCAGATCTTTCGCCTTTGTTCTCAGGGTACACCCCGGATAATAGCTGTACTTCATAGTTCCTGTTTCCTTTCTTTTTCAACGCCTGTATTTTACAGTTCAATCTGAGCAATAACTGCTTTCAGTGCATTGGCACTGGCCTGCAGTTTCTCAATCTCTGCCTTATTCATACGCATCGGTACTTTTCCCTGAATACCATTCGGTCCCACCAGAGTCAATGTACTTAAGCATACATCTTCAATCCCATACTCTCCATGCATCATGGAAGAAACGGTCGCAATGGAATCTGAAGAAGCCAGGACCCTTGCACACAGCTGACAGACTGCTGTAGCAACTGCATAGAAAGTAGCACCTTTGTTGGCAATGATTTTACCGCCGGACTTCTGTACATAAGTCAACATGCCTTCTTTGTCCAGTTTGTCCACATCCTTGCCCAGGGTCTGCATCAGGTCATAATACTCATCCACGCTCACACCGGATACATAAGCACCTGACCAGGGAATAAAGGAAGTATCACCATGCTCACCAAAAACGTAAGCATGAATATTTTTCTGTGCAACCTTAAAATGCTCAGAAAGACCACATTTCAGTCTTGCTGTATCCAGAATCGTGCCGGAACCGATGATCTGATTCTCGGGGATACCGGAAATCTTGGTAAATACATAAGTCATGATATCTACCGGATTACTTACGATTATGTAAAGGGCATCGGGAGCCGCTTTTACAATCTCGGGAGTAATACTTTTCAGAATGTTTACATTGGTCTGGGTCAGTTCGATTCTTGTCTGACCTGGCTTGCGGGCGATACCGGAGGTAATGATTACGATATCTGAACCTTTAGCATCTTCATAATCACCTGCAATGATAGAAATCGGATCACGAAAACAGGTTCCCTGCTCGATATCCATAACTTCGCCTTCAACTTTTTCTTTGTTGATATCAATCAGAACAATCTCTGATGCGATATCCTGGCCTGAGAGCGTATACGCAATGGTTGCACCTACACTGCCCGCTCCGATGATGGTAATCTTACTGCTCATAGTGCTTTTCTCCTTTTTGTTATATTTTTAACAATGCGAGCTAAAAAATTATGAAATCACTACTACTTCAATAGCTCGATTTCACTTGAATACATTATATCATATTAATAAAAAAAATAACAACTATTTTTAATAAGATTTTTCAACTAATCAAAAATATCTATAAAACAACATATTTTTGTGGTTTATCACAGTATTTTTTTAGTCATTTTCACAAAACACCTCGTTTATTATTAGACACTATCCTTTTGTTTTTGAACAAAAAAGAAAGTGTGCAAATTCCTTACACACTTTCCTTTTTATTTTATACTAATTTACCTGATATACGTCTGCATACTTCGATCCAAATCGCAAAGCTTCTTCATGACTCGCCATCAAAATATCCACATGCCCATAAGCAGTCCCTCTGTCTTCCACAGTATAAATATGCCCATTGATTGATAATTTTGTCCCAAAAGGAACACCTGCCATGGCTACTGTACGTCCAGGTGTTGGTGCTGCACCACTGGCCGTTCCTCCACCTGCCCACTGCCCGCAACAGATAGAACAGGTACAGTAAGCTGTCAACTTGAATCTCCCCAGATAAGTTCCCCGAGAAGTATCAATCAAAGTTTCTTCTTTATCTGTATCCGGCTTGCTTCCTCCACTCTGTGAAGAAGAACTCTCTGACTTGTTCGATGTATTCTGTTTATCACTCTGTGCTGCTTTTTCTGCGGCCTCTTTCTCTGCTGCTTCCCTGGCTGCCTGTTCTGCTGCTTTCTTCTCTGCTGCTTCTCTGGCTGCCTGTTCTGCCGCCTTCTTCTCCGCAGCTTTTCTGGCTGCTTCCTCTGCTGCTTTCTGTGCTGCCAGACGAGCCGCTGCTTCCTCGTCCTTTGCCTGCTTCAGGAGTGCATTAATCTGTTCTTCCTGCTGACTGATCTGCTGCAGCAGGGCACTTTCTTTCGACTCCTGGCTCTGAATATCCTGCTGATATTCACGTATCTGAAGATACGTTGCCTGCACCAGTTCTTCCACGACTTCCTGCTGCTGTGCACTCTCCTGCTGCAGTACTGCAATCGCATCTTTCTCTGCTGCTACTTCCTGTTCTTTTACTTCGATTGCTTCTTTTGTTTCCCGATATGTATCAAGCATCTGGCGGTCATACTGTGCCATTCTGGAAATATTCTCCGCCTGATTCAGAAAATCCGAAAAACTCCGGGAAGAAAAGAGCATATTAAAATAATCGCTGTCTGAATTCTCATACATATACTGTATGCGAATCTTCATAGCTTCATACTGTTCCTGTTCGTCAGCCTTTGCCTGCTCCAGTTCAGCCTGCAGACGGTTCAATTCCTCCTGCTTGGAATTATAATCCCTTTGAAGCTTCTCCAGATTACTTTTTAATTCTTCCAACTGACCATTCAAATCCTGCAGATAATTTTCAGATTCCCCTTTTTTGGACTCCAGCTCATTAATTTTCTGCCGAGCAGCCTGCAGGCTTGTCTGATTCTGCTGCTGCTGTGCTTTTGCATCCGATATCTTCTCCTGCGTCGATGTTCCATATGCAGAAACAACTGTTCCCACAGTCAGAATTGCAGAAAGAAGCATCGCTGCTATCATCCTTTTTTTCATATCCAATCCCTTTCAGTATATCAACTGAGCAATAGTATACCACAGACGATGCTGATTGTGAAGCTTTTTTTAATATCTTGTAATATTTATGTAATTTTTTATTTCCTCCATCCACTTGCATACTTATTCTTAAGTACACCATTTACGAGCTTTCCCCATCCCAGAGGAAATCCATCTACACATACCAGAATCCATCCTTTTGCGATCGTTGATTCACCGGCTTCCACCAGCAGAGTCTCTCCATGCAAATATTTTTCTACTCTGACATCCTCCGATTTCAGGGAAAGAACTCCCGCATAATCATTTCCCTTCAGCATCATGGCAAGCTGCTGGGAAGGTTCAAACCTGTCTTTCTTTAAATCTCCCATGTACAGTCCATTTCTCAGGAAATGAATCCCCTGCAGTTTTTCCGGCAGTTCCGGAACCAGATACACTTTTCCTCCGCGAACTTCTATACGCTCCCAGTCCGGTTCCCACTTACAATCCACAAAAAAAGCATCCACCACTTGTCGAGTCTTCTTATCCGGACGCTGTGTCCTGCCAATCCGCACCACAGCTTCCATAGCGGTTTCAGATTTCTTCAAAAGAGCAAGAAAATGTCCTTCCCCCTTCATTTTATGAGGCCAGATTCTCACGCATCGTTTCAGGCGTTCATCACCATTTCCCCATTCCGGATGACCGGGAGCAAAACCTTCATAAGGTTCTATTTCCAGCACATCCATCTCAGGAAAATTTTCCAACACCCAGGAAATACTTCCTTCATTCTCCACAGGAGCAAACGTACAGGTAGAATACAGCAGCTGTCCTCCCGGCCGGAGCATGCGAACAGCATTTTTCAGAATATCTCTCTGCAGTTTTGCAAAATACTCCGGTCTAACCTCATCCCAGGTTTTGATCACCGCCGGGTCCTTCCGAAACATACCCTCTCCGGAACAGGGGGCATCCACCAGTATCTTATCAAAAAATCCTTCAAATCTATCCGCCAGATTGCCGGGAATCTCATTGGTCACAAAAGCATTCGAAATTCCAAAAAGTTCCAGATTTTTCAGCAATGCTTTAGCACGGGAATTGCTGATATCATTGGCTACCAGAACTCCTTTACCCCGCAGAGCTGCTCCCAATGCGGTTGCCTTTCCTCCCGGTGCCGCACACAGATCCAGTACACGCTCTCCCGGTTCCACGTGCAGACGGGATGCCGGTGTCATGGCACTGGGTTCCTGCAGATAATACATACCTGCCGCATAATAAGGATGACGTGCAGGCATATCCTCCTCTTCATAAAAATAGCCATCCTGCGTCCAAGGAATCTTCCTCAGATGAAATCCCGACAGTTCTTTCAGTTCCTCACCGGTAACTTTCAGAGGATTCACCCTCAGTCCGAACTGGCGCTCCTGCTGATAACTGTCCAGATAAGAATCATACTCCTCACCCAGCATATCTTTCATTCGCTTTTCAAATGCTTCCGGCAAATCCTGTCTCATTTTAACCTCCTGTATCCCTCAAAACTCTAAAATTTTCTTCGAATATGATACCATAATCACACTGCAGGCACAAGAAAGAACATACGAAAAGGCGGCAACCCCCCAGTCACCGCCTTTTCCACGTTACCCCATATATGACAATTGGTTACGCTTCTTCTTCAACATCGTCTTCCGCTGCCATTACCTCTTCATACTTTTCCAGAATAAGCTTCTGTATACGCTCTCTGGTGTTGGAATTGATAGGATGAGCGATATCACGATATTCGCCGTCCGATGCTTTTCTGCTGGGCATTGCAATAAAGAGACCTTTCTCTCCCTCAATTACCTTAATATCATGTACTACAAATTCCTCATCAATCGTAATGGAAACGACTGCCTTCATCTTACCTTCCTTCGTTACTTTTCGTACCCTTACATCTGTTATGTTCATACCTGCATTCCTTTCATAAATCCTTCCTTCATCCTGCTGCATAGCTCTGCATTCTAAAGTGAATAGCGTTCATTTTTTTCCACAACTACTTTGATTGCATTTTCCCCGCAATAACAGGAATTGGCACGAATCGTATCACGGCTCTCCACAATACAGTTTTCAATATGCGTGTTATCGCCCAGATATACATCATTCAGTATGATGGAATTCTTAATCACACAGTTATTTCCTACGTATACTTTTTTAAACAGGATTGAATTTTCCACTTGTCCGTTAATGATACAGCCGCTGGCTACCAGGCTGTTCTTTACCTGACTTCCCGGATTGTACTTAGCGGGCGGCAGGTCATCAATCTTTGACTGAATCGACGGATACTGATGGAAGAAATAATCTCTGACTTCCGGTTTGAGGAAGTCCATATTGGTCTGATAATAAGATTCCACGGTGGAAATATTATTCCAGTACGTATCAATCTTATATCCGTAGATGCGTTTCAGATTCTTATAACGAATCAGAATATCTTTTACAAAGTCATGACGGTCTTCCATTGCACACCGTTCAATCATCTCAATCAGCTGGCGGCGGCGAATCACATAAATACCTGTAGATACGGTACGATAACTGGAAACCATCGGTTTCTCTTCAAATTCCTCTACCCGGCCGTCGTCATTCAGCTTCAGCACACCAAAACGTGTCACATCTTCACTGACCGGCATATCTTTGCAGACAATCGTAACATCTGCACGCTTTGCAATATGGTATTCCAATACCTTATTATAATCCAGTTTATAGATACCATCACCGGATGCAATCACAACATACGGTTCATGACTTTTTTTCAAAAAGTCCAGATTCTGATAGATTGCATCTGCTGTACCCTGATACCAGAAACTGTTATTCGGTGTAATGGTCGGTGTAAATACAAACAGACCACCCTGTTTTCTTCCGAAATCCCACCACTTGGAGGAACTCAGATGTTCATTCAGAGATCTTGCATTATACTGTGTCAGTACTGCCACCTTTGAAATATGAGAGTTTGACATATTGCTGAGTGCAAAATCAATACTTCTGTAACTTCCGGCAACCGGCATAGCTGCAATTGCTCTTTTATGTGATAATTCTCTCATTCTGTGGTTATTGCCGCCGGCCAAAATAATTCCCAATGCTCTCATATTCATTCACCGTCCTTTTTTACAATTGCTCCGCCGCTGGCGAGTTCCCCATTCGGATAATCTTCCTCTGTAGTCACACCGCTGATGGCTGTATTCTTTCCAATCTTTACATTGGACGGAATCACTGCATTCTCACCGACTGTCACAAGTCCAAATCCATATACTGCAGGTTTCAGTACATTCGGTGCTTCCTCACCCACACCAAGTACTACACTGTCACCAACGGTAACATTTTCTGCAATAATTGACCGATCAATCGTACATCCGCTTCCGATCACCGTTTCTTTCATGATAATCGAATCGCGTACCACAGTACCTTCTTTTATCGTTACTCCTGCACCGATGACAGAATTATGTACTTCACCATAAATCTCGGCACCCTCACTGATGATGCTTCGTTCTATAACAGCATCTGCCGAAATATACTGCGGGCGGATAATATCGCCTTTGGTATAAATCTTCCAGAATTCCTCGTACAGATTAAATTCCGGAATAATATCAATCAATTCCATATTGGCTTCCCAATAGGATCCTAATGTTCCTACATCCTTCCAGTAGCCGTTAAATTCGTAAGCAAACAGTCTCTTTCCATTATCCCTGCAATATGGAAGGATATGTTTTCCAAAGTCGCAGTTTGGCTGATCTTTCAGTGCCAGCAGAGACTCCTTAAGTACAGGCCATGAGAAAATATAAATACCCATAGATGCCAGGTTGCTTCTCGGATGTTCCGGCTTCTCTTCAAATTCTGTAATCTTTCCACTGCCATCGGTGATCATAACACCAAAACGGCTTGCCTCCTCAATTGGCACCGGCATACAGGCAATTGTCACATCTGCCTTATTTGCCTTATGGAAATCCAGCATAACTTCATAATCCATCTTATAAATATGATCACCGGAAAGGATCAGCACATAATCCGGGTTATATGTCTCCATGTATGCCAGATTCTGGAAAATTGCATTGGCTGTTCCTGTGTACCAGTCACTGTTACTGCTCTTTTCATAGGGGGGAAGAACAGTCACACCACCAACATTACGGTCCAGATCCCACGGAATACCGATTCCGATATGTGTATTCAGCCGCAGTGGCTGATACTGGGTCAGAACTCCCACCGTATCAATCCCGGAGTTAATACAGTTACTCAGCGGGAAATCTATGATACGATATTTACCTCCAAACGATACTGCAGGCTTTGCTACGCTTTCAGTCAGAACGCCAAGACGGCTTCCCTGTCCGCCGGCCAGCAGCATTGCAATCATCTCTTTCTTAATCATGCAATCACCTCTTGTCATATATAATGAAAAATTATAACACACCTTTCACGATTAGTGAACATCTTTTACATATTTTTATCGATTTTTTTCTCGTTTTTATGACATTTATACAACATTTCATTTTTGCATTTTCATTTTAGTCGATTAAGCATATAATGATAATAGTGTCGGCATTTTATTTGCCTTCACGGACTTCTTACATAGCCATTAATTTCGAAGGAGAATGTTTTATGTATACCATTAATTTTGACAAACCCATTCATATTCATTTTATAGGTATTGGCGGAATCAGCATGAGCGGTCTGGCAGAGATTCTTCTGCAGGAAGGTTTCACCATTTCAGGTTCCGATGCAAAGGAAAGTGCACTGACGAATCATCTGGCTTCTCTGGGAGCAGAGATTTTCTACGGCCAGCGTGCATCCAATATTATTGACGGCATTGATCTTGTTGTCTATACTGCAGCCATTCATCCGGACAATCCGGAATATGCCTGTGCACAGGAAAAGGGCATCCCCATGATGACCCGTGCAAACCTTCTGGGTCAGATTATGACTAATTATCAGACTCCTATTGCCGTATCAGGAACTCACGGCAAAACTACAACAACTTCCATGGCTTCTCATGTACTGTTGGAAGGCGGTTTTGATCCCACGATTTCTGTAGGCGGTATTCTGCCTGCCATCGGAGGCAATCTGCGTGTCGGTCATTCCGAGACCTTTATCACTGAAGCCTGTGAATATACCAACAGCTTTTTAAGCTTCTTCCCGAAGATCAGTATTATTCTGAATGTGGATGCGGATCATCTGGATTTCTTTAAAGATATTGACGACATCCGCCGTTCTTTCCGCCTGTTCGCAGAAAAACTGCCGGCAGATGGTACACTGATCATCAACAGTGACACTCCTCACTACGAGGATATTATCCGTGATCTGCCCTGCAGCGTGATCACTTACAGTCTGGAACATGAGGCAGATTACACTGCTTCTAATATCACATACGATGAACTGGGACATCCTACCTTTACCTGTATGCACCGGGGAGAAGCCGTTGGGACATTCAGTCTGAAAGTACCGGGCATCCACAATGTGTCCAACTCTCTATCTGTTATTGCTCTGGCTGATCTGCTACATATTGATCATGAGACTCTCCAGAAAGGTCTTCAGAATTTTACCGGTACAGACCGCCGCTTCCAGTTAAAAGGCGAAGTCGGTGGAGTTACCATTATTGATGATTATGCGCATCATCCCACAGAGATTAAAGCCACCTTAACCTCTGCAAAAAATTATCCGCACAAGAAGACCTGGTGCGTCTTCCAGCCTCATACCTACACACGTACCAGGGCACTGCTTCCGGAATTTGCCGAAGCTCTGACTCTGGCTGACCATGTGGTACTGGCTGATATTTACGCTGCCCGTGAAAAAAATACGCTTGGAATTTCCTCGAAAGATCTTCAGGAGCGTATTCAGGAGCTGGGAACACCTTGTGAATACTTCCCGACATTTGATGAGATTGAAAATTATCTGCTGACGAACTGTGAAAAAGGCGACCTGGTGATTACCATGGGGGCCGGAGATGTGGTAAAAATCGGCGAAAATATTCTGGGACTGTAATGCGAGGTAATTTATGACACTTACTCCGCAAACATTCCTGATTGTCTGTCCCTTTCTTTTTCTTGCCGGACTGGTGGATGCCATCGGCGGAGGCGGCGGGCTGATCTCTCTTCCTGCGTACCTGATTGCCGGACTTCCGGTCCATCAGGCAATCGCCACCAACAAACTTTCTTCTGCCTGTGGAACTACACTGGCAACGGCACGTTTTATCCGCAACCGGCTGGTAAACTTCCGTCTGGCGGTTCCGTCTGTTCTGGCAGCTGTGATGGGTTCCTCAATCGGAGCCCATCTTTCTATGGCAACAGACGAAAAAATCATGCGTTACATCCTTTTCATTATATTGCCGGTGTCCGCACTGATTGTACTGAACAAAAAATTATTTCACGATGCAGAAGATGACACCGTTCACCTGAACCGGCGCACCGTCCTGACAGCCATCGGTGCTGCATTTACCATCGGCATCTATGATGGATTCTACGGTCCCGGAACCGGAACCTTCCTGATCATAGCATTCACCGTTCTGGCACGGATGAGCATACAGACCGCCAACGCACAGGCAAAAGTCATCAACCTGACCACAAATATCACATCACTTGTGATTTTCCTTATCAATGGACAGGTACTGATTCCGCTGGGACTGGCAGCTGCTGTCTGCAACATGGCTGGCGGATACCTGGGGGCCGGGCTGGTTATGACTAAGGGAAGCAAGATTGTAAAGCCTATTATTTTGTTTGTGCTGGTATTACTGTTATTTAAAATACTCCAGTAATATGTCCAGATTCGGCTTAAAAATAGTCTTCAGCGACCTCGACGGGGGCCTATACAAATTTTCTTTATTGGAAGTTCCATTTTCCCTGCTCAAACTTACTTTTCAAAGCGTCTAAAACATAATCTTGGGTCTATACAATAAAAATGTCTGCCAGTACCCCGCTTTTTAGATTTTGCGGGGCACTGGCAGACGTTTTTTATTATATAGACCTTGACCACATACCTCATGGACTCATTTTATATCGTTTGGAACAAAACAGGAAACTTCATATCATTTTTTCAGAAGCATTGGGGAAAGTGAGTCCGAAGATCCGACGCTTACGGAGACTTTGGCACGAAGGCTTTCCTGAGCGTCAATTTAGTCGTAGTTAGCGGCTAGCTGAGGAGGAACGGCCTGCTTCTGAAAAAATGATATGAAGTTTCCGTCCGTTCTCAAACGAATTACAAATCCCTTTTTATTCTCTATTGAACACGTCTTTATTAAGTGCCCCTTCCTGATAGGACACAATTGTTGTACACACAGCATCTCCCGTGATGTTAACTGCGGTACGCAGCATATCCAGGATTCGGTCGATTCCCATGATCAATGCGATTCCTTCTGTCGGAAGTCCCACGGAAGCAAGTACCATGGACAGTGTTACCAGACCAACACTTGGCACTCCGGCAGTTCCGATGGAGGCCAGTGTAGCAGTTACTACAACGGTTGCCAGATTGCCCATCGTCAGGGGGATTCCGTAAGCCTGTGCGATAAATACTACCGCAACACCCTGCATGATGGAGGTTCCGTCCATATTGACGGTAGCTCCCAGAGGAATCGTAAATGATGATATCTGTTTGGACACACCCATTTTCTTGCTCAGTGTATCGATGGACATAGGAATTGTCGCATTGGATGTGGCTGTGGAGAATGCAAATCCCATAACCGGAAGGAATTTTTTGATGAATTTTATCGGGTTCAAACGGGTAAATACAAACAACAGAATCTGATATACGATAAAACACTGAATCACCAGTGCAAAGGTTACATTACCCATGTACTTCAGCATCGGTTTGAATGCTGCAAATCCCACATTGGCAAAGGTTCTGGCGATCAGACAGAATACACCAAGAGGAGCAACTTTCATGACTGCCATGGTCATTTCCATCATAATGTCATTAAACTGGCTGAAGAAGTTAGCCACAACGGATGCCTTGCTTCCCAGTTTTGCCAGCATGATACCCACAAACAGTGCAAATACAATAATCGGAAGCATATCTCCATTCGCCATGGAATTAATCGGATTTTTAGGAATGATATTCAGCAGAGTGTCTGTCAGTTTTGTCGCTTCTGCCGTTGTCACTTCACTGGTCTGTACCGCATCCATATCCAGACCTATACCCGGATTGATCAGATAGGCAGTACCCAAAGCAATCATTACCGCCAGTGCGGTAGTTACCAGATAAAATCCAATGGTCTTCACACCTACTTTTCCAAGGGTCTTGGTATCGCCGATTGCCATACTTCCGCAGACCAGAGAGCAAAATACCAACGGTACAACCAGCATCTGCATCAATCTGATAAATCCCTGTCCGACCACATACAGGATACCTTCTACCAGAATCGTATCCCGGAAATACCCGGAAGGCAGGCCATAGTGGATTCCTACACCCAGAAGTGCACCGACCAGCAACGCAATAAATATTTTTGTAGAAAGTCCCATGCCCTTTTTCGTGGTATTTTCTTTTTTTGTTCCTTTATTTATTTTCAGGTCTCTCTTTTCTTTTGCCATCACTCAATTCCCCCGGTTTCTTCCAGATATTCTTTCAATGCTTCTTTCCATTCCTTAGGTTCTTCAATTCCGGTGAGGCGAAGCATCATATTGTCCAGTACTGAATAGGATGGACGCATGGCATCACGGGAAATAATCGGATGAATCTCCATCTTGTCCGCATTGCCTGAAAATTCCAAAATTGCCTTTGCATACTCATAGCGGCTGCAGCTTCCTTTACATACTGCATGGTAAAGTCCATACTCGTCATTATCAATAAAATACTGAATAATTTTTGCCAGTTCCTTCGTACTGGTCGGTACTCCAAACTGATTATTCGGCACTTCCATCTCTTTTATTTTACCCACATTTGTCAGCACTTCATCCACGAAATCTTTTCCAATTCCATAAATCCAGGAACTGCGGATTATGACAAAACGGTGGGAAAGCTGTGTCAGAAATCTTTCTCCCGCCAGTTTTGATTTACCATAAATAGTCTTGGGATGTACCTGATCAAATTCGTTATAAGGAATTCTTGATTCCTGGTCAAAAACATCATCCGTAGACATCTGAATCACTCTGGCATGCAGTTCTTCCGCAGCCAGCGCAATATTGCGCACACCGATGGCATTTACCTTATAGGCCATATCCACATCTTCTTCACACTTTGCTACATTTGTCATTCCGGCACAGTTAATAATCACATCCGGACGATTCACGCGCACATACTGTGTCACTTCATCGATATCTGTGATATCCACCGCATCAATATCTGTGGTAAGAATCTGATATTCTGTGCAATCCAGCAGATTCAGCAGTGCAGTCCCCACGTGACCATCCGCCCCCGTAATCCATACCTTCTTCATTTGTTTGTCCTCCAATACATATAGTGATAAAAAGGGCAGCCTGCCAAAGGCTACCCTCACAACAATTTTATATTAATGGAAACTGCACAAAAAGTCAATGAAAATAACTATTTTTTCATCATTATTAAATCTCTCTTTTACCTTCGTACAAGTGCTTACTCTTCGATAGTGGGAGTCGGCAGCATCAAATAACTCTCTTCCGGATACAATGTTATCAAAAGTTTTGTTTCTGAATCAAGTAAATGTTCTAAAGAAATCCCAGCCTCACTTTCTGTATCAATTAGATATGGAAGAACCACTTCAAATACTCTATCACTTTTAATTGAAAATCCTGACGCACCGTCTAATTCTGGATTGAAATCAGAAATCAAATGAATACTTTTTGTTGCGGGCAATACAAAATAATCCAAACCTGTTAACAAAAAATTATCCAATAATATAGGCCATTCCGATGCTTTCATCCAGTTTTTATTCCAAAATTCTACTGTTACAAGATAAACCAACCCATATTTTTCAAATGAAGACTCACCATCTAATGATATCGCTTTTAGTTCCTCCATCGTCGTGCTATACTGTGCTAAAAAGGATTCTGTACGCATGACTTTCGTATTAGTAACCCGCATACCGTAGCCGTCTAATTCAGCTATGTCCCAGTAATAAATAGCATCGGATAAATAAATATCTGTTCCCTCTTCATACACTGTAATCCTTGCTTTATATTTTTCTATTAGCTTCGTGTGATTTACGTTCCAGATACGCCACCCGCAAAGCACTGCAAAAAATACAATCACAACTCTCGCCGTCCAAGATACCTTTATTACATTTTTTCCTTTTGTTATTTTCATTCTACCTCGTCACCTCACGAAATTTACCTTCCTCATTCTTTATTAAATGTTTTGTAATTTTACCTGCCGTGAGACGAAAAATTTCATCTGCTGTACTTGAAAGCAATTCATAATCGTGACAAGCTAAAATAATGATTGCCCCACGCTCTTTTTCTTTACGGATAATTTCCTTCGTATCTAAAATTCCTTCTTCATCCAGAGAAATAAACGGTTCATCCAAGATAATTAGTTCCGGATGTTCCATTATGGCACAAGCAATTCCAAGGCGTTGTTTCATTCCTAACGAATATTTCCGATATTTCTTCTTATCTTCCGGATCTAATTTTACTCGGTACATAGCCTGCTTTACTTCCTCTTTTCCTATTCTTTCCCGGATACCTGCCAGCAAATACAAATTCTTATATCCCGAATATCCAGCAAGAAACTGAGGATTCTCAATTAATAACCCCATGCTTTTCGGAAAACTGTTTTGCCCGTGTAGAATTTTACCATCCACGATAACTTCACCCTGTGTCGGATAGATAAGCCCGGCAATCAACCGCATGAGCATTGTTTTTCCACATCCATTTATTCCCTGAAAACCATAAATCTTTCCACTATGCATTGCTAAATTGATATGATCGATTACCATAGAAGATCCCAAATATTTCACTGCATTTTTTACAACAATATCCATTTTTATTCTCCTGCTCTCTTTTTGTCTCTAATCATCTACATTTTTCCTTTATACAGAAACTAACTAATTGCAGTTTATTCAAGTACGCCTCGGCGTACTTGCTGCGAGGTGCGCGTCATGCTTTGCATGACATAATACATCTGCGCACCTCTGCAATCCGCCGGAGGATTTATCTTGGAAGGAGATTGGACTCCCACCAAGACTAAATTGTTGCAACTCACCACCTATAGAGGTGGGAGTCTTATCTCCTTTCAAGATAAATCCATCCTGCAAAGTCGCACTCCTCCAACACTCACCGCAATAATTCCAGATGCTGCGCATAAAAAGAATCCCGTTTCTGGTCGAAAATTATATAAACCAATCATTGAGCTACGCACACTCAAAGCATAATTAGATAAAAGCAGGGGTGTCACATAATATATTCCCGCAACATAATAAGTTATAGCTATCATATATGCGAATACAGGTTTCATGTACAACGTCAATGTCATTTGTATCAAACTAATTGATGCACACACCATCACAGGTAAAAGACAAAAGGTGCATATATATTCATATGTAAAAACTCCTTGCTCCGGCAAGCTTGCGTTAAAAATACCTTCAAATAAAATTTCATTCAAAGAAGAAACTGAAGTTTTTGCAGACAATCCCATCAATAAAATCCACACCACCAGTTCTACCGCAAAACAGGATAAAACAGTTATTGTATTCCATATACACTTGGACAACCACCATGAGACCCTGTTATTTGTACGGGTCAACACCTGTATGCCGCCGTGTGTTAGATCATTTCTAGCATAATTAAGTGTAAAAAATAAAACCAACATATGAGGAAATAGCCATCGAATCGGAAATTGAAAAGAATCCACTAATGATGCAAAGGAAATCGGCAGCATTCCACCCGTCAAATAAAGTAGACTGTCACAGATTGATACTCCTTGCTTTTGAAAAGCATCCAGATTTTCTGCTAAAGTTTCACCAGACCAGAAAATATGAAGCACATCCATGAAAAAGCACAGGAAGAAAAACAGGCTTACACCACCTGCAATCACCCATTTTACCAATGTCTTTCTATAATTTTGAACAAAATCATATTTAACCAGTCTAAAAAATTTCACGCCTACACCCCCTAATCAGAACAACAGAAGACGTTATGGTCGACAGAACAAAAATCCAAATTAATACAACCCATCCTTTTACATAATTCGGTGCTGACATTGGATGAAGAATATTCAGTGGCGATATTTCTATATAACTAATGTAATATAAACAAGTTTTTGCCGAATCTGCCAACAATAATAGCAGAAGCGGTGCAATCACCGTTACCAGACGTGAATGCACAAAAAAAGCTGTTGCCAGGGAAAGCCAGGCAAATAGCCCCCCAAACACCAAATCAATTGCAATTACCACCATAATATATCCCAATGGATGAGTATAAAATAATTCAGCAAACATATCTCCATGAATAATTGCCGTATACGGACTATATATCACACTTGATTTTATCGCCGGGACATATAAAGCTGTAATTAGAACACTAAACAACTGAGGTAAAACCATGAGCATACCGCCTCCAAAGAACGACACCAGCAACTTAGCGATAAAATAATATCTTCGCCCGCTAAATGGAACCGCCACATGCAGATACCCACTGTGCAGCTCTTCTGAAAAGTGCCATCCGAACGGCAAAGCTGCGATTAATGGTGACAAAAGGTAGAACATTGTAGCCCCCATCGACTGCTTATCTGCTCCTATCCAGCTATTATAAAGCGTCTGCATTGCCAAAATATTCTCCTTACTTTCTGTATTGCTGTTTTCCAACACTGCAAGCATTCCTCCACTTCCAAGTTCACTGTAATAAAGCTGCTCTGTATACAGTGCACTCATAAACACAAATATAGTTCCTATCCCCAGACAAATCCAAAACAAAGAATTGTCTTTCAGCTTCTTCATTTCCATTTTTATGCAACATCCCATAATAAAAATCTCCCAGTTCTGCTCATTTCACCTGTTACCGAATTAATTCCGGCGAAAGGAAAAGCACTTGTAAATCTTCTACAGATTGTGCTTCATCCATACTGTACCAGAGACAAAGTTCCCCATTTTTCCCAGCCAGATATTCTTCTTCACTTAAAAAAAAGCCTAAAGAATATGTAACACTTTCTCCTTCCGGCGGGATCGAAATTTCGAAATAATTACTTGCTCCAATCTCTCCAATGTCCAAATACACTGGTTCGTATCCATGTTCCATATCAATGCGGCTTACCATGTCTGGCTCTGCTTCTGGTAAATACGCAGCACTCAAATTTTTCAACGTGACCGGACAAAATATATTTACATAGGCCTGATCTGGAAAATCTCCTTCATAATCAGCAGTGCTGGTTCTGCTTATCTTAACGAGCATAAATTTAAAATCTTTGCCTGTTTCACTTAACATAACTCCATAATCACTCAAGCTGTCAATGGATATATTAGCCTCTGCCAGATTATCATACAATTTCCAACTGTCCACATGATAAGTACCACCTTGATATTGAACCTGTAGTGAATCTCGTTGAAATAATTCATCATCACTACTATATTTATCTGTACTCAAGTCAGCATCTTCTGTCTTTTTTTCCTTTTCTGAAAGATTCAGCGGCTTTCCTTCTTCACAAGCACACAAAAAAGCTCCTGCTGATAACATTACAACCAAAAAACGAATTCTACTTTTCACTATCATATCCTCCTGGTGATCAACCGTGTCCATATAACTACTATGTAAGCAACTGTCACGCTCTGAACTATCTAAATGAAATCAATGTCAATTCTTATTATCTTCGTTTTCTTCATGATTTCAACTGATTTTACGTCAAACGACATTTTCAGTTCGTTTTTGGTCGATTTACATATTTTTTACAACCCACGGTATTTGTAAAAAGAAATAACAAAACACATAATGAACCAAAATTGTAATTGATCTGTCTTTTCATACGCATTTTTTGCATTTGGAAATTCTATATGATATGATGTATCTAATTTTATAGAAAGTCCGGTGGGAAAATGCGTATTTTAATTTGTGATGATGATACTCTGATAATCGAACAGTTACAAAAATATATCGAATCTTACTTTGAATCAAACCATTTAAAATGTCCCAGGTTAGTCTCATTTACCAGTGGTGAATCGTTATTAGCTGATAAAGACGAAAAAGATATTGTTTTTCTGGATATTGAAATGCCCGGTATGAATGGAATTTATGTAGGAAATGAATTAAAAAAAACAAACAAAAATGTCATAATTTTTGTTGTTACCTCTTATTCTGAATATTTGGATGAGGCTATGCGTTTTCATGTGTTCCGCTATCTTTCCAAACCTTTGGACAAACAACGTTTTTTCCGAAATATGAAAGATGCCTTAGCTTATTATAATTCTATTACTACCAAAATCCCTGTTGAAACTAAACAGGGAGTATATTCGTTTCCTGCTTCGCAGATTATTGCCATAGAAGCACAAGGACGAAAAGTAATTGTACATACGACCCGGCAGGATTTTGACTCTATTCATAATATGAATTACTGGTTGGATCAGCTCCCTAAAAACAGCTTTTTCCAGACACACCGGAGCTTTATTATCAATTTTGAACATGTAGTGGACTTTGATCATTCCACCATACATTTATCAGATCAACAAATTACCGCTTACCTGACACGTAGAAAATATAGTTCCTTTAAAAATGCTTATTTAATATATCTGGAAAGTATGAGGTAAATATAGATGGAACATATTATTTTGCTTTTTTTTAGTTTTTTTACAGAGGCAGTTATACTATGGCAATACGCATCCAGTCTTTTTACCCCCTCTCATAGTAGTAAAATAAGGTTGGCATTATTAAGTACTCTTTATGCAATACTGTTTCTTCTTTCACTTCTTGGACAAACAGGGCTTAATATTATCAGCTTTTTTGTGATTAACACTGCTTTTCTTTATGCGTTGTTTAAACTCAAGTTGTTATTAGCCCTCTTCCATTCTGCTATACTTACAGCAATTATGGGGATATCTGAAATTGCAGTTTTGGGGATTATATCAAGATTTTTTCCGCATTTTCTCTTAAAAACAGATGCCGGACTTGTTTTTTATACGGTTTTTAGCAAGATTTTCTTTTTTGCAGTCATCTATTTATTAATTCATCTGTTCAAAGGAAAAAAATCAAATCAGGAACAGTACGATCATTCCGAACTTCTTTTGATGTTAATTCCGGTTTCGTCTATTTTTATAATTTTTACTTTTGCCGCAATTGGCGAAACATCCGCCTTTACACCACCTGTTGATTTTATGGTAACCATCTGTGCAGTTTTTCTGCTTATGGTCAATTTGCTTGTATTTGGAATCAACCAATATAATCAGAAAAAATCGCAGGAATTTACCGACATGCAGTTGCTGCTCCAAAAAGAATCAGATTCCGTTGAATACTATGAAATGATGCTTTCACAAAATGAGAACCAGAGTATTCTGATCCACGATATAAAAAAACATCTTCAATCTATCAAATTACTGAATGACCAAAAAGCTTCTGATAAAATCAATGCTTATATACAACAGCTTATGGAATCTTCTGACTTGAAAGAAACCGTAAAAATCTGCGATAATGCAATGCTGAATGCAATTCTTTGCCGCTATCAGCGACAATGCAATGAGAAACATATTGTTTTTCATGCTGATATCAGAAGCGGAACTGTCCAAAGTATGTATCAGCACGATTTAACATCGTTATTCTGTAACTTATTGGATAATGCAGTAGAATCAGCAAAAAATATCCCTGATTCTTTTATTGAGCTTACCGTACAAAAAAAGGAAAATTCACCTTTTATCATTATCATAGTCATAAATTCCTGCAGAAGTACCCCTGTGTACGATCAGGATGGACTGCCTGTTTCTCATAAAACCAGCAAAGACAGACATGGATTCGGAATCAAAAGCATTAAAAAAGTCGTGAAACAATATCATGGAAACTTGCAGATGTATTATGATAATAATTCAGGTACTTTTCATACAATCATAACCCTGAAACAGAAAGATCTAAAATAGAATGATACGATTGGCAAAAAATATGCTGATTTACTCCCGATACTCCTACAGTGATATTGCATCCTACCTTGGCTTTTCCTCCCAGAGCCATCTGGGCACACGTTTCAAAAAAGCGACAGGATTGACACTGCGACAGTATCGGGAGCAATATGGACAGAAAGAGTCCTGGTGAACTATTTTACATCTGTTATTTTATCCTGAACGTAACCGGGATTTTCCTGAACGTAACCGGGATTTTCGTGTTGACGCATATCTTCTGCTCTGATAGAATATAATATCTATCTGGATATTTTCAATCTGTGTTGAGGAGAACCCTCTATGATAAAAATTTATAAAGAAAATTACAAACATTTACCAAAGCGTTTTGTAAATAAAATTGATTCTGATATCAATTTTATAATTCATGAAAACATACCTTTTCTCAAAAAAATTTACTTATTTGGCAGTTGTGCAAGAGGGGATGTACGAAACAGCAGTGATGTTGATTTGCTAATCGTCACAGAAAAACCTTTGACCGACCGTACACTGGCTGCTCAAATCAGATGGACCTTGGATGATGATTTATGCGGTATCAAAACAGATGTAGTATATATGACCGAAGATACGATTCAGCAAAGTTCCGCCTTTCACCGCATCATTAGTTCTGAAAAAATAATGATTCTGGAGGTATTATAATGATAAAAAACAATTATCTGGATATTGCAAAAAATGATCTTGATTATCTGGAATCTGTGCTGGCAACAGGAAGTACTTTTTATAATCAGCTTGCTGTCCAGTGCCAGCAGGTCACCGAAAAATACCTGAAAGGGTATCTGGATACACACTATTTTGAAGAAGATGTTTCCGATTTACTTCGTAAGCATAATATGAAAAAAATTGCTTCCCGGCTCAATGAAATCTATCCGGAACTAAATCTGGACACGATCGGTCTGGCGTATCTGACAGACTTTTATTTTGATGCCAGATATCCTGGTGATGATTTTTATACAGTAACCAAAAGTGATTTTGATAAATGTCTGGAAATCATGTATGACACTCTTAAGAAACTTAAGACAGCACCATAAAAAGAGGACAGGTTCCGAGTCATGGAACCTGTCCCTTTTGGATATTATTTAAATTTCTTTCCAGACAATTTCGTTTGCCTCAAGTTCCAGCTCGAAACTGCTTCCATCGCCTTTGTAAATCGTTGTTTTCTGCGGTTCGTAAGTATTATTTACGATGCAGTATTTACTATTTTTCACATAGGCATGTACTTCTACATTATAGTTGGTGCTGAACCATCTGTGAAGGTTTTCTTCGTCATGGGAAGCCCACAGGATTGCACGGTACAGTACACGGCTGTTTTCAAAGCTGTAAGGCAGACCGCTGATGTAAACACCACGTCCGTCACCAAATTCATTGACTGCCATCTGCACTTCTTTTTCTGCCTGTCTGATGATGGTAGTTTCCGGCATTGCATAGATGTTTTTCTTGCCCTCGCCGAAGTCCACATCACCTTTACAGTCCTCAATGATGAAATGCTCATGTTCATCCCAGTTGTATTTGTCTTTATTCAGATCAAATCCATTTTCACGTTCTACACCAAGTACATTGCGCAGCTGGATGAATTTACCCTGCCACTGATGTGCTGTCGGCTCACCGATTCCGATAAATCCGCCGCCGTTGTATACAAATTCATTGATGGCAGATACAATGGTTTCATCCGTCCAGTTTTCACCACCGGTATAGGCAGTATCCGCATCACCCACATTCAGGATGACATCGATTTCTTTCAGCATTTCCGGATTCTTGCGGATATCATCAAAGGTAATAAATCTTACATCAAACGGAGCTCCGCTCAGTGCCTCCATAATACCGGCGTAAGAATAGTTCTGTTTATGGTAGATGGCATGATGAACCATGTGATTGCCCCAGGCACGCATTTTACCCCAACAGTTCAGAACAGCAACGGTTTTCACGCAGTATGGAGTCGTTCCTTTGATATTTTCATACAGAGTACGGAATTCCTGACATACACTTTCCACATAGTCAATAAATTCCGGGAACTGTACGGCCAGCTTCAGGTATCCGCCGTATCCGATCCGGTCAATGGGCTTTCTCAAAATAGCACGGCGTGCCGTTACCCAGTTTACCTTCGCTTCTTTCACCGGATCTCCGCCTTCATAAAAGGTATCCGGGAAGAAATACGGCAGGAAACGGCCTTCTGTGTATTTTACACCGGGAATATCACTGATCAGACGCAGAGTAGCTCCATTTCCCACAGAACCTACGACCGCATCCAGTCCTACGGATTTGAACTCATCCATAAACGGTTCCATTCCAATCCAGTGGTCCCCCAGGAACATCATAGCTTCTTTTCCGTATTCATGAACAATGTCCACAAACTCTTTTGCCAGTTTGGTTACTTCTCTTCTCTGGAATGCCGTGAAATCCATAAATTCTTTGGACGGAATCCGGTACATATTATTCATGTAACCCTGGTCAATGATGAATTCCGGACGGAATCTGTATCCTGCTTCCTGCTCAAACTGTTCCAGAATATACGGACTTACGGAAGCAGAATATCCATACCAGTCCACATATTTTTCTCTTGCCAGCTCATCAAAAATCAGTGTGAACTGATGGAAAAATGTTGTAAAACGAACCACATCCACATAGGGATGATCTTCCAGAAACTTTCTCAGACGCTTCTTAGAAAACTCTTTTGTTTTCGGCTGACGCACATCAAATGTAATCTGTTTCTCTACACCCTGCCAGTCATTGGTCACCGCATTGTACATGTGTACCGGATCCCACATAATGTAAGCAAGAAAACTTACAGTATAATCATGAAAAGCCTTTGCCGGTTTGATGGTCACATCTCCGGTTTCCTCACTGTATGTCCACTCCGTAACAGGAACCACATTTCCTGTGGTACGGTCAATGACTTCCCACCATCTCTTAATGTCATCATGAGAATTCACCTTCAACATATCCGGATAAAGGTGATCCATCAGATGAATTGACAATTCCCCGCAAGTAGCCGTATGAAAAGATGTCATAATATACATCTGCTGAATCTCATCCGGATTGGCCTTTGCCCATGCATTATCTTTTCTTGTTGTGTAATAGGTAGCATAAACTTTCGCATCCACCTTCTTCAACTCTTCCGGATAATCTGTACCATCACAGTCACGGATGGCATCTGCCCCCCAACGATTTACCAGCTCCAGTGTCTCCGGTACAACATCCACATCTGTCGGAATTGTCACTCTTCCTCTTGTACATACTTCGCTCATACACTTCTCCCTTTCTGCATGTTTATGCTATCATTATATAAATACCCCACAGAAAAATCTATCTGTCTTTTGCCTAAAATATTATATATCTTGCGGTATAATTCTTGAAAATACTACCCCATTGCTATATACTGTTTTTATATAACTATTGAGTACCTTCACAGTTAATCATACCCGATTTTGCTATTACATGCAGGAGGAATTTTATGGCCAATCTGACATATTCTTTTACTGATCTTTCCACGGATCATTCAGATAAACAACAGCTTCGGTATGTTTCTTCTTCCTCTTTCGGAAAAGATTGGAACAGTATTCTCCATTCCCATGAATGTACGGAGCTTTTTTATGTAACTGATGGGGAAGGATGGTTTTGCACAGAAGAAAAAGCATATCCCATTTCTAAAAACCAAATGATACTGGTCAACCCAAAAGTACGCCACACAGAACGTTCTTCCGAGACACATAACATGCATTATATTGTCCTGGGGATTGATCATCTGCAGCTTTATTTCGACCAGGCTCAGGATTTTGGCTCCTTCCAGATTTTTTCTCTGAGCACCCGCTATGATGAAATATTATCTATTTTGCATATTATTCTGGAAGAACTTCAAAAGCATCGGCCATTTTATCAGGAAATCTGTCAGCATTATCTGTCAATTCTTCTGCTGCAGGTGCAGCGGTTTACCGGACAGAATTTTACTGTCTCTGCCCCCAGCCAGATACCGTATGAATGTGAAAAAGCCAAACTATATATGGATAAACATTTTTGCGAACCTATAACACTGGATTCTCTGGCAGCAATCACACACTGGGATAAGTTCTATTTCTCCCATCAGTTCTCTGCCGCCTACGGAATTGCTCCTATTAGTTACCTGCTCCAAAAAAGGGTGGAACACAGTAAACAGCTGCTGGAAACTACCGATTACTCCATCACTCAGATTGCCGAAGCCGCCGGATTCTCCTCACAAAATTACTTTTCCCAGATTTTCAGAAAAAGCACAGGCTTGTCCCCACGAGAATACCGAAAGCAAGGAGACCAGGGGACAGGTACATAGTCACCTGGTCTCCCTGTTTACTCATGCAATTCCAACGGCAGTCCATCCGGATCTTTGAAAAATGTCATCTTTTTATGGGTATACCATATCATCCGCATTTATGTTTAAGTTTCTTGTATTCTTTTTCCTGAAATTATATAATATCAACAAGTATTTGTTTTTCACCAGTAATAAAACAGGAGGAATTATTCCATGGAGTATTTTTCACGAGTGACACCGGAATCTGTCGGTATTCATTCAAAAGGTATCATTGATTTTATCGAATCTGCCGCATCAAAGGGTATTGAGCAGCACAGTCTGATGATCATCCGACACGGCAAATGTGCTGCCGCCGGATGGTGGAAACCTTATGGCCCGGAATATCTGCACCCTTTGTATTCTTTCAGCAAAACGCTGACTGCCACTGCTATTGGCTTCGCCGAACAGGAGGGAATTCTTTCATTAGACGAAAAGTTAATCGACATTTTCCCGGACAAGCTGCCGAATGAGGTTTCTGACAATCTCCGGGAAGTTTCACTTCATCATCTGCTGATCATGGGATGCGGACATGAGACAGAGATTAATGGTCTCGACCCGGACTGGATTCGTCATTTTCTGGCTCATCCTTTTCTTCACAAACCGGGAACCTTCTACAAATACAACACTGCCGGAACGAATATGCTGGCCGCTGTATTGAAACGAAAAACCGGTCAGGATGTAACAGAATTTCTTCGTCCCCGCCTTCTGGATCCACTGGGAATCACAGAAATCACCTGTGCTCATCTGCCCGATGAGAATTCTGTAGAACTGGGCGGCGGAGGCATGAAGCTGCGTACCGAAGACATGGCAAAATTTATTTATTTTGTTTTACATAAAGGCGAATGGGAAGGAAAACAGCTGCTTCGCAGTGAATGGTTTGACAAAGCTTCCGCTAAACAGATTGAAACTGCCGGCGACAGCGAAGGGCATATTAAAGAGTGGGCTAAAGGATATGGCTATCAGTGCTGGATGTGCTCTCTTCCTGACTCTTTCCGGGCAGACGGTGCCTACGGTCAGTTTGGTTTCGTATACCCTACTCTGGATATGATTGTCATCATGACCACAGCCACCGAGCAGACACAAGCTCTCGTGGATTCCATGATGGATTTTCTGATTCCCGCTGTAAAGGAAGAAGTACTTCCGGAATCACCGGATTCACAAAAGCTTTCCGATATGCTTCAACAACTCCATATTCCAGCTCTGATTGGAGACCGCTGCCCTGTCATGGAACAGGCACTCACTTCACAAACCTACCGGACAATGGCTGCATCACCGAAAGAAGGCTGCTGCTCCATGGAAACACTCATTGGAGGAGTTGGTCTGTTTGATGTATTTCAGGGCGAGATTACAGAAATGTCTTTTAATGTAGTGGGAGATAATCTTTACTGGAATGTAGTAGAGACGGGAGAAAATGGACACACAGAAAAACGTCAGATTGCTGCATCATTTACTCAATGTTTTAATCTCTCTGACTGTAATGGCAATATATATGGTGCCAGTGCACGCTGGAGAAGCTTCCGTGTACTGGAACTGGAAATCAGAAGAATCGATGCCGTCAGCGGTGCACGCATCATTTTCCGCTTTACAGATAACGGTTTGACACTGGAAGCAGACGACACGCTGGTCAGCGTGGGCGGCCTGGGTATCTGGCCGAAACAAATTGCTCCGTTCCGTCGAATTTAACAGGAGCAATCATAGAGTGACCGGGGGACAGGTTCATAGTCACTGCGTTCTAGTGACTATGAACCTGTCCCCCGGTCACTCTATTCTCTCTCTTATCGTTCTACAATTTTCAAATTCCACGGTTCGATTGTAATCATTGTATCCTCTGTCACAGTCTCTCCGCTGAAAAGTTCCACACCATCTTTCCCTTTATATATCACTTTCTGAGTTTCCGGTGAGTAGTTCAGATAATATATTACCTCTTTTCCCATATCATTAGTACCTTTTTTGATAATAACCGGGAAAGTAACTTCCTGTTCTGTTCCCCAAAGTTCTGCTTCTTTAATCACATCTGTGAGAATTTCTCTCAGCTTTTCATCGGTGGTCCAGCATCCCAGATAGGTGGCAGTTCCTTTCCCATACTGATTTCTGGTTACTGCGGCATACCATTTCCAGTTATAATGGTCATAAGATGCCAGTACCTGAGCCGTATCTGCATTGAGCAGTTCCATAAAGTTTATCACTCCATTTTCCTGACTGGAATATACATCCGAAGTCAGTTTTACATTGTGCGGAAATGTAAAATGACTGTAAGAAATGCCAAGGCATTTGTCGATGCCATGTGGCTGGCAATCCGGATATACTTTCAGATTTTCATTGGTAAATGCCGTCTTAAATGTGGTAAACAGATGCCCTCCCTCAGCAACATAACGGTCGATTCTCTGCAGCAGGTCTTCCGATGCGGCATATAATGCCGGTACAATCAGCAGATCATAATCACCAAAGTTTTCAGATTCCGGCCACAGGAAATCACATTCCACATTCAGTTTGTAAAGCTGATCGTAGACATAACGCACCACATCATTATACTTGAGTTTTCCCATCTTTCCGGAACCATCGATGGTAAACCATTCCAGGGCAGTCAGAGATTCATTACTTACCAGCATGGCCACCTTGTTATGCTTTTTCAGATTTACCAGATGACTGCCCAGCTGAGCAAATTCATTTCCAATCACTTTTGCTGCCCGGTAGGTATCATTTTCCTTGAAATCATGACTCAGCAATCCCTTCCAGTAAGTTTCAAAGGAATTGTGGATGGAATGCCAGTGCCAGTATTCTACCATATTGGCTCCGGAAGCCAGATGGCTGTATGCCTGCAGACGAAGCTGACCATCATAAGGAACCCAGCACGGGAATCCCTGAGCCTCTGTCTCAAGCACGAAATAATTGTTGTTCTTCAGAGAACGGGTGCTGTCACCTCCAAAGGAAATCTCTGCACCGGTCAGTTCATCCTGCGTCGGATGATAAATATCCACACCTGCCACAGTCAGTGCATTGGCTGCGTGGTAGTGGTTCACTTTCGGCTGCACACCAAAGGAATATCCTCTCCAGTCAAAATCAAAGTTGTGGGTGATGAACTGATCTTCTCTTGCATACTCCCTCACAATTCCAGCCTGCCATTCCAGATATTCATCTACCAGTGTTCTCTGGAACTTTTCAAACTCCGCACCCAGACTGCCATTGATGGTTCCCCGGACATCCGGAAAATCCTCCCAGGCATTGATACGGTTGCTCCAGTAGTCAAGACCAAACTCTGCGTTCATTGCATCCAGATCATCATGGAATTTTCCCCTCAGATATTTTACAAACTGTTCCTGCACATTTTTTCCGGCAGTATCATAATATTTTGTCTCATTATCCAACTGGAAACCAATGACACATTTTCTGTGGGCAGACACTTCCATCAGTTTTCTGATCACCCGTTCTCCATAATACCGATAAACCGGATGAGTGATATCCATAATCTGTCTGGCTCCGTAAATACCTCTTCCATTGATTGTTGTTGCCAGTACATCCGGATGGGATTTGACCATCCAGGTGGGAATTGCATACGTAGGCGTACCGATAATCACGGAAATTCCCGCATTTTCCATAGCATCCAGCACACGGGTCACATGACTGAAATCAAATACTCCTTCCTGCGGCTCACAGGTACTCCATGTAGACTCCGCAATTCGAACCAGATTAATTCCGGCAGCCTTCATCATTTCCACATCCTGATCCAAACGGTCATACGGCATATATTCATCATAATAGGCAACACCATATAATAATTTATCCATTTCGTTCCTCCTCGTATACGCTTCTGATAACCTTACTGTAACACGAACCAAATGAAAATAATATCATATTTCTCTGTGTTTTATTACATATTTCTGTTATATTCCAATACCAACGTTCCGTATGCTTCCATCTGCATCCATCCCTGCAGGTCTATACCGTCATACAGATTCTTCATTCTGCGGCGGACATGTATCTGTACAGGTTCTTTCTTATAATTCAACACAAAGAAATACTGTTTTCCGTCTTTTTCTCTCACAGCCAGTTCGCAGCCTTCCGGAAGCTCCAATAATTCCTTATACGGTTTCTTCACTCCCAGTTTTCTCAGGAACGTCTCTGCAGCCTGTTCTGTAAATACAGAACCGTAATAGTAAACTCTTCCTTCTCCATAACTGTTGGATATCAATGCGGGGGTTCCGGTAAAATAACAGTTTTCATACATTCCAAGTATCCGTGAAGTTTTTTCTCTGCCTCCCTGTGCTGCAAGCTGATCAGTAAATACTTCTGCTTTTAGTAAATCATCTTCCCAACGAATCAATACAGGCTCATCTCCCGGACAGGTACGGGTATATTCCGGAATATCCACGGCAGTCAAGTTCTGCAAAAGTCCGGGCAGTCTGTCCATCACACATTGACCAGTCATATCTTTATACCCACTTCTGCATCCCAGCACCAATGTTCCTCCCTGTGCCACATATTCTTCCAGCATCCGCACCCGATCCGGTGAAAGAATGGTCGGATGGGGATAAAATACCACAGTATAGTCCGACAATGATGTACTTGTTTTCTCATCATCCATATACACATAATCCATTGGTGTATGACTCTTTTGTGCCGCAATAAATAAAGACTGCTGGCTGACTTTTTCCACGTCCTGATGCCATACATCCAGCTGTGCATCCCAGATATTATCATAATCTTTCAGAACAGCCACCTGAGCCATATACCGGGAACCGGCTATCTGCTGGATAGATTGAAACTTCTTGTAAATATCCTTCACTTCCTGCAGTCGGCGGTTGTCTCTTCCGGAATAATCCAGAATCCCATGCCAGTAAATCTCCGTTCCCATGGTACAGGTTCTCCAGCGGAAAAAGCTGATAAAATCCGCCCCATGAGCCACACTCTGCATGGTCCACAGCGTCATCTGACCCGGCTTTGGTGTAGGTGCCGCCATTCGTGTATTCCATCCATTGGCACCGGACTGCTGCTCCATAATCCCGAAAACAGGGGATGTGGAGCGAACCTCCATCAGATTTTTACTCCACATTCTATCCTGCATAGTTCGAGAAAATCTCTCATAATCTTCTTTTGTGTAGGCAAAGTTTGGATAAGAGTCGTATGTCATAAAATCCAGACTTTCCTCTCTCATCTTGTGATTATCCAGATTACCAAAGAGACCATTGGTAGTAATAAAATCTCCCGGCTTTATGTATTTTCGCACAATGTCACTCTGTAGCTTTACATATCCTCTGGCACTGGCTGAAATGAATCTGGTATAATCCAGCACTTCATGGGGATTAGTACTGTCACTGTATGTGGTTCTCGGCACATGAATCTCTTCCCAATCCGTATATGTCTGATTCCAGAAATTCGTTCCCCAGGCTCTGTTCAATTTTTCCAGTGTTTCATATTTTTCCCTGAGAAATACACGAAATGCCGCAGAATCGCTCTCCGAGTAAAATACATCTTTTTCACAGTTGATTTCATTATCAATCTGCCATCCAATCACTGCCGGATGGGATGCATAATGCGATGCCGATTTTTCTACTATGATCCGAGTCTTTTCCCTGTATATGGGAGAGTTATAATTATAATGCCTTCTGGCTCCGTGGCGATATAAAACCCCATCGATATTGGCATTCAAAACCTCCGGATACTTTTCCGTCAGCCACGCCGGAGGGGTCGCCGTCGGGGTACAGAAAATCACCTGCATGCCCACTTTCTCTGCCAGTTCCAGAAACTTGTCAAAAAATGTATACGTAAACTCCCCTTCTGTCGGCTCAATCTTACTCCATGCAAATTCCGCAATACGGATTACCTTTATTCCACAGGCAAGCATACGCCGCAAATCCTCTTCCCACAGATGCTCCGGCCAGTGTTCCGGATAATAACAAGTTCCCAGAACCATCTGGTTTCCATTCAAAATCTTTCTCATGTAACAAACCTCCCTTGTAAATCCACAAATCTTTTATTACCGTTATTGTACTGCTTGTATTGCCTGACCGTCAATTTGAATCAAAAATAATTCTTCCCCATAATTTACATTTGTCATTTGTCATGGTAGTATAACAGATGTTGCACTACTTGAATTCAATTAACCATAACACACAGAAAGAGGAAAACTATGCAAAAAGTACAATTGAAAAATTCCCTCATTCTCTTTCTCACAGCTACCATCTGGGGCGTTGCTTTTGTGGCTCAGAGTGTGGGAATGGATTATGTGGAACCTTTTACATTTAACATGGTACGTAATTTTCTTGGCGGACTTGTCCTGATTCCCTGTATCTGGATTCTGGATAAAATCAACCCCAAAGAGAAAAAAATCCTGAATGAGCAGGAAAAATCCCAGGCGCGGAAACTTCTGCTCAAAGGCGGAGTCTGCTGCGGTGTTCTGCTGGCCTTCGCCACCAGTTTTCAGCAGACAGGAATCAAGTATACCACCGTGGGAAGAGCCGGATTTATTACAGCCTGCTACATTATCATTGTTCCTATTCTGGGACTTGCATTTTTCAAAAAGAAATGTCGTTCCACCATCTGGCTTGCAGTTGTTCTTGCTCTGATCGGACTGTATCTGCTCTGCATTACCGATGGATTTGCGATTGGAAAAGGAGACTTTTATGTATTTATCTGCTCTCTGTTATTTTCCCTGCACATTCTGGTCATCGACCATTTTTCGCCTCTGGTAGACGGAGTAAAAATGTCCTGCATCCAGTTTTTTGTGACCTCCGCCATCTGTGCGGTGCCTGCCTTCCTGTTTGAATCACCACAGATTCATAATATTTTACTCGCCTGGGCACCAATCCTGTATGCCGGCGTGCTCTCCTGCGGAGTGGCATATACCCTGCAGATCATTGGACAGAAAAACATGAACCCGACAGTTGCCTCCCTGATCCTTAGCATGGAATCGTGCATCTCCGTACTGGCAGGATGGATCATTCTCCATCAGGCACTCACTATAAGAGAACTGGCCGGATGTGTACTGATGTTCATCGCCATTATATTGGCACAACTGCCGCAGAAAGAAAAATAAGCTACGCATGACCAGGGGAGACTGTCCGACAATTAAAAAATCACTTCTGTCTGAAAGGATAATCGAACCTTTCGGGCAGAAGTGATTTTTTAATTGTCAGACAGCCTCTCCAGTCACTCCCCAATAACATCTACAACCGCTGTATAAGCTTCCTGACCATTCTCTGCAGTCAATATCTCATATTTTTTTAATACATCCATAGATATATAGCATTTCACCTTTCCCCATTTGAAACTTAATCACGCACTGTAACTGATATAAAAATAGTACTATATCATATTGTTTGGGTCAAAGATATTTTTCAGTTGAAACTGCAAGAAACAAACGTTATAATAAACTTAATGTTTCAGTGAACTAAGGAGGAATACTTATGAATTTAAAAGATCGCCTGATTATTGACGAGTATCGACAAAACCGTGCAAGTTTTGTAGCTCTGGGTGATGTCGTACATGATATGCTCCGTCAGATTGTGGAGCGTGCCGGTCTTATGGTCCTCGGTATCGAACATAGAGTAAAAGAGGAAGACAGTCTCATAGGAAAACTCGCACGTAACGGTGACTATTATCAGAGTCTGGATGACCTGACAGATATTCTGGGCGCCCGGGTTATCTGTTTCTTCTCTGATGAAGTTGATATCATCGGAAAAATGGTTGAAGAATCTTTTGTCATTGACTGGGAAAATTCTTCTGACAAACGTGCCCTGATTAAGGCTGATACTTTCGGGTATCTTTCCTTGCATTATATCTGCTCTCTGCCTTTTAATGCCGGTTATCCGGATGATATCTGCGGCAAACGTTTTGAGATACAGATCCGCACTAATCTGCAGCATACCTGGGCAGCTATCAACCATGATCTGGGATACAAAAGTGAATTTGGAGTTCCAAGAGTCTTTGCCCGCGAATTTGCCCGCATTGCCGGTCTTCTTGAGATTGCCGATGATGAATTTATGAGAGTCAGGGACGGCATGCATGCGTATTCCAAAGATATTCGCGAGAAAATCGTTGAGAATAGAGCCGATGATGTTCTGATTGACATGATCTCTCTCAGAGAATACGTAAACCGCAACCAGAAGATGAAGGAATTTTTAGCTGAAATCACATCCATCTGTGGTGCCGAGCTCAGTGAAATTAATCCGGAGAATTATGTGGAACAACTGCGCTGGCTGGGCAAAAAAACTCTGGGAGATCTGCAGAATATGCTGAAAGAAAACCACGATCTTGCACTGTCTCTTGCAAAACAGGCTTTAAGCTGTACCGATCTGGATATTCTTTCTTCTAACGTTGGACTCCTTTATCTATGCCGGGCAGAATTGTATCTGAAAGGATACTCTTCAGAACAGGCCGCTGAATTCCTGAAACTTTCTATTCGGGATAAAGAACGTGCAGAACGCCAGGCAGAACGCATTTTACAGAACTGCAAGAAAATAAGCGAGGCATCCCATGGCGAAATCTGATCAGGAACGTATCAACGCCGCTGAAAAATTTGCGGCTGAAAAGCACAAAGGACAGACACGAATAGGCGGAGACCCCTATATTTCTCATCCTATGGCAGTAGCACAAATTATAAAAGAACAGGGATATGGTACAGACTATCAGATTGCCGCTCTTTTTCATGACCTTCTGGAAGATACCGATGCTTCCGAAGACGAAATCCGCCAACTGGGTGGATCGGAAGTTCTGGAAGCTGTCCGTCTGCTGACCAAACAACCAGGCTACATAATGTCTGAATATGTAGAGGGCATTCTTTCAAACCCGATTGCCCGGGCAGTCAAAGCTGCTGACAGACTTCATAATCTTCGCAGTGCTCTGGTTGCTGATGAAGATTTCAGACGTAAGTACATCCTGGAAACCGTTGACTGGTATCTTGATTTTTCCCCGGAAATCCCTTATGCTGTAAAACAGCTGGTAAATTCTCTGGAAAAACCTCTGTCTAAATTGCCTCTTCTATATGAACCTATCGATACATGGTTACAAAATAAATAAAAGGAGTATATATTATGACAATTGAAAAAACACTTACTGGAGAAACCCTTATACTGAAAGTTATTGGACGTCTGGACACATCCACTGCACCACAGCTGGAAGCAGAAATGAACGACAGTCTCGATTCTGCAAAAGATCTGATTCTTGATTTTTCCGAACTGGAGTACATCTCTTCCGCAGGACTTCGCGTTATTCTGAAAGCTCAGAAAATCATGAACAAACAGGGAACCATGAAACTGACAGGTGTCAACGATACTGTAATGGAAGTATTTGACATTACTGGTTTTAGCGATATTCTGACTTTTGCATAAAGCAAAAAAGAAATGCCTGAGGGGGACCGGGGGACAGGTACATAGTCACTATCGTGACTATGTACCTGTCCCCCGGTCCCCCTCTTTTTACGGTAACAGTTCTCTTACCATACTGCCATCAAACGTTACCGAATCTACATGATTCACTTCTATCTGGTACAGTGCATTGGCGGCAATATGTTCTGCAGCCTGCTCCAGATCACGAATTCCGCTTGTATTTTTATAGATATCAATCAATGCATCCAGCCCTTCTTCAGACAAAATGCATTCTTTTTCATGCATACCCATCCGCTTCATTACTTTCGGAAGCGCATATCTGGAAAAGATAATCTTCTTTTCCTCCGGAGTATAATCCGGAATCTCAATGACAGCGAAACGTGACATCAAAGGTGCACTGATCTGATCTTTATCATTGGCCGTCGCAATCGGATATACTCCCACCGTAGGGATCATACATTCCATATAGTTGTCAGTAAATCCCAGATTATCAAGCAATGTCAGAAGAACATCAGCCGGATTTCCATTTCCTTTTCCGGAAGAGGCTTTATCCAATTCGTTAATAATGAAAACCAGATTGGATTCTCCTGCCATGGAAAATGCTTCCATAATAATCCCCGGTTTTGCATTGGAATAGATTCTGGAACTTCCTGTCAGCTGTTCCGGGTCATTGATAGAGCTCATATCCAAGGTTGTCCACGGAAGCTTCAAAATACGTGCCACCGCATAAGCAATCTGTGATTTTCCTGTTCCTGCAGGACCAACCAGCAAAATTCCGTAAGCCGGCAGGGTGTGAGTACGGTTAATCTGTATAATCGTCTCTATAATTCTCTGCTTTACCCGCTCCATTCCGTAAAGTTCTTCATCCAGGATCCGGCGTGCTTCATCCACATCAATATTCTCAAAATAATTACTTTTCCACTGTACATTCATCATGATGGAAAGAGCTCTCTGTGCATGACGCCGCTCTTCTGCAGAAACTTCATGAGAACGGGCCACAGCAAGATTTCTTCTTGCCCAGAGACGTATATTATCCGGCAGCGTTCTTCCCGCACAATTCATAAAATCAGTAATACTCTGAATACTGGTCAGTTTCATACTGTCACCAGTCTCTTCTTTATCCTCATCTTCCTCTTCTTCCAGGGGAGCATTGCTCGAAAGAAGACGTTCTATCATAAACTGCAGAAAACCATCCTCCGCTGAAAGTTTCGAACCGCCTCCAAAAGCAATTTCCCGGATTTTATAAACCGCATAGCCCATTTCCGTCTCTGCGCCGGACAGCCTCACATTAATATGATTTTCTCCCAGCCACTTCAAAAGGCTTACAAAACGGGCATCAATCTGCAGAATATCCGCACTGACAGTTCCATCTTCTCCGTTAAACTCAAACGCAGTGCGTTTGACCGGATTCGTAAATATACCACAGGAATGATGCTTCAGATTCTTTCCCCTGCTGTCAAGAACAAGAATCGGCTGCTCCGGTGAAGGTACAGACTCATTGGTACGAAAAATCGTATATGTACAAACAGGGGCTTTCGCGTCCTGTGGGGTGTTTTTAAAATCAAATACTGGCATAAGAAATCCTCCCTGAGTTCATCTAAAGTATTTTCAATCATTTATTATCATACATAGCCTGACAGAATTTTTCCAGTTCTTTTTTCAGATATTCGTATCTTAGCCTTTTCTCCTCTTTGGCAAAATGCACTTCTCTAAACTGCTCCGGATTGCCCTCGTATACCAGAATCTCATCCCCAAACTGCTCGCTGGTCAGATCAAAGCGGCAATCTCCAATCACATTGTAGCAATGGTAATTTCCACCCGGACGCAGCACACCATACACCTTTCCGCCGAAAATATCCTGCACCAGAAAAGCTGTGATTGAGCATTGTCCCAGTGTTTTATTTTCCCGTGTCCATTTCTGTCTCAGCCTCGGCGCACAGGTATCTGCACACCAGATTCTGGAAAGTGCATCATATAAATCTATCGGTGTGTGTATCCCCTTATATTGATCTGTGACTGCCGGAACATTTGCCTGTTCCCATCCCCAAAATTTATATTTCATATTATTCTCCATTTCATCCATGCGTAATGACCGCATCTCTTATTTTTCAGACTCTGCTTTACAAAAATTGCGTCATTTAAAAGCGGAATCGTTGTTTCATCACCCAATGCCCAAAGGAACTCTTCATAATCCATTGGGTACATGGCGAGCTTTCTTTCCTCGCTTGGAATCAGAATATCCTTTACATTTTTCTTTATGGAAATCAGGGAACCCGTTTCAATATAATCATATCTGCCGTAATAGATTTACCGAATCTGCGAGGACGCCTATTGCAGATGAATGCATCTGTTGATTCCAAAACACTATTTGTATAATTAATAAGACCAGTCTTATCCACATAAATTTTCGCATTCAAAGCAGCCTGAAATGCACTGTTGTCCGGATTTACAAACAATCCCATATAGCACACATCCCTTCTTGCTTACTATCTTACTCTATTTTTGCTCAAAATCTCACATTACAAACCTGCTACGGCAGCATAGTGATCATACCTCAAACAAGTCATCTCCCAAAATAACATTTTGAACGATTCCCGAATATTTACTCTGCTTATACCCATTTCCGCAGACTAATGTTATGTGAATAGCCTTTTTTGCATCCGTCGCTTTCTGAAACCGTGCCATCCTATTCCGGATTTTTTCATACTCATCCGCATCCAATGAATACGCTTCGTTTGTAAACTTCATTTCGCAAAGGTTAATGACACCGTCTTTTCTTCTGATAATCAAATCGATTTGAGCTCCCTTTTCAGGCTCACCACTTCTCCAGGCAAACTCATTCGTTTCAATTCCGCTTATTCCAAGTGTTGCCTTAATCTGCTGAATATGATTCAGGCATACGATTTCAAAAGAATTTCCCCGCCACGAATGATAACCCGGCGTGTTAATATACTCATTCCATGAATCAAACTTCTTATTTTTTATGAACCTGATACTAAAAAGTGTAAACGGATCGATCAGCTGGTAAAACGACTCTCCCTCTCCTTTCGTGAAATTGATGAATTTACGAATAAAACCGCACTCTTCCAATTCACGCAGATCCTTTGTCAGAACAGACCCGCCTCCAATTTCTTTTTCTTTTGAAAGCTCCGCTCTTGTCAGACCATCTCTGTTTCTAGCCAGCGTTTCAAGTATAGCCATATGCTTTTCCGGCTTATCATACAATGAATAAAAAAGATTGTAGTACTCGTCGTGAAGGTAACCGTACTCCTTAAAGCACAGTTCATTGATATTCTGTGCAAGGCTAAGACGTGAATCTAGAAGATTCAGATAATGTGGTATACCACCGAAAACCATATAACTTTCAATCATCTGACTCCTGGTCATGACTATATCATTAAGTGCAAACAATTCTTCACATTCTGCCAATGAGAATGGTGCAAGGTGAATGCGTCTTGTTATTCTGTTATGAAATCCTTTTTTGTTAGTGAGAAGGTTCGTTATGATCCATGATGTTGCAGAGCCGCAGGCAATCAGTACCAGATCCTCCTGCGCTGATGCCCAGCTGTTCCAAAAGTAATCTAGCGCACTTTTAAAATCCGATCTGGCAGTGTCCATCCAGGGAAGTTCATCAAGGAATATCACCCTTTTATTATTAATAGGCTCACGATATACTTTGTCACTTTCAAGAAGTTCCCTCAAACGTGTAAATGCTTCAAACCAATCTCTGGGAATACTTTTATCTTCATGTCCATATGCATTCAAACTTGCATGAAAAGCACGTAACTGTCCCTTTGTCTTTTCATCCGAAAGGCCCGTGGTATAAAAAGAAAACTGTTTATTAAAATATTCTCGAATCAGATACGTCTTTCCCACTCTTCTTCTTCCGTAAACAGCAACAAATTCCGGTCGATTTGACAATAGACACTGCATCAGGCTATCCTTTTCCCGTTTTCTTCCAATAATTTTCATAATTGCACCTTTCTATTATAAATCGCCAAATAACATCTATAAAACATTTTTATGGCGTTTTATACACTGTATTTACATTATATATCGCCAGTTTGTGTTTTTCAAGTATCACTTCATTCGAATTATCTGCTTTTCCAATACCCTTAATATATTCTTCTTCACTATTGATGTTTTTAACATAATAACCAATGAAAAAAGCAGTCCATGACATAGCATTTTCTGCTAATCATTACCGCTTTCTTTACAACCGTCCCGGCAGCTTCACCTGGTATCGGTAAGATACATATATCACTCATTTCCGTGCCAAATCTTCATCTCGATGATATACTGTTTTCCCAGATAATCGATAATCAGATCGGTACGTCCCATACTGCGTGTACGTGCCTCAATATAATAGTTTCCGATGCCATTGATCAACGGACGAATATACAGCATAAACAATTTTCTTCCATTCTCTTCTACAAATGCATCCGTACTATTACCGAAGCTTTCTGTAAAATGCTCCACAAATTTCTTCAGGATTTTCTCTACATCCAGACCACTCTCTGTGACAAACTGTCCCTTCAATTGCTGCCCGGCATCGTAAGTCTTACTATCGATTGCGTCCTGCGCAATGAAAAGGTTATAAAACCAGATTTCAAAAATTCTATTTGATATCGCAACCTGTCCATCTTCATCCTTCAAAAAACCAAACATGGCGCCAATCGATACCAGTTCCGTTCCCAGATTAAATGGAATTCCTTTTCCACAGAATAAAATATCCCGCAGCATGGTTCCCAAATCAGGATAATCCTTCACCTTCTTTGCCATATCTTCAAATAGAGAATTTGACTCGCGAACCAGTTTACGGACCGCCTCCAAAACCCCTGCATGGGTCCAGCTATCATGCATTCCGGCTTTGTACATTTCATCAAGCAGCTGACAAAGTCTGGATACAAGATACGGATAACCGGAAGTGTAGTCATAGATTTCCCTGGCAATCAGATTTGTATCTATAGCCGAATCATGTTCAGATGCATAATCAAGGAGCATGCCATTGATCTGTTCTACAGAAAAACTCATATCAATATCAAAATCCGCTGCAATATTCCATGGGCTATTATCCTTATGTTCCTCATCCGGTCTCATCTTACGTTTCAGGTTACGAATATCACATACCCCGGCAAGGATTACTGACTGAAATGTTGCAAATCGGCTTCTGTTAATATAATAGCCACGTAACTGCGCGAGAAAATCCAGAAAGACCTGATTGTTTGTCGCACTGTCGACTTCATCGATCATAAGTACTATCTTGTTTGGAATGGCAGCACAAAGGTTACTGAGTGCCTGAAACAATTCTACCAGTTCAAAATGTTCCCCGGCCTCTTGCCGCTCTTCCGTAAACTCCTTGAAAGCAGCCTGATATTCCTGATTCTTGCCACTTTCCGTAATTCGGTATGAATTTTCAAAGGCTCTGGCAAATGCCTGAGAGAAGCTGTTCTCATTTCTAAATTTTGCATCACTCATCTGCATCTGAAAATCCATACTTATGACAAGATAATCCTGACTCAGATATTCTGCCAAAGCATGCAGTGTTGTTGTCTTTCCAAACTGTCTGGCACGATTGATCGTAAAGTATTTTCCTTCATCAACAAGTTTCCTGACCTCAAAAAGCCTCTGTGTCAAATCTACCATATAGTGTTCTGCCGGATCACAGATACCGGTCGTATTAAATACGCGGTTTGAAACATTTCTTTTACTCCTTTCTGCAGTGAATTACCCCCACTTGAAGAAGTAGGGGCTTCTGGGATGCTTGTGCATCCGTTTAAGAAGTTTGATTCCCCTGTTTTCAGGCTATCCTTATTCTTACAGGCGTATCCACTTCGCCTCTACTGTATAGCCCCTCCAGGG
>JALERM010000011.1 GCA_022764165.1 Eubacterium sp. | reverse complement strand
TACCATCTCTTCCAAAACAAAGCCTTCGTCACGGGCTTTGCATCCGATTGAAGATGCCTATTTCCACCAGTCCCACCTCAAGGGAAAACAGGACTACGGGCATCAGGCTGTGGCTGTCATGCTCTCCTGCAACGGAATCGTTCTTAACTATGCCCTTGTCATGTACGACAAGTGGCCATTTTTTACCCACACAGCTATGGGAGAAAATACAAGCTCCGGTGACTGTATGTAAATAATTGGTTCAATAACCACGAGCAGAATTCCTGTTCCTAGCAGTCCGACTATCTAGCCGATAAAATCCATAGTTCTCTTAACAAATACCCGAGCAGTTGTAACTGTCTTAATCCTGGTTGTAAGCACCGAGCATTCACCAATCTCTTCCACGTAACTGTTGAACAATTCCTATTCTGAAAGGTTCAACTGAATATGTACCGTCACCCCATTTCAAGAAAACGGTCTACCAGATTTGTCCTCTCTATCTCTGGAAAATTGAAATTAAGAAGTACTTCATCCACCAGCTGTCTTATTATAGACAATCAGTCGCGTGACTTTATAGGACTGATATTCCTTCTCTTTTAATTTCCCTCGACAGATTCCTTACATCTGATTATAAAATGGCTTTTCAGAAAATCACCACACCCATGAAGAATTCCCATCAAAGGAAAAAAACGATAATTCAATCATCAGAGCATCCCGTTTGATAAAATTCAACTGCTTTATTACAGAATTATTATATTTTCTATACATAATACGTCACAACTTTCTTTTCGCTATACAATTATTACTTAGCTTTTTTACAAACATCGAGGATTATCCTCGAATATCCTTTCGTATATTCCACACATTTCCCAATGTTAGTTTTTCTGACTTCAGATTATGTGCATTACTTTCCACTCAATGAAGATGATTCATCTTCTTAACTTTTTTTGCAGAAACCTTTCATTCTTGAGCCATCGGTAACGATGATACTAAAAGTGTTCATCTGAATCATCGTCCCCATATCTACCAGATTCTTCTTTCAGAAACAAAATCATATCCATATTCGCATGAAATTTACATTCCAGACGGATGTCCATATCCGGGTATAGCTTGGACGTCTCTCATTTTAGAAGAAAATTGTTCCGAAATTTTCTCCCATGGTGTCTCGAACATTCCCTTGCAAAAATGAGGTTTCACAATAATTCTTCTGACACCATCGTCGTATTCCATTCGGAGCAATTCCATTGCTGTCTTCCTATCTTTAGCACCATCATCTACATCAGCAATAATATGGCAATGGATATCTGTCCACAAAGCCATACGCCCCCTCCTTACTTCTACTGCTTACAAGTCACTCTATATAGAGCGACTCTTAATTGAAATTACTATAACATTAACTGATTTCTTTTTCAAGTTAAAATACCGAAATATTTTATTTTGTGTCAGTATTTATACGAAATTGAAAAAAATTTTGATTAATTTTGTATATCCAGATATGACATTTGTCCATTATTCCGAAAGTAGTTTCTTTTTTACATACTGAACTGTCATTTTAACGGAAAAACAGTGCTGTCTGATATACCTTGAAAATGAAAAGTTCTTGTAACCTTCTCACAGTTTGAAAGCACAAAAAATCCCTGTTAAAAATTTATGTTCTTTGCTTTTTTGTCTTTCAGTATAGTATTTTTTCAAAGTGCACTTTCTTATCATGCATTTTACTTCATTTGACGTTCCCGAATAAACTCTGTTATGAAGGAATCAGGGTTCTGAAGTAAAAGGTGATTTATTCGCCAGCTGAGATACCATCTGACTTTGGCTTCGCTGGCTTTGCTTTTGGCTTTTGTTCTGGTATAAAAAAGTGTACTGAGATCACCCTCTGTAGCTTCCTGCACAGCCAGAAGCTGCAGGATACCAAATGCGATACAGCTGATCTGTACAAAAACTTCTATGGACTGAACTTTTTCAATGATCTTTCTTTGTGCTTTGAGGTCTGTCACTTTCTGCAGTGCATCCAGTGCTTCCTTTTTCTTAAAGTGGTTCAGCTTTTCAAGGGCTTTTGTCCAGAAATGATAACAGAATGCCCCTGTCTGCTGTTTCATCTCGCGAAAGCAGTTCTCTATGCAAAACCGCCCGGAATACAGCTCTATGATCTGTACTGCCGTCAGGGTAAGATCTGTACTGATCAGGATACTTCTCTGGCCGTCATATTCCACAAGCACAAACCGGAGTTTCTGATAGAGTTTCTGACCCCAGAGCAGATCCATACATTTGTATCGGACAGACTGGTTCCTTCCATATATAGAAACAAAGGCTTCCGTAAAGGAATCAGGATCTTCTGTAAACTGTTTCCAGAGATAGACCGTATCGCCTTTCTTTTTAGGACGGCCACGTTTCTTTATTGGATCAACAACTGGTTCCTCATATGCGATACAGTTGCGTTTGGCTTTGGTAACAAGTTCAAGCCGTTTCCTTTCTGTACCTGCATTGAGCTGGTTCAGTTTACGAAGTGCGGGAACAGTGAGGAAGTATCGATCCAGCAAAAAGATACTCTTTCCAAATGTTTTGGCTGCTTCATAACCGTTTTCTATCATTTGGACCACATGGCTTTCCGTGCTAACCGTGCTCCCTTCCCATCCAGCCGCAGACTGCAATCCGTCCTGGATATTTATTTTCAGCGGAATGCAGAAAAACCGGTTGGATTTTGCGATCACTGCACCAACGGCACCAAAAAGATGCCCAAAGATATACTCCCCTTTTGAAGAGTCTTCGGAATCCTGATGAAGTTTCTTAACTCCGGGCATATGGTAAGCCTCTTTTGACTGCTTGACCCCGTCACCAATCAGAACGGTTTTCCCATCAACCTGATAAAGCAGTCCTGAACCCCGGACAACTTCACACCATCTTTGTCGGATTGCAGACAGCTGATAAGCCCTGGAACGGAAGAAATGAAGCATAGTTTCATAACAATTTCCATCAAAACTAAGAGCACGAATAGCAGAAGTTACGCCAAGGTGATCGTATCGAACCATAAAACCAATAACAAGGATAACAAACCATTGATAGTTAGCCTTCCGGTGGAATAAATTCCGGAAATCATCCAGAACTTTTTCAATCAGATGAAATCTCGTAAAATCATTTGTCTGTGTTGCGCACGGTAAACGCACGTTTTTAGGGATGTTCAAAGAAAGCTAAGTATGATAGATTGTATACAGGAAAACGGTGACAAGTCCAAAATAATCCTGTACAATGGAATCCAGAAAAATAATCTGGAGGAAGCAATGGAAACAAATC
>JALERM010000002.1 GCA_022764165.1 Eubacterium sp. | reverse complement strand
GAAAGGCATCTCGTGAAGCACAAAGTATCTCACGGCATCCACACCGAAGAAATCAATTAAGTCATCTGCATAAATCACATTGCCTTTGGATTTGCTCATCTTGCCGTCACCCTGTAACAGCCACGGATGTCCGAATACCTGCCTGGGCAGCGGTTCTCCTAAAGCCATCAGGAAAATAGGCCAGTAAATCGTATGAAAACGGATAATATCCTTGCCGATCAGATGTAAGTCAGCGGGCCAAAATTTTTTATACTGTTCACTGCTTGCTCCATCTGCATCATAACCGATACCGGTAATATAGTTCGTCAGAGCATCCAGCCATACATAAACTACATGCTTCGGATCAAAATCTACCGGAATACCCCATTTGAAAGAGGTACGGGAAACACACAGATCCTGAAGTCCCGGAAGAAGGAAATTGTTCATCATCTCATTCTTTCTGGATACCGGCTGAATAAATTCCGGATGAGTATTGATATGGTCAATCAGTCTCTGTGCGTATTTGCTCATTTTGAAGAAATAAGCTTCTTCTTTTGCCGGTGTACAGGGACGTCCGCAGTCCGGACATTTTCCATCTACCAGCTGAGATTCTGTGAAGAAAGACTCACAGGGAGTACAGTACATTCCTTCATAATAACCTTTATAAATATCTCCCTGATCATACAGCTTTTTGAAAATCTTCTGTACCTGTTTCTCATGATCTGCATCTGTAGTACGGATAAACTTATCATAAGAAGTATTCATGAGATCCCAGATATTCTTAATCTCTCCCGCCACATTATCCACATATTCCTTGGGAGTGATACCAGCTTCCTGAGCTTTGTTCTCAATTTTCTGACCGTGCTCATCGGTACCGGTCTGGAAAAACACATCATATCCCTGCTGTCTTTTGAAACGGGCAATACTGTCTGCCAGTACTACCTCATAAGTGTTGCCGATATGCGGCTTGCCTGAAGTATAGGCAATCGCAGTTGTCATATAAAATTTTTCCTTTGCCATTCTATCTGCCTCCTTAAAAAAATGTCTCTCATTTTTCCCCGGGGAAAATGTAAAAATCCCCGGGGAAAAATATGGATAAAAAAAACGCCTTCTTTTCAGAAGACGAGTCCTTCAGACCGTGTTACCACTTCTATTCATCTGTACCTCACAGTACAAATCTCAACGGGTACACTTCAATCATATCATCTGTTATACCCTGCCGCTGTAACAGGCGGATCCTGTCGCAGCCTTGCCGTTTTCCTGTTACCAGATATCCGGTTCGGTGCGCCTCTCAGAAGCCATCTTCCACAAACTTTCCTGCATCCCTCTCAGCCAATGGAATTTCTCTGTAACAGTAACCATCTGTGTACTCTCTTCGTCACGGTGTTTTTCTTTATCCATATAGGAAACGGAGATGAAGGGATTTGAACCCTTGCGCCGGTAAGCCGACCTACCGCATTTCGAGTGCGGACCCTTCAACCACTTGGGTACATCTCCGTATCTGAAGCTGACGACAACAGCAGTGTCAGCCAACTCATCAGCAGTCTTTTATCATTATACTTCCTGTTATTTCTTCCGTCAAGCCATTTTCTATTGGAGTATTTTCTTTCTGCAATTCCTTCTGTTTTTTCTTCATTTCCCGAAGTTCCCTGAAAAATCCAGACAGCATCTCGCTGCATTCTTGTTCCAATACACCCCTTGTCACTTCCACCTGATGATTAAACTGCTCCATCTCCAGAAGGTTCAGCACGGAACCTGCGCATCCGGCTTTGGGGTTCATGCTTCCGATCACAACCCGGCTGACTCTTGCCTGCACGATGGCACCGGCACACATCTGACAGGGTTCCAGGGTAATATACATGGTACAGCCCTCCAGCCGCCAGTCACCCAGTTTACGACTCGCTTTCCGAATCGCATTCATTTCCGCATGGGACAAGGTATTCTTGTCTGTATTTCTTCGATTATATCCCCGGGCTATGATTTTACCCTCATATACAATGACGCACCCAATCGGCACTTCCATCAGTGCATATGCTTTTTTTGCCTGCCGGATAGCTTCTTTCATATATTTTTCATCCATGAATTTTCCTCGCTTTAGTCATACCCTTTTTTCTGTCTGCATATGCTTGCATAGAAACTTTAAAAAGGAGTGTCTTTTTTGTCTGAATATCAGAGATTTGTTTCTTATATTTATGAATACCAGAATCATATCAGGCTGCAGAACTGTGGTTTTGCCAAGGTAGAAGTCCGCAATTCCCGCTGCCGCCTGCAGATACATATGAAGCTCCACACAGTGCCGTTCACGCCTGTCTTTCAGGTCTATGTTTTTATTCCTTCCGATGGTCAGCACATCGCTGTCCTTCTGGGAAAAGCCGCAGGGCAACAGGGTGTGGTATATGCAGATTTTATGCTGCCCCTACAGCAGATTGCACAGACTCCTTACGGTCTGAAGGATCTGGGAGGACTTTACATTCAGACAGAACACGGACAGCTTTTTGCCACAGCCTGGAAGGATATACTGATTCAGCCGGAACTGTTCACTGTATACACAGAAACACCACAGATTCAGGCAGCTTCTATTCCTTCTGCACTTGAAGAAAATGCTGCCGTTCAGCTTCCTGTCTCTGATTCCCAATCCCTTCCAGAAAAATCAGACACGACTGCGGAAACGGATACCACACCCACACCAGAAAACATTCCCATGGAATCACAGACACCCTGGCAGTATTTTCAGGACAATTATCCACATATCCATCCGTTTTTTGATGATACCATCCACCAATGTGTCCGATTATCCACCGAAGATATCCCCAAACTTACGAAACTGGGAATTCCGATGGAAAATAATCCATTTTTTCAGCACGGCTGTCAGTCCTATCAACATTTTCTTCTGGGAAAATCCACAGAATCAGCCCCGCAGGAATATGTTCTTGCCGTCCCCGGCATGTATGACCCATGGGAACAGATGGCGGCTTCTGTGTTTGGATTCCCGCATTTTAAACCCGCCAGAACGGAATCTATTCGTTATGGGCAGTTCGGCTACTGGTATCGGCTGTTTTCCTGAAACACTGCACCTATGCTCTCCGAATCTCCACCTGCCCCATATATTCTGTCAGCATCTGCCGGAAATTTTCCAGTTGTTCTCTGGAATAACTGGAAAATACCGGTCGGAGTGAATTATTAAAACGCATATAATTTTCATTCGTTCCCATATGCACGGAAAAATTCCTCAATCTCCTCGCGGGATGCCTGTACCGATCCCTGTACAAAAAATGGCTTACCACCGCCCCTTCCCTGCAGTTTCTGGTTCATTTCTTTTGTAAATGCACGCAGATCTCCTTCTTTTTCTCCGATCACGTACCGATAGCCCTGCGCATCATCTCCGCTGAACACGGCACATCTGCCGCTGCAGTTTTCCATCAATTCCACTGCCAGCTTTCTCACACTGTCAGGGGAAAGCTGAGCGTCAAAAATCAACTGGCTTCCCTGACCGGCACGCTCTTTGACCATCTGTGCTATTTTCTCCAGCTCCATGCCCACCATACGGAACTTCATCTGCTGATATTCTTCAAAAAGCTTTTCTGCAGCCTGTGCCGTCACATTCCATTTGGCAGAAAGAAGATTGGAAATCCTGCGGTTTTGTTCCTTCAGTTGATTGGTATACGTCAGCGTCCGTCCTCCGCACATCATTTCAATCCGGACACCTCCCTTTGCTCTCTGCGAGGAAACCAGCACAATCTGTCCGATCTCACCGGAATACTTCACATGTACGCCGCAGCAGGCACACATATCCGCCCCCGGCCAGGTCACAATCCGCACTGCTCCTGTCAATTCCTTTTTACTCCGGTACGGCAGCACTGCCAGTTCTTCCGGTGACGGCCAGGTAATCATCAGCGGGTGATTCTCCCAGACATACTGATTGGCCTCATGCTCTATTTCCCGCAGAGCTTCCTCCGGAATCTCTCCGTCAAAATCAATTGTCACCGTCTCCGGTCCCATGTGAAAACCAATATTATTATACCCATATCTTGCATGAATCAGTCCACTGACAATATGCTCCCCTGAATGCTGCTGCATCAGATCCAGCCGCCGTGCCCAGTCAATCTCCGCAGTGACCACCTGCCCTTCTTCCAGGGCCTCTTCTGTATAGTGCCAGATATCACCATCCTTCTCATGCACCTCCAGCACCTTAGTCTGATTCAAAACACCTGTATCATAGGGCTGTCCGCCGCCCTCCGGATAAAACACCGTCCGGTCCAGGCGAATCTCATAGTACTTCTTGCCCTTTCTACATTCCAGAACCTTCGCTTCGCAGATACTTGCTGCGGAGTCCTGATAAAATAACTTCTCTGTTGCCATAGCTATATCCTTCCTTTGTGTGTATGTGTGAATTTTCTTGTGCGAATTATCTTACATGAATTATCTTGCGCGAATTATTTTAAACAAATTACCTGCCCATAGATGCCGGGGTTCCTGTTTTTCTTTTTTGGGGATTTTGGTAGGCTGTAATCTTGGTTTTACTCCTACTGTTTTTGGGGTCGGTAGGCTGCAATCTTCGCTTAGCTTGTTTTGCTCCTACTGTTTTTTGGTTTTGGTAGGCTGCAATCTATATTTTGCTTGTTTTACTCCTACTGTTCTGTGATTTTGGTAGGCTACAATCTTAGTTTTTCCTATTTTTCTCCTACTGTTTCACACTTTTGGTAGGATACAAAACTTATATTTTAAATTTTCAGCCTGCTGATAACTATTTGAGAACAGACTTTTTATCATCATATTACGTATCCGGCAAAGTTGCAAGATTTCAGAAAATTCTTTTGCATTTTTCCATCAATTTTTCTATAATATGATACAGGAGTCAAAAGGTCATGTATGAAAACCCATAATTGGGAAACTTTATCAAGTAAAATGATACGAAATGTGCTTAAATGGAGGATTTATGATGTATGATGTTGTGATTATCGGCAGTGGACCGGCTGGTCTGTCAGCTGCCTTATATATTCTGCGGGCAGGTTTTTCTGTTATCGTAATCGGAAAAGATAATGGGGCTCTGGAAAAAGCAGAAAAGATTCAGAATTACTTTGGACTGGAACGTCCTTTATCGGGACATGAACTGGTAGAAATCGGAAAAAAACAGGTGCTTGATCTGGGCGGAAATATTCTGCAGGACGAAGTTGTGGGAATCCGCTGGGATGAAAACTATACTGTTTCCACCGTTAAAGATTATTTTGAATGCAAAGCAATTCTTCTGACCACAGGTGCATCACGGAAACGTATGAATATTCGAAATCTGGACCGGCTGGAAGGCTATGGAGTCAGCTACTGTGCCGTATGTGATGCCTTCCTGTACCGAGGACGTGCTGTTGCTGTTCTTGGAAATGGAGAATATGCGCTTCATGAGGTTCAGGAACTTCTTCCCATCGTCAGCCATGTCACACTGTTAACCAACGGACTGGAACCTGCTGCGGAATTTCCTGAAGAAGTCACCATCAATACCACACCTATCGAAGAACTGACCGGAGAATCTTTTCTGGAAACAATCCGCTTTCAGGATGGTACCGCTCTGGAAACTGCCTGCCTGTTCGTAGCACTGGGAACCGCTAAAGGAAGCGATCTGGCCCGCAAACTGGGCATTCAACTGGAAGATGAGCGAATCATCGTCAACGAACAGATGGATACCGGGTTGCCTGGAGTATTCGCAGCCGGAGACTGCATCGGTGGAGTGCTGCAGGTGTCGGTTGCTGTGGGAGAAGGGGCGAAGGCGGCTTTGTCTTGTATACGGTATTTGAGGGGGATTGGGTGAAGATAGCTTTTCAGATTTTCATTTGATGCAAATATCATCACTATAGACGACTTGAACTTATACGCATTTGCATATATTGTTATTTTACTTGATTATAAAATTAGTAATATCCAATAAAAATACTCCCACAAACAGAAACAACTCTTGTAATGTTTGTAGGAGTATTTTAGATGAAAATTTTTTCAATATAAATCTAATTTGAATCTCACATACATAAGTACAAAATCACGGGCTAAATACTCAAAGATCCACTATAACCCGTAAGAGTTTCGCCATATCCATAATTATCTTGCACATACGCTACTGCTTTGGTTCTATAAGTACCAGAACTCAATCCTGAAACTGTCATTTGTTTTGTTGCATGTGAAACACCATATGAACTAGAAGATTCTTTACTGGCTACCGTAACCCAACTAGATCCTGATTTTTTTTGTAAATAGAACGTAACACGAATAGACTGCATTGATGATGAGCATAAAACATCTGCCCTTAATCCCAATTTCCCGGAACTTATTTTGGCCGTAGATGTTATTACATCCACAATATAAGCAGTATACGGCATTATATTTTCATTACTTTCATCCACTATTTCAAAGTCTTCCTCAACCATTTCATACCATTCAATTGAATCAACATTTTCATCTGCATATACTGATGTTATTTGAGCAAACAACATCATAACTGTCATTAAGGTAATTATAATTTTTTTCATGTTTTCTCCCTTCAATAATATTTGATGCTTTCTATAATTTTTTCACATTCATCCAATGGCAAATTGCATCTGACTGCTAAAAATATATTTTCTACTTTTAAGCTAAATGAAACATAATCATCCTGTGCACTTTGGTATATAGATACATCTTCATTTATATTCTTATTATGCACACGAATACATTCATCATTTTTATTTATTACTCCAGTATTTGCTTCTTTATAATGTTCTTGCTCATAGATATAAATCCAATCCTCACTATTATTCAAAGTAACATTAAGGACACCATATGTTGTGTTATATAATGCCTCTTCTACTATGTATTCTTCTGGTACATAAGTTATATAAAGCATTGGACGTTTTACTATAACTTGTAATTCTTCATACACCGCACTCAAAGTAGCTTCGTTTAATTCGATATCTTTCACATCATTATCTTCCATGATTTCCGCTGTTTCATCATCAAACGTCGTATACTGCTTCCCATTCAAATTGAACGTCCTCTGAAAGAACTCCACCAGTCCTTCCCCCTGTACCTGCTGTACTCCCAGGTTCAGGCCTGCCAGTGTCACCAGCGTAACCCCGGCCGCTATTGCTATTCTTTTCCCGATTCGTTTTTTCTTCCTTTGCCGCTCCTCTTCCCATGTCGCTTCCATTGTTTCTTTAAAATCCCGTTCCCACTCCTCCGGGAGTTTCATTTGGGCAAATTCCGGATCTTTTTCCATTGCATCCATCGTTGCCTCAAAATTTTCTTTGAACGCTTTAAATTTCGGGCCGTCCTGAATCTTAACACTTTTACTCATTAAAGGCCACCTTCTTTCATGTAATCTTCCAGTTTCTTTCGTGCTCTGTAACTTTTACAAACTTCAGCATTGCCCTTTTTAACTTTTTCATTCTTCGTATTCGGATGAAGTACATTCTTGAAAAGTACCTCTTTTTCTTTAGGCGTTAATTTTTCCAGAACATTTTCTGCTATTATTCTCTGAACTGCTATGTCTTCTGCGGAGAGAGATCTTTTCGGTCCCCAGTCATAGTTCCCCAATTTTTCCAACAACGCATCAGATTTTGTAGCTTTCCTGAAATACGTCACAGCCTGATTATGCGCAACGGTTGCCAGCCATGCCCAACAGGAACTCTCATCCCATCCACACATTTCATGAATATTTTCACTGAGAGCTTTCCATACTTCCTGCATAACATCGTGAATAGCATCCTCATTCAACCATTTACACTGCTTTAGCAAAAAATAGTAAATGCGCATCTTATTTTGTTCATAGATTTCCCGACATATAGCTCTTTCTCTTTTGTTCACAAGCTCATCCTCCTTTGTAGATAAGCTTAACGGAATTTGAGGAAATATTTACTCTAAATAGGGTGAATATTAAACTTTTATAGAGTATTGTGGGTTCAACAGAAATCGATATGCAGCTACTCCATCCCCCCAGTCCATTATTGTTTCTACTTTTTATGACGTCTATTTACATTTTATCTGTCAATTTCTTTATTTTCAATACTTTTCTATTTACTTACATATATTTTACTCGTCATGTTTATACATTTTCAGACTAATTTCCTATTATTTCGACTTATTTAAACATATATCGACATTTTTGCCACGTTATATATTGCTTTCATTTTTTTACTTGCCATTTATTCCAATCAGACATATTTTCGTATGCAAACGCCATCATATATAAAGATCACACTATATATGCAAACCATATCATCAAATTATTAATATTTAATTGATTATTTTCAATCTGTCTGTTGACAATCGCTGCATACTCTGTTAAGATGAAATCACATATCTGGGAAAGTTCTAAACCGTTCGGTTACTGATTCCCCCTATGAAAACAACTATGATATGGCGGAAGGCAGTGAAACGGTAAGGTTTTTTCTCATACAAACGTTTCTTCTTTCCGCTCCCTAATGAAAGGAGAAATGTTTATGGCAAAACGAAAACTGGAAGATTTGAATTTACTGGATGATTTTCTGTTTGGTTCTGTGGTTAATTATCCGGAAATTGGAGAAAAGTTTATTCGAGAACTACTGCATGTTATATTTGGCAAAGATTTCGGCAAATTAACAGTAATACCGCAAAAGGTGTATCACGGTTCTGACACAGATAAACACGGAGCACGACTGGATGTCTATATTGAGGAAAATTATGCTGATGAATCTGAAAACACCACAACAGTCTATGATGTCGAACCAGATAAAAACGTAAACGATGTAAGCATTCTGCCTCAGCGTGTTCGCTTTTATCATGCAAAAATTGATGCACGTAGCCTGAAATCAGGCGAAAGCTACTGCATGCTGAAAAAAGTCGTTGTCATATTAATCACACCCTATGATCCCTTTGGACTGAATCGTATGATTTATACGATTCGCAACAAATGTGATGAAGTCCCAACCATGCCGTATGATGATGGAGCCAGGACAATCTTTCTTTATACCAAGGGCACAGAAGGAATACCTTCGGAAGAACTGGAGAAGTTTCTCTATTATATGGAGCATACAACAGAGGAAAACGCAGTAAATGATAATCTTCGTAACATACATAAAATGGTTAATCTGGTAAAACAGGATGAGGAGGTGTCACTGGAGTATATGAAAATTTTTGAACGAGAAGAAATGTTAATCCAGCAAGGTATTCAGCAAGGCATCCAACAGGGAATTCAACAGGGCCGAAAAGAGGAACAGGCTAATACAAAACGAGAATATCAGAGAGCAGAAAAGGAAAAAACTCGGGCGGAAAAAGAAAAAGCCCGGGCTGACCAACTGGAAAAGGAATTACAACAATTGAAAAGGAAACTGGAACGATCATAATTAGGTGGTTACAGTTCAGACAGCTCCTATCTCATGTCGTACTGTTCCTGGTAGGCTCAGATTGTGTTTTGTAGGCTTCCGTCCTTCCTTTTTTCCCGGTTCTTTCTCAAATATGGGTGTGCCATCAATTATGATCTGGTGAGGTGCCTGTGTAGGGTATATACAGATTTTTTTATCAAAAGTTCCATTTTCTTCCTTATATACTTGCTTTTTAGAGCATTTTAGAGCGTTTTAATCCGAGAAAGGGGTCTATATAAGAAAAAAGTCTTCGAAGCCCCCGAAAACTGAACTGAACAGGGGCTTGAAAGACTTTTTTCTTGTATAGACCCTGTTTTCCTTTGTTCATTATTACTATTTAGGTGTTTGCCGAGAAAATGGAGACTTTTACAACCATTATTTTCTATAGACCCCGCACAGGCATTTCATCAGATCAAAGGTTGACGGCATACTCAAGTTCAGAAAGAACCTGCGTATTTGGATAATCTCATTGCCACATAAAATGAATTTTTAGCCTACCGTGGACGGGTACATTGGAATTCAAAAGAGTGGTGGGCTGAACTGTAACACTAGGTGACGACTATAACTTTAATTTTTTTCAAAAACCTGTTGACAACTCACCACATCTGGGGTATAATTCTATTTGCTGATGGCGAAACAGCAATCGAAGCGTGGCTCAGTTTGGTAGAGCGCTGCGTTCGGGACGCAGAGGTCGTGGGTTCGAATCCCGTCGCTTCGACTCCTTGGCAGGGGCACCGGAATTCTTCAAAAGAATTCCGGTTCTTTTTTTGTTTCGGGTGACTGAGGAGGTGGCTAGGTGGCTGGGGGACGGGTTCATGGTCACAAGAAGTGACCATGAACCCGTCCCCCAGCCACCTACCCTTCGTCCCCTAGCCACCCAAAATTTCAATTACATTATCCTCTTCCACGTAATTTCCGCCTCCCATATGTTCCCGCACGAACG
>JALERM010000182.1 GCA_022764165.1 Eubacterium sp. | reverse complement strand
GTATTCGAAAATCTCTTTTGCCCGGTCTGATATCTGATCGTCTATTACTTTCCTCCGATATTTTACTACCATAACAAGATGATAATATAAGAGATATACTGAATGGGCATTATGATCCATCTCTTTCATATAATCAGCATCCTTTCTGTTTCGACTGATTATATTATATCACAGATTCGCAGGGAGAATAAGTGTTCTTTTTGATCTGGTGAGATTTTTTGCAATTCATCTCACCACCTTAGAGGTGGGAGAATTCTTGCTCATTACATGTTAAAAAATGTTTGTAAATAAGAGCTCTATAAAATTAAATTACAGAAAAAAATGTCAAGTTTTTATTAAAAATTGATCTACCTTGTATTTCGTTTTGTCACAGCCTGCACAATTCCGTACAGTGCAGCAAACAGCACACCGGCCACCGGCCAGATGATCCAGCTTTTTTGCCAACTCTGTGTATAAAAGCTGACTCCCAGATAAATTGCTGTGATAATACACCAGTATATTCCGGGAAAGAAAGAGGTTCGCCGATTAATCTCTTTCTTCTCCGGTGTATAATCACCCTCCTGCAGTAGTTTATGATAACTTCCATTCACACATCCCGTCTGTATCATCAGAAACACTCCACAGGCAACACACAGAAGAAGGATATCAACACAGATCAGACATACAAAATCTGATGCATCCGCTGCACCTGCCAAAAGCAAGGGAATCACACCCAGGATACAAAACACAACACCGGCAATAATCTTTTTTCGATAATCCGGCTCCCGGGATTCTTTTTTCTTTTCTACAACTCCCTGCACACCATAGGCCAGAGTGATAACTTCTTTCTCCAGATACTCATACCGATCCAGCTGCATTCCGGCACCAATCAGCACCGCTGTACTCGCTGCTACAATCAGGAGAAGAATTACCACGCCAAGTCCTCCGGCCATACTTTCACTCAGAACATTACGCTCGGACAACCCTGCCAGAAGAATCAGACAACAGGGCGATAAAATCAGAGCCAATACTGCACCTGCAATCCGAACAGATAACCGCTCCGTCAGATCCATATATGTATTGGCCTCTTCCAGCGTTACTTCCCGTAAATTTTTCTCTTCCTTAATCTCCACGGAAGTTTCCGGAGATATTTCTTCCAGTTCATCTTTCAGCAGATAATCGGTACTGATTCCGAAGAGTCCGCTCATCCGAATGATCTTATCAATATCCGGCATACTCTGTCCGCTCTCCCATTTGGAGACGGATTGTCTGGAAATCCCCAGCTTTTCTGCCAGTTCTTCCTGTGACCAGCCATTTTGCTTACGAAGTTTTGTAATCTTATCACCTAAAATCATAGTTACCACCTTTCTCTCTTCCTCAGATACCTGCCATATTTGTTTTCATGTATCCTGTTATTGAAAAAATTGTAACACAAAAGCCGGTTGACAACCAGCAAGTGCGCCTGAAAATCTGTCAACCGGCAGTTGCATTTAGTGTGGATTATACTAAAGTACCATAGCAAGGGTACCTGCCGTGATTAGAACCGCTCCCACGGCCGATTTCATTGTAAAACTCTCGTGTAAAAAAACAAATGCCAGAACCAGTGCAATTACCACACTCAATTTATCTACAGGAACTACTTTGGAAGCCTCTCCAAGCTGCAATGCCCTGTAATAACACAACCAGGAAGCCCCTGTTGCCAGCCCGGACAGAATCAGAAACAGCCAGCTTTTTTTGCTGATCTGTGTAATCCCATTCTGTGCATGAGTAAGAAATACCATCCCCCATGCCATGGCTAACACTACGATTGTCCGAAGCCCCGTTGCCAGATTAGAATTGACTCCTTCAATACCGATTTTAGCTAAAATTGAAGTGAGTGCGGCAAATACTGCTGACAAAATTGCAAATACAAACCACATAAATTTCCCTCTCTTTCCTATACCTCATCTTCTGTCATGTTGTTCATTACATTTCCTTTTTAACCCATCCGTGCAATGAGGAGACCGCCATGATCTTTCAGCCACTGCTTCTGTGCCCGATAATCCGGCAGCACCTTTTCCACCTCTGCCCAGAACCGGGGAGAATGGTTCATCTCCTTCCTGTGGCAAAGTTCGTGTACAATCACATAATCACGCACTTCAGGCGGGGTCAGCATCAACAGACAATTAAAATTCAGATTCCCCTGGCTGCTGCAGCTTCCCCATCGAGTTCTCTGATTCCTTATAGTAATCTTTCCATAAGTGACTCCAATCTTTTTCGCAAAAAAGGCTGTCCGAGCCGGAATCTCTTTCAAAGCCCGGTCAGCCAGCCTTTCAATTTCTTCCATAGAAATTTTATCTGCAGCATCTTTTTGATCCTGTCGTTTTTGCATTTTCTCCAGATGTGCGTTAATCCAGTCAGATTTTTCCTTTACAAAATTCTGTATATATGTATCTGATACCTGATACGGTGCCCGTACCAGGACTTCCAAATGGTCTGTAATCTCCAGGCTGATGGTCTTGCGTCGACTGCGAATAATATTCACTTTAACCATATGCATCCCTCCGGATATTATTATAACCACAGTAAGAATCAAATACAATACTTGATTCCTATCCAAATGCCCAAAACCTTATTTAATCGGTGTTACTGTTTATTCTGTGTCTGATGAGCGGCTGTAACAAGAACAATTCTGCTTATTCAGGTCTTGTGGTTTCTTATGGCGGTGATCCTCTGATGTTCGAACTACAGACAGACAAAGGTAAAAATTACGGTTTTGTTATTACTCAAGACACCGAACTGATATGGGAGGATAACTGTGCCTTTCGGAACTGGGAAAATACTGCGATTGACTATGATGACTGGGATGTTTTTGGCTGCAGTATGCAGGTAGATGTTATACCAGGCGAAGAAACCGAGAATGCCGATGACTATGTCGATGAATGTGTGGAAAACTGGCATTTTGCAAAGAAAATAACCGTTACCGAGGTTGAAGATGACTATTTTGCAGTTTGTGCCAAACCGGTCATCTACCTTTATCCCGAGCAGAAAATGAATGTATCTGTTACACTCGATTATGACGGTACTCTAACCTGCACCTATCCGGAATATCATAATGGCTGGAACGTAACAGCCTGTCCGGACGGTACACTTACAGACCAGAAAGGGCAGTCCTATAACTACTTATATTGGGAAGGACTGACGAAAATGTCTTATGACTTTTCCGAGGGCTTTTGTGTTGCCGGTTCTGATACTGCGGAATTTCTTGAAAAGGCACTTTCCGAACTTGGTCTTACCAGAAAAGAAGCCAACGAATTCATCGTATTCTGGCTCCCGCTCATGCAGGAAAACCCTTATAATATTATTTCCTTCCAGACAGATACCTACACAGACCATGCCAGATTAACAATTTCTCCTGAGCCAGATACGGTCATCCGGGTATTTATGGCATACCAGCCATCCAACGAAGAAATTACAATGAAACCGCAGCTGCTGACTTCTACAGAAAGGACAGGTTTCACTGCTGTAGAATGGGGCGGCACTTTAGTAACACAGACATCCCACTAATAATACACCTCCCACACATTTTCAGATACAGTTCTTCTCTCTGACAATGTGTGGGAGGTACTTATACAGACTTCTCATATGTTTTTATACATCTCAACAGGGATATCCCAGCTGCATTTTTATCTCTCGTATTTTACTCTCCAAATCTATCATGTGTAAATCCATGATTTCCTGTTTCTGCATTACTCGAAAAGATTCATCCAACTTTCTCTGCAACAATAAATGACCTTCTGCAGCTTTAACACTACTTTACCGCTTAAGATAGTAGGGTCTGTACCCGCATATTCTCATCATCTACCCAGAAATAAATGAGGAAATTCTTTACAACTATCTTTCGCACGCCCTCGCTTCTCCATGGTTCTTCATCAACCAGGGAATGTCTTTTCGGCATATCAGCAAGGTCACTGATTGCTTGCTGACACTTATCAAGCAAATTCTGTGCTGCTTCAGGCGCAAAGAGTTCATTTGTTATATAAGACATAATTTCCCTCATCTGTCCATAAGCCTGCTTCGTGACTTTCACTGCGTAGCTCATTTAACAATCTCCATTCTAAGATTCGAAAAAGCTTCATCTATTGTCAGCGTATCATCCACCTTCGCCTGTGCTAATCCTGTTTCCATCATTTTATTAAACTCAGCTTCGTTTATACTATCCCTTGTCGCTATCTTTTGTGGTATCTCTAATGAAAACGGAACACCATCATGCATAATAACCTGTCTGTAGGTCATATCAATAAATACTGATACTGGTATTCCAAGCCTCTCTAATATCGCTTCTGCAGATTCTTTAATATCCGGTTGGATACGTGCTGTTACATTTGCTGTTTTTGCCGCTGCCATATAAACACCACCTCTCTGATTTTTCTTTATTGTACCACTTTGTATAGCATTTTGCAATACATTATCATTTTCATCTCTATGATTACATTCAAGTACGCCCCAGCGTATGCTCTGCATTGATGTTGAACACAAGGTGTCAGGTACCTGTGAATATGCGGAATATCATAACGGCTGGAACGTAACAGCCTGTCCGAATGATACCCTTACAGATCAGAAAGAACAGGATTCACTGCTGTAGAATGGGGCGGCACTTTAGTAACATAGGCATCCAACTAACAATACGCCTCCCACTCATTTTCAGATACAGTTCTTCTCTCTGAAAATAAGTGGGAGGCATTTATACAGACTTCTCATTTGTTTTTTACATCAGCAGGGATATCCCATCTGCATTTTTATCTCTCGTATTTTACTCTCCAAATTAATTATATGCAGATCCATCATTTCCTGCTTCTGCATTACACGCAAAGATTCATCCAGCTTTCTATTTAACGATAAATGACCTTCTGCAATAATACTAATCTTTTTATCAATATCATTATCCAATGTAATTTTAAGTCCCGACACTTTTTTATCTAAATTATCGTACTTTATTTCCAAATTTACTACTTCATCATCCAGTTTTGTTACTTTACTGTCTAATTCTGTTACTTTACCGTCCAGCTCCGTTACTTTACTGTCCAGCTCTGTCACTTTACTGTCCAGCTCCGTTACTTTACTGTCCAGCTCTGTCACTTTACCATCCAGCTCCGTTACTTTACTGTCCAGCTCTGTCACTTTACCATCCAGCTCCGTCACTTTGCTGTCCAGCTCTGTCACTTTTCTGTCCAGCTCCGTTACTTTACTGTCCAGCTCCGTTACTTTACTGTCCAGCTCTGTCACTTTACCATCCAGCTCCGTTACTTTACTGTCCAGCTCTGTCACTTTACCGTCCAGCTCTGTCACTTTGCTGTCCAGCTCCGTTACTTTACCATCCAGCTCCGTTACTTTACTGTCCAGCTCTGTTAGTTTATCATCCAGTTTTGTTACTTTTTTATCCAGATTATCGTACTTAACTTCCAAATTTGTCATTCTCTCATCAAATTTGGTTTCTACTTGTGTGATTCTTTCTTCAAGCTTGTTTTCTACCCCTGCCAACTTATCACAAATTCTGTTTTCAAGCTGCAGCATACTGGTATCCAACTTAAACATTACTGAACCTGATATGATTTCAGCTATCCTCTCAAAGTCTTTTTGCTCAAGCATATGCTTTTCCTCCCATCTATTCTACATACTGGACAATATATACTCACTCCTTTTTACAGCGCTAATGCAAACTTTACATTTGCATTTATTATATCATTTCTCCATTATGAATGCAATACATTTTTTCTCAATTTTCTCCGATACACCGGGATATTTTCCTCGACCGTATCTTTGCGCTACTTTCAGGGAACCTTCAGCACTTTCACTAAATACAATTTCTATCAAATCTTCACACATCCTTCCTAGGACAAAAGCTTTTATTTCAAACTGATTATCGAATGATACAGCCAAATTCCCACCTTGAAATTGCTGTTCGCACTACATTACAAAATTAAGTTTGACAGTTTCTCCAGCTTTCGAAGTGCTTCCTCCAACGTTTTTTCATTTCTTGCAAAATGAAGCCGAATCAAATGATTGACCTCTTCACGGAAGAAGCTGGATCCCGGCACAGCCGCCACGCCAATGTTCCGTATCATCCATTCACAAAATTCCAAATCTGTATATCCCACAAACTGCGGTAACTGCAAAAATTCACTGATATCAACCAAAACAAAATAGGTGCCCTGCGGTATGTTATGTTTCAGGCCAATTTGATCGAGTCCCTTTAACATATAATCACGTTTTCCTGTATAGAGCTTCAGTAAATCCTCATAATAAGAATCCGGCAGATTCAAAGCAGTCACAGCAGCCTCCTGCAGAGGTGCAGCTGCGCCTACCGTCAGAAAATCATGTATCTTTTTCGCTGCTTCCACAATTTTCTCCGGTCCTGTTAAATACCCAAGCCGCCATCCCGTGATAGAATACGTCTTTGAAAGTGAATTGCAGGTTATTGTATGTTCATACATTCCCGGCAAAGATGCCATACAGGTATGTTTGTATGGTGCATATACAAGGTACTCATATACCTCATCCGTTACCACAAAGGCATCATATTGAATCGCAAGTTTTCCGATAGCCTCCAGTTCTTCATAGGAAAATACTTTCCCACATGGATTTGAGGGATTACATATGATAATTGCTTTTGCACCCTCTTGAAATCCCCGTTCAATCAATGTGATATCAAAGTCATATGCAGGCGGAACCAACGGAATATAGATAGGTTCAGCACCTGACAGAATCGCATCTGCGCCATAATTCTCATAAAAAGGTGAAAACACCATTACCTTATCTCCCGGATTGCATATGGCCATCATTGTACAAATCATTGCCTCTGTACTGCCGCAGGTTACCAGAACCTCTGTCTCCGGATCCACCTTCCGTCCGATTGCTTTTTCATTTTTTCTTGCCAGAGCATCCCTGAGATTTTTTGCACCAAATGTAATAGAATATTGATGTGGGCCTTCATACACAACCTTTGACAGTGCATCCAATATCTCCTTCGGCGGATCAAAATCCGGAAAACCCTGCGATAAATTAATTGCACCATATTCATCACTTATTCTCGTCATTCTACGAATAACAGAATCAGTAAATGCCTCTGCCCTGTTACTTATTTTCCGCATGTTCTATTTCCTCCATTTTTCTAAAAATCTTGATATTCTGTATTCTCCATATATGTGCCGAAATGATTTTATTTCAATCAGCTTCGTTCAGATTTATATATATATACAATATTAACACAAACCCATACTACCGAAAAGAGGTTTATTACTTCAGGGATTACCGCACACGGCAAAAAGGGTTTCGGAAAACTCTCCGAAACCCTTGATTTTAAGCCCTTTTTATATACTTTCGTCACAATATATTATTGCAGTTGTATTGATACACTGATATAGTCTTTGCATGGGTGCTACCAAAAAACGGTAGGCGGTTAGTCCTTCAACGGAGGGACTGTGACCCTCCGATTACATAGAAATCCCCAGAGCCTTCTGGTGGAAATCTCTCGAAAGGAGGGCTAAGCCATGAGTATTGTTGACCTCATTGCAGTTATAAGCTTCGGCTTAACCTGCTTTGGAATCGGATATACCTTTGGTAAGGATATTAACAAGACACAAAAATAGCCGCCCACGTCTGGTAAACTAAGCGGCAATTTTTGTCAAACTAATTTATTGGACTAACCGTCTATCGGTAGCACTCTTTCTATAATCATATTACCACCTAATTTAGGATATGTCAAAGAATTTCTCATAGTTGATTATAGTATGAATCAGAAAATCGTAACTGTTCAGTACCTTCACAGTTACGAATTTCATCATTTACAAACCCCGGCTTTAAAATAGGTACTGTAAATCATAGACCGGGCCGAAAAGGTCCAGCGCAAAACGGATGCCCAAGTTGGCCATGGTCTGGCGTGAGACGGGAACATCATTGCAGATGAGATCCGCCTCCTGGCGGTAGAGAGGAAGGCCAAGGACAAACTTATTGTACATGATCTCTGCAACAAGTGATGGGGTTGCGATCGATCCGGGAAGGAACTGCCCTGATGCAGGGATCCTGACGAGGGAATGCTCCAGTCCTCCCGAAATGACAGGGGTATACACAGGCCTGACATACTTTGTGCAGGGAATGCTCTCCAGCATCCTGTGTGATTCCCAGTAGGCTATGCACCAGTTCCCTTCGCCGTATTCATCATTCAGTGCATTTACATCGAACTGGAACTCAGTCCTGCCGGGAAGCCTGGAGAAATCTTCTGCACGCTTACCCTTTTTCTTCTTTCCTGAGGGCTTCCGCTCTTTTTTGCCACTGGTGCTGCCTTTCGCTGCGGATTTTTCTTCCTTATCCTCATCAGAAGACGGATCATCGGCAGGGATATCCTCGGAGACAGGGTCGGTGGCATCTGCCCAGGAGCATACATTGTCAATGATGTCTTCTGTCTTTTCTGTAGACCGGCCAAACATGCTGATCTAACCATTCTGCTTTGCTGATATCACTGCTGCGATTGTTGCATTGAGTTATGACCTTGCGCCAGTATTCAGCCTTGACATTATAATCGTTATCTTTCATGGCGATTGCTACTAAAGATTTTTTTTAAGTATAACCGATAGGAGTCCTGGATGCTAGACACGGTCTATTTGACGCTTACTGTCTTTATCCTTCTGCGCAGGCAACAAAGTATGCTGCACTTTCAGTTTTTCAAGAAATAAAACACCCGGCTGAGATCTGGCTCTCCTCCGGGCTTTTTGTTATTTATGCATAACTCATTGTCAATTCGACGGTTGAAAAATCAATTTATCTGACTATAAATTCTATACTCTATGCCAGATCTCCTGCTGCTTCTTCAATCACACACTGATGTTTCTTATTCTCCTTATCATAATTCACCCCTACCAGCAGCATATTTCCTTTATATTCCTCCAGCGCTTTGACATATTTTTTATCCTTAATCTGCGCAATTGCCCCTTCTGCTGATTTATCCCATTTCAATTCAATGATCATGGCAGGTTTGTCCATGTGATTCTTTCTGGGAAGATACACCACATCCGCGTAACCTTTACCGGTCGGCAATTCACGAATTTCCGTATAATATGCCCTTGCACTGTAATATGCCAGTGAAATTACGCAGGCCAGAGAATTCTCATCATTGTACTTTAATATGGAAGTCTCAAAATGTACTTCCTCAATCCCCTCCGCAACTGCTTCTGCATTTTTATCCCAGGTTGCTTTCAGCAGGTTATCTGACTTTTTTACAGCGTTTATAACTGTATCCCAGCCTGCCCCCTGAATAGCCGCCACAAATTCAGAAGCAATCTCCGAATTTGGTATAAAAACTTCTTTCGTTGAAAAGTCATATCCCAGATACCCCAGATGAATCAGTAAAGTCAATACATCATCCGCTGTTGAAAATGTTGTCATATCATTGCTGAAAGAACCTGTTTCTATCTTCTTATGTTCCCCTGCCAGCAGTTCGATCACGGTATCCTTCAGTCCCGCATAATTCATAACAATATAGTCACGCAGTGCCTCAAAGGTTTCCGTCTGGTTCCAGTAGTTGTCAAAACTTCTGCTGAGCATTGCACTGACCACAGAGCGTGGACTGTACACATGCTCCACATTCTGAAAGTGGTATCCATCATACCACCGTCTGGTTTCTTCAAAATCCATTCCGTACCTGGTACATAATTCTCTCACTTCTGTCTCCGTAAAACCTACAAACTCTGCAAGCTGCTTCGGATTTGTCATAGAAAATTCATCAAACATATTCAACGCTGAGTGAGATCCGTATTTTTTGATCGGAAGAATTCCCGTCATGTATGCCAACGCTACATATCGCTTATCTTTCAGAAGCTTTCTCAAAAAGTCCAGATAAATTTTCTGAGCATTTCTATCCTCCCTGTTTTCACGGAATATACAATCCCATTCATCAATAATAAATACAAATGGAACATTCACGGCCTTATATATATCCATCAATGACCGAATCAGATTGTCCGTCTTATAATAATGAATATCCGGATATTCTTCCTGCAAATCCCAAAGAACCGCTTCTTCTATGGCATTTTGCATATCTTCAATGTCAGAATTCTCACTTAAAAAATCCTGCATATTTAGAAATATAACATTATACTGATTCAGATGTTCCATAAAAGAAGCATCTTTTCCTATTTTCAAATTCTCAAACTGCTTTCTGGAATCTGCATTTCTTCCATAATACGCAGCCAGCATTTCGGCTGCCATGGACTTTCCAAATCTCCTGGGTCTGCTTACACACACAAATTTCTGCCTCGTTTTCAATACACGGTTTGTATATGCAATCAATTCCGTTTTATCTACATATATTTCTGATTCAATTGATTCCTGGAAACTTTCATTCCCGGGATTTAAATAGATACCCACTTTCCTGATTCACTCCCTTCGATTCTATGTCGTCCTGGCAAACCTCTGTAATTTTCGCAGTAGATTGCGAATACCTGCTGAATTCATTCAGAACAATTCAGCCTCTGCTGAACTATTATATTTTCTGTTTCTATTATATAGCACTTCAACATAAAAAGGAAGTCACTACCTGCGAAGAAATCACATCCAAAATTGTATTTATTAAGGCACCCCGAAAACACATACTCCGCTCCATTCGGGCTTCGCCCTATATGAACGTATGCCCGAAGGGTATAAATAACAAAAAACCCGGCTGAGAGCAAACTCTCCTCCGGGTTTTCCGTTATTTATTCATGCATGGCTCATTGCCAACGCAAAATTATTCAATAAAAGAAGCAACACGGCCTGAACCTACAGTACGTCCACCTTCACGGCTGTAAAAATTACTGCATCGCACATATAAGGAGCCAGCCAGATCAGAATAAAAAAACAATCCCCAGAATCTTTCGGAAACAGCAATCTGCACAGCCCAATTTTGGCTAAATTTTTCTCGCATTCAGTCAGCGTAGCCCGCTACTCCTTCTTCATTAAAAGAAATTTATCTCAAAATAGGATGCACATCTTGCTAAAAGCCTTTTTCAAACACGCTCTGTTTTTCAGGCTGGCTATTTGATTATATTCTATAAGTTATTAATCGTTCCGGTGTCTTTTTCGGAAATGACACTATGCAAGGTTGACTGACCGTAAATTGGTACTGACTCTTTACCATTTAATTGATCCCTGAAGCCTACCAGATATGTTTTGCCAGGTTCGACCGTATCTTTTGCCAGAATGATACTTATCATTTTGTTGGTATCATCATCATAATATAATGCTTCCTGGTTTCCGACAACCATATCTTTTACCGTTGCACAATAAGTATTTGTATGGGCAATACCTTCGCTCTCCATAGACTCTATTGTTAGATACGCAATAAATTCTGACTCCCCCTTAATTTCTTTTTCTAAAGAATCATAGTTTTTTCTTTGATTAGCAGTTCTTTCCTTTTTCTGAGTTTCAACATTAACCATTCCGGTCTTTTCCTTTAAAGAATAGAAATAATCCTCAATTGATTCCCCATTTGGTGTTGTAAATTCTTTGCCATAGAGAGTTGGTGTTCCATCTACCGGGAAATAAATAAGGGCAGAAGCTGAAATATAGTAATCGTATTCATCGTAGATTGAACATTCATCCTTTTTAAGCAGAAGCAGATACTGTTGTCCTTCTTCGTAATAAGGTTCTTTTACATCTGATGTTTTTAAAACATATTCCTGAATTGTTTTCTCAGGTACATAGCCATATAAAATTTTATCAACATCAAAGGCATAATAAGTATATGCACTGTAAGAATCCATTTTTGTATATGTTCCAATGATTGCGCAATCGCTTTGTTCGGAAATTTCTTCAGGAGTCATCTCAATGTAGGATGCCATGGGAAGTATCTCGTTGTCATTATCTGTTGTATTGGTTGATTCATTTGAACCGCAACTACAAATCAACATACATATCAATAAGAAGATGAAAGTTAAAATACTAATTTTACGCATAATAAATACCACCTAAAAAACTAGTATAGCTCACGCAGCCATCGTTTCAATATGTACTCCCAGTTCATTCCATCCTGCAGAACTCTAAGCACCGTCAATACCGCTTTTTCCTCATCTATTACATAGAAAAACAAATATGACTTATAAGGTTTCAAATGAATATCGTAACCTCTATATTGAAATCCTACTGTATTATAATCAGCCGGTAACACTTTCAGGCTTTTTTCCGCCTCTTTCATTTTTTGAACGAAGCTTTCACCTAACTCACGATACTTAAAAGTATCTAGAATGTATTTTTTCATACCCGGCATGTTATCTCTGGCACTATAGGTATATTCAACACTGTATATGCGGCTCATACATCACCTTATACTCTTTCTAATTCTTTCCACATATCTTCTGCCGAGATAACTCTTCCATTTTCCATATCATCAATCGCAGAATCCAATTTAGAAAAAAGAACATTTACAGCATCTTCTAATGTATATCTCTCATCTGATTTTCTTACTGTCTGTACTGCTTCCATTCGAATTACCTCCTCTGTTTTTTTATAGTATATCACGTTTTCTACAATTTCACCACAAAAATACTGTGATACCAAAATAGTACCACAGTACAAAAAAATAGGGCAATCCCACAACGGGAAAGCCCTATTTTGCTATATTCTTTAATTATTCGATAACTGTAGCAACACGGCCTGATCCAACAGTACGTCCACCTTCACGGATAGCGAAAGTAAGACCCTGTTCCATAGCGATTGGGTGAATCAGTTCGATAGTCATTTCTACGTTATCTCCAGGCATGCACATCTCTGTTCCTTCTGGCAGAGAGATAACACCTGTTACGTCTGTTGTTCTGAAATAGAACTGAGGACGATAATTGTTGAAGAATGGAGTATGACGTCCACCTTCATCTTTTGTTAATACGTAAACCTGAGATGTAAATTTGCTGTGGCATTTTACAGATCCCGGTTTAACCAGACACTGTCCTCTTTCGATCTCTGTTCTCTGAACACCACGAAGAAGAGCACCGATGTTGTCACCAGCCTGAGCCTCATCAAGAAGCTTACGGAACATCTCAACACCGGTTACAACTGTCTTCTTGGATTCTTCGTGAATACCAACGATTTCTACTTCATCAGATACGTGAAGTGTTCCACGCTCTACTCTACCAGTAGCAACTGTTCCACGTCCTGTGATAGAGAATACGTCCTCTACAGGCATAAGGAATGGCTGATCTACAGCACGCTCTGGATCTGGAATGTAGCTGTCAACAGCTTCCATAAGTTCCATGATCTTGTCTCCCCATTCTCCTGATGGATCTTCAAGAGCCTTCAGAGCAGATCCCTGAACGATCGGTGTATCATCTCCCGGGAACTCATACTCGTCGAGCAGTTCACGGATTTCCATTTCTACTAATTCAAGAAGTTCTTCATCGTCAACCATATCACATTTGTTCATGAATACAACGATGTAAGGAACACCTACCTGACGAGAAAGCAGGATGTGCTCTCTTGTCTGAGCCATAACACCATCAGTAGCAGCAACTCCGAGGATAGCACCATCCATCTGTGCAGCACCAGTGA
>JALERM010000165.1 GCA_022764165.1 Eubacterium sp. | reverse complement strand
ATCCTCTCCCCGGGGGGGTGGCGGGGGGACGGGTTCATCGTCACAATCGTGACTATGAACCCGTCCCCCAGCCACCCCTGTCACTCGTTATCTCAAAAACAGATGCAGCAGTTTCCCATAGAGTCCTTTTTTATACGGCTGATAACGCATGGGTAAATCCATCCATGTTTTTTTGTCTACGATGCTCTTCGTGTGAGAAAATGTCTCAAACCCATCTTTTCCATGGTAAGAGCCCATACCGCTCTCGCCCACACCGCCGAATCCCATCTCGCTGGTGGCAAGATGGATAATCGTATCATTGATGCAGCCTCCGCCATAGGAACATCGTTCGGTAACTTCTTTGATCCGTTGTTTATCTTCGGAAAACAGGTATAGTGCAAGTGGTTTCGGCTTTCCTGCAAGCATAGAATAAATCTCATCAAAGCTGTCAAAGGTAAGAATCGGCATAATTGGCCCGAAGATTTCTTCCTGCATCACAGCATCTTCCCAGGTCACATGATCCATAACCGTTGGTTCCAATTGCAGGGTTTCCCGTCTGCATCTGCCACCCAGAACGATTTTATCTTTATCCAGCAAACCACAGATGCGATCAAAGTGTTTTTCATTGATAATCTTTCCATAGTCGGGATTGGTCAATGGGTCTTCACTATACTGTTTTTTAATCTGTACGCATATTTCTTCTGTGAGTTTTTCTCTCACACTTTGGTGACAGAGAATATAATCCGGAGCCACACAGGTCTGTCCGCAGTTCAGGTATTTTCCAAAAACAATTCTCTTCGCTGCCAGTTTCAATTTGGCTGTACTATCAACGATACAGGGACTTTTTCCTCCCAGTTCCAGAACCGCCGGTGTCAGAGTCTCTGCTGTGTGACGCAGAACTTCTTTTCCCACATTCTGGCTTCCGGTGAAGAATACAAAATCAAATTTCTTATCAAGAAGTGCTGCATTTTCTTTCCTTCCTCCAGTAACTACCGCAACATACTCCGGCGGAAAACACTCAGAAAGCATCTTAGCGATTACCGCACTGGTAGCCGGGGAATAGGCACTGGGTTTGACAACTGCGGTATTTCCTGCCGCAATAGCATCTGCGAGAGGATCGATGGTAAGAAGAAATGGATAATTCCACGGACTCATAATCAGTACATTTCCGTAAGGACACGGTTTTTTATAACTGGAAGAAGCAAACTGAGCCAGTGGGGTGTATACCCGATGCTTAGACGCAAACCGACGAGTATGGCGAATCATATAACTGATCTCACTTTTTACCAGACCGGTCTCACACATAAATCCTTCAAAATCGCTTTTACCCAGATCTTTTCTGAGGGCTTCCCCGATTTCATTTTCATATTTTTCCACTGCATTTCTCAGCTTTTTCAGCATTTCTATACGAAAAGATACCGGCAGAGTGGCTCCGCTTCTGAAGTATCTGCGCTGACTTTCCAGAATCTCATCTATTTTCATCATTCAATCTCCAATCTGCAACCTGATAGTAGAACTTTTCTAATTCCTTTGCATTCATCAATTTGGGAACCGGATACAGCGGATTAGCTTCTTTTGCCGCATGGGCTGCCATCTGAGGAATATCCTCTTCTCGGATTCCGGTGAGAGTCTCCGGTATGCCCATCCTTTTGTTCAGATCCCGGATGGCCTGTATGAATTTCTCTGCTCCCTCTTTATGAGAATCACTTTCTGAGGATACTCCGGCAGCCACACCTAATTTGTGCAGTTTCCGGTGTGCAGCTGATCCGTAATCTTCCAACACCAGCGGCATCAGAACAGAATTGGCCAGTCCATGAGGAATATTATACTGACCGCCCAGGGAATGTGCAACTGCGTGAATATATCCCACATAAGATTTTGAAAATGCGATTCCTGCTTTGTATGCTGCCAGAAGCATATTCGCTCTGGCTTTTCGGTTGTATCCGTCCACATAGGCAATTTCTATATTTTCAAAGATTAATCTTGTGCATTCCAACGATAACGCTCTGGTTTCTCTGGTGGTGGTTCCTCCAATATAAGCTTCCACCGCATGAGTCAAAGCATCCATTCCGGTAGTCGCAGTCAGGTGGGGAGGAAGTGTAAAAGTCACCTCGGGATCCAATACTGCATAGGACGGAATCAGCGTAAAATCATTCATGGTGTATTTATGTTTTTTCTCACTGTCCGTAATAACTGCCGTAATGGTCACTTCACTTCCGGTCCCTGCCGTAGTAGGGATTGCTATCAGCATTGGGATTTGGCGAAGTACTTTCAACAAACCTTTCAGTTTCCCAAGAGACTTTTTCGGATAAGCAATCCGTGCTCCCACAGCCTTTGCACAGTCCATGGAAGAACCACCGCCAAAAGCAATCAGTGCCTGGCATTGTTCCTGCAAATACAATTCCCTTGCTTCCTCCACATTATGTACTGTAGGATTAGCACAGGTATCGTCATATACAGCACAATGTATGTGATTTTCTCTCAACAGTTCTTCCAGATGAGATGTACTTCCCACGTTGCGTATTCCCTGATCCGTGACAAGCAGCACAGAGGTAATCTTCTTTTCTATTAATAAATCTACGATACCAGCCACACTGCCATAGATTTTAGGTTTCCGATAAGGAAGCAATGGAAGTGCCAGACGAAATGCAGACTGGTAGACACGACAAAATATTCTGGATGCAATATTCATAGATGCAGCCCCTTTCCATTAAAAAAGAATTTCCATTCAAGCGTTTTTCATTATGCATCCGGGACAAAAAAATGTCAACTATTTTGCATTTCAAAATAATTTCTATTTACAATTGTTCATGCATAAAATCTGCCCTGCGTGGCATCATAAAACTGTTAAATTTAATAACAAGGAGGCATACATGATGGGACAGTTATCCGAAAAAGAATTATCTGCACTGAATGATCTTCTGGCAGATGAAGAACTGCTGACCAAAAAATTCAAAATGCTGGCAATGCACACCAATGACAGTGAAATCCGTCAGAAATATGAACGCATTTCTGAAATGCACCAGGGTCATTTTAATGCATTGTACGAACAGTTACGGTAGGAGGTGTGGAAAATATGCAGGATATGCAGAGTGCACAGATTTTTACAGACAAAGAAATCCTGGGAGACGGTCTGTCTGCCCAGAAAGCCACCACAGAACGTTTTAACACTTTTGCGGGTGAATGTGTTCACGACAATGTTCGAAATACCTTTCTGAAAATTCTGGAACAGGAACACAGCATTCAGAACGAGGTATTTCAGATGATGCACCAGCGGGGACTTTACCAGACACCTGCTGCCGAAGAGAAAAAAGTGGCGGAAGCACAGCAGAAATTCGCTCAGTGTGTAAAATAAGTTACTATTCATCCTTACAGGCTTCATAGCAACAAAAGTATGCCGCAGTACAGTACACAATATTTGTACTGCGGCATTTTCTGTGTCAGTACGGTTATTTTTTGAACATGTCGCATATATATTATAAATTCCTTCTTTGAGGGTTTCATGCGAAGTAAATGGTTAAAAATCGGTATTGTTATAGAATTGCTCGTCCTTCCTCTCTGCCTTTTTCTCGCCTTCCGGCGTGTCGGGCAGTCCCTTTCCGTCTCTGTACAGAAAAAAGATTTCATCAAATGGGTGGATTTCAATATTTCCTATGAAGCCCTCTGTGCGGCTTACGAATACGATGTAGAAACTTACGAAGAACCCGTCCATGTGGAATGGATTCCTCTGCTTGCCTATACAGCTGCACGTACAGGAGGAAATTTCTCCAAAGATACACTTTCTCTTATGAAAGATACAAAGGAAAAGCTGTGCGCAAAAGAAGTGACGATAGAAAATCTCACAAAAGATCTGAAATATTATAACTATTATCTGGAAGCATACGATGCCGTTTTACATAATTATGTGGGGGAATATACGGATCCCAAAAATACCACAACGTCAAAAGCTTATGGACTGAAAGTCTTCTCTCCGATTGCCAAGGGATTTGCTTACAGTGATTATGATGACTTCGGTTCTTCCCGAAGCTACGGCTACTCCCGTCCTCACTTGGGGCACGATATGATGGGACTGATCGGAACTCCAATTATTGCTGTAGAAGGCGGAACCGTGGAGGCACTGGGATGGAATCAGTACGGCGGTTGGCGCATCGGCATACGAAGCGACGACACCAGACGGTACTATTATTACGCACATCTGCGCCAGAATCGTCCCTACGCGGAAGGACTTAAAGAAGGTGACCGGGTAGAAAGCGGTGATGTAATCGGATATATGGGTCATACCGGATACAGCACCAAAGAAAATGTCAACAATATCGACAGTGTCCATCTGCACTTTGGGATTCAACTGATCTTTGATGAATCCCAAAAAGATGGAAACGGAGAAATCTGGATTGACTGCTACAACCTGACACGATTTCTGAGCAGACACAGGAGCGAAGTCGTAAGGGATGACGCCACCAAAGAATGGCGAAGAAATTAAACACTACATCCTCTATGAAACGGCATCACCGCGCTCTTCCACCAGCCGGTATCCGGCACGTTCCACACGTCTGGAAAGACACCCCCGGCATTCAGCAGCTTCTTCTCCTGTACAGATTTTGTTATCATAAAGCTCATACTTTTTCCGATTTTTTACCGGAGACAGATTGGGCATCACCACATTGGCACCGACAGCCAGTCCCTTTTCACGCCCCAACGGATCCAGCGTTCCCAGTGCTGTTGTAGCCGGAAGCAGAACCCGGGGAAGCATAATCCGCAGAATGGACAGCAAAAACAGAGTCAGTTCCACGCTACCTGCCGGTTCATTGGCATACGTGGTATCATGATGGGGAATGAAGGGGCCAATTCCCACCATCTGAGGTTTTAATTCCTGAAGGAAATACAAATCCTCTGCCAGGTGCTGCATGGTCTGTCCCGGAGGGCCCACCATAAATCCTGCTCCCACCTGATAACCCAGTTCTTTCAGATGATAGAGACACTGTTTACGATTAGACAGTTTCATCTCAGCAGGATGCAGTGACCGATATAGCTCCTCATCTGCCGTCTCATGCCGGAGAAGGTACCTGTCTGCACCCGCCTCCCGAAACCTCTGATAACTTTCATAAGACTTTTCACCAATCGACAATGTCACCGCACAGTCCGGAAATTCCTGCTTAATGGAACGGACAATTTCCACGATACGTTCATCCGTATAATAGGGATCCTCACCTCCCTGCAGCACAAAGGTCCGATAGCCCAGTGCATACCCGCTCCGGCAGCATTCCATAATCTCATCACAGGTCAGACGATATCTGTCCGCATGATGATTCCCTTTCCGTATCCCACAGTAATAACAATTATTCTTACAGTAATTCGTAAACTCGATCAGTCCTCTGGTAAACACCTTATCCCCATAATACTGCTTTCTAAGCCGCACCGCCTCATCCTGCAGGCGTTTCACGGTTTCGGGATTTTCACGCAAAGAAAGCAGTTCCAGATACTCTTCTGTTGAAAGAATATGCGTTTCCAGAAATTTATCAAGTATCGTCACGACCTTCACCTCTTTCTGCCAGATTCACATGATTTGTCTCCCCGGTGGTTATTTCTGCTGTTTTTCCAAGCTGGGAGTCAATAAGTGCTTCTCTCAAAGTATTGACAATAAAATCATGTTTCCCCTGCAAATAATATTTCCTGCCGTTGTCAACAGACCTCTGTGCGGCAAGCGTTACTTTCAGATTTTCGTATTCTTTAGCCACAGTCAGATTTTTATTCAGATAATCTCTAAAATTGATATAATTGATCCAGTCCATGCTGTCAGTAAGAACAACATGGATAAAATGAGTCTGCAAATCGCCAGAACCATCATAATAATTGCCACAGGCAAACAGTAATTGATTTCCAATTCCTGCATCCGGCCGATAATAAAAACCGGCATTTTTCAGTTCCTTTTCAAATGCAAGAATATCATCAAAATGATCCACGGCAATTGCAATATCTATAATCGGCTTCGCTTTAATGGAACAGATGGAAGTACTCCCCACGTGCTGAATATCTTTCACCACATCACCCAATATTTTTTTCAGGCGGACAATGGTGTACTGAGCTTCCAATTCCCATTCATTTTCATGTTCACAAAGTTGTACAGAACCACGTTTCAATCCTATCATCGGCGACCTCCTTAGTGACTACAAACCCGTCCCATAGTCACCCCTATACGACAGCTTCAATAATTTTCTTATCACGAATAATGATATCATGCACACCTACTCGTTTATTTTTGTTAAAATTAAAACTAATCATGTAACCCATATTAATATGAAAATCATCCAGGTATCCCGCAAGTTGCTGCTCTCCACGATTGTTATATTCCTGTCCATGCCAGATTTTCATTTCAATGACATAACGTTCGCCACAATAATCTACAACCACATCTGCCCGACGCAAATCACGGGTTCGAGATTCGACGTAATAATTTCCAGTACCATTAATAATAGGGCGCAAGAATAGTAAAAAAAACTTTCTGCCTTCTTCCTCTAAAAACTCCTCTTTACACTTTCCGTAAATATCATTAAAATGAACTACAAATTTCTCAAGAACCAGCCTCATATTCAAATATCCGTTTACTATAAACTGATTCTTATCCTGCAAGGATGCTTTATAAATATCAGTTTTCTGCATCTCATCTTCGGAAAGATAGAAATTATACAGGCGCGTTTCAAAAATTCGATTTGCAATCGCTACATTTCCACGTTGATTCTGTATGAATCCAAACATTGCAGCTACATCAATCACACTTGCGTCTGCAGCATACGTAAATGTCTTTCCTGTAAACAGAATCGTTTGCAGCATATTGTTAAGTTGCGGATAGTCATGAAGCTTACCAATCAAAGAATCAAATAACGTATTTCGTTCCTGCAAAATCATTCTCAGAGCTCTATGAAAACCTTCCTGCATCCATGCCATCTTCCGGGAACCGCATTCCCGACTAACCTTTTCATCCATCAGTTGACACAATCTTGATACAAGAAAAGGGTATCCAGAAGTATCATCATATATTCTGCATGCCATCTCTTCTACACACATTCCCGTGTGATAGTCATTTTCATACTCTGTCAGCATCCCGGCAATATCATCTTTTGAGAAACTCATATCGACATCAAAATCCGCAGCAATATTCCAGGGACTATTGTACTTATGTTCATCTTCCGGACGAATCTTCTGCCGAAGATTTCTGATATCATACACCCCTGCAAGGATTACTGATTTCAGTGCTGGCTGTTGAAATCTCCTGAGATACTGTGCACGAAGCTGTGCCAGAAAATCAATAAAAACCTGATTATTGGTGGCACTGTCAACTTCATCAATCATCAGCACAATCGGCTTATCCGAAGCGGCACAGATATCTTCAATCTTATCAAACAGGGGTCTTAACGTAAAATCTGGATTTTGATCTGAAATTTTAAAACTGAGTGAATCCAAAACTTTCTGTAGTTTCCCCGTTACGGTTGAGTTAGCCCTTCTATAGATTTTCAGAAAGGTATTTGCAAAGGCATGGGAAAATTTTTTTTCTGTTTCGAAATCCACACTGCCAAAAGTCTGAAAATCTATCAAAACAACATAATAGTCTTTCTGAAGGAAGCGGCTCAATGCCATCAGCGTTGTTGTTTTCCCATACTGACGTGCTTTACTTATTGTAAAATACTTGCCATCATCTACAAGCCTCCTGATTTCTTTCAGACGCTCATCTATATTTACCATATAATGTGCTTCTGGAACACATAAACCAGTTGTATTAAATACTTTTGCCATTATCCACACTCTCCCTTCTGAAACCAAATTATTCCTTAACTCCTCCAACTACTCTTTATTCTACCACAACTGGCCGTAACTGCAAATATTTTCTTAGATAGAACGAGGGTGACCATGAACTCGTCCCATGGTCACCCTAAGAATCACATCTCAAGAACAAATGAGAATATATTACATTTTTCAGCAATTGCCTGATCCTGACATTTAAATGCAGTGACATCATCCGGCATCAGATAAAAATACAGTGTTTCCATTTTTCTCATTTTACCCTCATGTATTTCCACATGATCGATCGAACTTCCAAACTCCATTCGTTCTCCATCCTGATTAAATACGGCAAATCCTCCATACCATATTGGATCTTGACTGTCAAATAAGGCTTCCACCAGAAATGTTTTTGCCCCCTCTTCACCCAGCTGTTCTGCACAGAGATTTTCAAAACCAGTATACACCTGATTCAGCAAGTCAGAATTCAGTTCGGGAATGATTGGAACAATCTTTATTTCATATGGTGTTACCGTAATACTTTCAATTCCAAATCCCTGTATATTCGTCTCATTTACCGTAACTGTCTTTACCTGACTTGCATCCATTTTTATAGGTATATTCAGATTCCAGTCTCCCTGCTTTATCACATGATAATCTGCTCCGCCCACATTTTCATTACCGTCCCATTCTGCTCTCTTATTATAATTCTCCCAAAACAAGAATGAAATGTGTAACTGGATTTCTTCCACGCTTTCACTTATACCTTCTGTGGCAATTTTAAGTCTTCCCTCAAAAGTATCATGTTCTGTCTGTTCACCAATAAGAGCTTCGGAAAATACATGTTCTCCATTTCCATCGGACCAGGTACCGTCCATCTGTATGGTAGAATAATCCAGATTATACCACTCCTGTCTTCAAAACTTCCTGACCAAAACCTTCTTCATCCTGTGTTTTAAGCTGAAATCCTATATACAGTGAGGATCCATCAAAAAATACCTCTTTCGGTATCACAGTAACAGGAATTTGCATCACCTCTCCAATTTCCTTTATTTTCATATCCTGAAAATATCTGAGGATCAACACTTTCCTATAATCAGGCGACAGCTTATCCAATGCCTCCTGCTCATTTTTATAATATGCATAGGCTATACGGTACAAATATTCCTGATACTGAGAAAGTAATACCTTCTATGCATCTTCATCCCGTTTCATCGCTTTTTTTACAAGTTGTTCTATTTTCTTTTGTTCCATATCTTCACCTCTTCTGGGAACGTTCCTGTATATTAGACTTGTAAAAGAGAAAAAAGGTTACACATAGATAAAAAAAGAATCCTGCTTTGCAGGATTCTCCGCCTGCGGCGGGTTGCTTTCCGCAACATAATTCCTTTCCGCCGCAGTGCGATCCTGCCCGGAGGGCTTATTATATTATAGGAAAGTCAGAGGACTTTCCTATAATATAATAAAAATGGATGTTTATAAGAACAATCTCATAAACATCCACTTAGTAACTACGAACCCGTCCCATAGTCACTGTAATCTGCCCTTTTATGATAACGGATAAGAACCGTCAAAAGACCTAACCATAAACGCATCAATTTTCCATTCATTATCCAAAAACTGCACGTCAAAATACCCTTTTATCTCATCAGTAACTGTGTCATTGTCTGCCATCGGATAATCTAAATCAGCACAAAAACTATATCTTCGTTCTGTCTCAGAATCACTTTCCGGATTTATCTCCACCTCTTCTATTATTATGTCTGAACCAATGTCAACCGCCAGTTTTTCCATCATCAGTGGATATCTGTTGGCAGTAACCTGTTCGATGCCTTCACTTGTAAATGCATCTTCCATAACTATATGTACGGAAGAATTTTCAGTCAGCTGCTGCATTTGATCAGTTGCCTGCTCCAATGATACATTCAGATATTCATTCAGAAAATCCCAAATCAAACTTTCCGGATCTGTGTACGGGTCATTTTTCTCCAATTCTGCCTTATTCTCTTTGTAATATCTTTCCGCATCATCAAGAGATTTCTCTAGCTTATTCCGCTCGGTTTCCTCAATAGAAGATTTTACAACATCCTCCACATATATCTGATAATATTCATTCACATCCTTGCAGTCTTTATTTCCTACTTTTGTCTGGCCATTCCGGAAGTCATTTTGCAATTTCTGATATAGCTTTTTAATGGTTTTATCAATTCGAATCAATTCCCGGTTCTTTTCCAGTGACTCCTGTAGCGTTGTACCTGCTTCTTCATAAATCGACTTGTATTCGGAGCGGGCTGCATCATCTGCAAATGCTTCCTGATACTGATTCAAAATCTGATCCAGTTCTTCATCAGAAATCTCAATCCCACCTTGCAGTGCATACTGACAGATCTGGTATTTTTCCATCAGTGATGCCCTGGTTGACACAATGGCTTCTTCCTCTGTCATACCATGGAACTGCATGTCTGTCTGCACACCAAGAACAAACTCATACTTTGTATCCAGTGTATCGAACCTGTCCTCCAGTCCCAGACGCAGTCTCAAAAACTCCGGTTCCGGAGAAAACACTGACTCCGGTATAACCTCTACCTGGCTGATATAATCCTGAACAAACTCCGCATTCCTGTAAAATACTCCCGCCTCAGTTTCCATATACCATTCTCCCTCATACTGGAAAAAGTAAAAGGTATCCTGGGAATCATCCTCATAACCCAAAGTAATTGTCAGGTAATCCTCCGGGCGATGCAGCTTTTCTGCTTCCTTCACATCTACCTGTTCGGCAGACTCGATATCCTCCGCCAGATCTGCAAGCTTCGCATTGGGATAATCATCCGCGGAAATCCTTGTAAGATTTAACTGCAATTCATCAATCGCATCCAGTTCAGGAAGCTTAACATTTGTTTTAGACTCACGATTTGCATTATCACATCCGGAACACAGCAAAACGGTCACTCCTAATATATACAAATAATTTTTTCGTTTCATACCATCCCTCCCAAACTCTATTTTCTTACTTTTATCTTATTATATATGTTTTTTCTGAATTTTGAATGGATAATCCACCAATTATACGTTTTTTATTATATCTTGTCGTTTTTTCTATTACAAACGACATTCTTCTGTTCTTTAATCAGATTTTTTGGGGATCATCATGATAATTGTAGTTATTGGGGTACAAATCCCCTTGGGTGGCTATGAACCTGTCCCATGGTCACTCCTGAAAAACACGACAATATCAGAGAGCGTATTGAACTTCTGACACAGGATTCCCGATCTAAATCACCACTTCTGATCCATGATCAGAGCATGATTGTGTATCTGGTTTTCATAATAAGTTCCTATTGTTTTATTCTCCAACCTGAGTATCCTGCATCGGATGTAAATGAAAATGGAGAACCGCTATTCGGACCTGAAGATATTACCATCTTCAAAGAAGCAGATGGCACTTATAGCTTTCACGTGGATGGAACCGATATCTACATTCCGATATCAGAAGAAGAAGCAGAGTTTAATCTGGAAGGCGGAGCGAAATTAGTTGAAAAAGACAATTAGTACAAAAAGACTATCGGAAAATAGATAAAACCGCCACATCTACAACATGGATTACAGATGTGGCGATTCCTTTGTGTCTGAATGGGGAACTACAAACCAGTCCCATGGCCACCCCCAACCAGCACAGGACTTTTTATTCTTTCAATTTTTAAAATATCCCCTTGATGAACCAGCGCTTTCATCACCAAACCTCTCTTCCCACTGGTTCATCCCAGTCAAACTCACCATCTAAATTTAACTTTCCATCAAATTCAGCAAATCTTTCTTCTAATGTCTTATGTCTGAATGGTTTTACCAACATAATCATCCCAGCTGCAACACGTACATCTAACACATCATTAATTTTTACGTTTGCTTCCTGTAACACTTCTTTTGGGATACGAATCCCCTGACTGTTCCCCCAGGTTTTAACTTGTGTCTGCATCAAAACACTCTCATTCTATATATTTTACCAAACCAGTCGTTATTATAATGTCATATACTTTTTTCGTGTTATATTTTACAAATATATGTAATACAATATCTTGATTCTCCTGATCCGTACATTTCCATGTGTAGCTTCTGAACTTTTCTCCATCGTACGTGGTAGACTCTTTTCTTTCATCTGCCTGCCCGTAATTCTTTTCGAAATTTCTAATCAAATATGTTTCTACCTCACTCAGATTATCTTCATCGTCTTCCAGTGACAAGTGAAACGTTATATCCGAAAAATTGGGATCAAATGTTAACGTTGTAAATGCTTTATGACCTTTTACATAAATATTCTCCATTTCATACACTGTTATGTTAGCAGCCAATTCAGAAGAATTGATCAATTTTTCCGGTAGTAGTTTTTTTGTTTCTTCCAGAGATGTATTCCAGGGAATTCCCTCATAACAATAAATACTATCTGTCTTAAACGCTGACAAATCTAAATTATTATTTTTATCATTTCCCAGAAAAGCTACCACAACTACAACCAGAAAAATAATCACAGATATGCCTGCAACTATTTTCCATTTGTGTTGTTTCATGTAAATCCCCCTCCCCGGTTAGTTATGGGAAACATGGTATATTTTAACCTTCCCACGCCCGCACA